>NC_014632.1:1705386-2046464 GCF_000165505.1 Ilyobacter polytropus DSM 2926 | reverse complement strand
CATAAATAAAATTCATAAAATAACAATAAATGATATCATCTTTTTTGTATATTCACAATAATAAAATCTAAAATAAATTTCTTTTTCTATAAAAAAAAACTTATGTTTTCTTTTTTCCTACGGATTAATATTACTTTCTTACAGAGTTTATAAAAAAATATTATGTACATAAATAATAATAAAATAATTATATTTCCAATATCTTGTCAGAAAGTCTATAGTGTATCATAAAATAAAAAAAATACACAAAAATTTTTTTATTTTTTCAAATTCAATAAGTTTTTATTAAAATTCTTATTGATAAAATAAATAGTTTAAACCAAGTTAATAGTTGAAAAATTTTTATAAATTACTGACTTTATTTGAACCTGTTACTTTTCTCTTGAAAGAAAAGTAACCAAAAGTTCAAGAATTTTCAAATGTCTAGGAAGTATATATTTCTTTTATCGCCTTTGTAAGCTACAGTCCTCGGTTCCCTGCGGAACTTATTCTGTAGGACGGCTGAGTGCAGGTTCTTTCCTGTATAAGCCCTGCGACTTGAAATTCAAAAAAATATAAAACCATATGGTCTTACCTAAGAAACAAGCGCAAAGGTACACCAAAGTTTACGCACTAAAAAGATTTTTTTTAGTTTTTGGCCATTGATAAAATAAGCGTTAAGAATGACTGAGAGAAATCTCTAGAAAAAATCAACTGTCTGAGCGAAGCGAGTTTTGATTTTTACTTAGATTTCCGAAGGCATTTAGCTTATTTTTCACAGGCCTTGATTTTTGGTACTTTTCATCAAGGAAAAGTAACGGAAGTTTGAATAAATTCAATACTTTACTTTAAAATAATAAAAAAGCTTAGTCTAATTTATAAAAATAAATTTTTAAACATAAATTTATATATTAGCTGATTTTGTTGACCTAGAAAGGATCATGAGTTTTAAAAAACACTAAAAAATGTTGTGTACATAGTCATTAATAAAAAACTTATAACTAAACTCCTTTATTTATTTGACTTTTATTTTTACATTTTTTTATTCTGCATGAAAATAAAAGGATTTTTGAAATGTATATTTATAATAATAAAACCATTAATATCTGATCTCTTATTTTACTGGACTCTTCATATCTTTTTTTCTTTTAATTTTATTCTATATTAATAAAATCAAAACTTAAACATTGTGTACAGGGACAAAAATAATTTTTAAAAATAATATTAAGCTCCTTAAAACTAACAGTTTTTCCTCTCTAAACTAGTGTTTTTATTGAGATGTTTAAATATTTAAGGCTTTTTAATTTCTTTTGTATTTTTCTACCTTTCCTAGGAAAATATAAGTTATTATTTATGTCCATTGACAAAAATAATAATTTAAAAACATGAGTTATTGCTTTTCTTGATCTAAATAGCTTAAGTTTATTTTAAACCCTTGGAAAATAAGGAATAAATTTTGTGTATATTGTCATTAATAAAAAAAATGATATCGTTGTTCTCAATCCCTTGAAAATACTGAATTTCAATTAAAATAAAAATTAGCTTTGGTCAGTACATTTAACATTAAACAAAATATCTATCCTTTTGATTTTTTTTGTTTATTAAAAAGAGTTAAAATTCATTGGATAAGAACGTAACTAAATAAAGATTTTTTACTTGACAAAATAAGGATATTCCTTTAAAATATTGATCTGAAAGTAAGAAATTTTTAGGAGGTGAATATAATGAGTAAAAGAACTTTCCAACCTAATAATCACAAAAGGAAAAAAAATCACGGATTTAGAGCCAGAATGAAAACTAAAACTGGAAGACAAGTCTTAAAAAGAAGAAGAACAAGAGGAAGAGCAGAATTATCAGCATAAAACCCGGTGAATAAAAACACCGGGTTTTTACAGATTTTTAAGGAGTTTTAAATGAATAAACTAAAAAAAAATGAACAATTCCAAAATATTTATAAAACAGGAATTAAAGCATTTGGATACTACTCCTTAGTCTACATAAAAACCAATAAAGAGAATAATCATAATCAGGTTGGTTTTGTTGTAAGTAAAAAAACCGGTAACGCTGTATGCAGAAACAGACTTAAAAGACTTTTTAGAGAATATTATCGATTGAATGAAAAAAAAATAAAAAAAAGTTATGATATAGTATTTATAGCCAAAAGAACTGCTGGAGTGAAGGTAAAAACTCTAAAATACTATCAAATGGAAAAAGACCTTAATCTTATTTTTAAAAAGTTGAATATGTTTGTATGAAGAAACTATTATTGTTTTTAATTAAAATTTATCAAAAATTTATATCCAAATTATTGGGCAAGAACTGTAGGTTTTATCCTACCTGTTCTTCTTACACATATCACGCGATAGAGGAGCATGGGTGTTTTATAGGGATATTTTTGGGAATTAGAAGAATCTTAAAATGTCACCCCTTTCATCCTGGCGGGTATGACCCTGTGCCTCCTAGTAGAAAAAAGCAAAAAAACAAGGGGGATTAACCAATGAGTTTTATTACCGTACCTTTAGAGCAAATTATCCTATATTTGTATAAAATAATAGGGAACTTCGGTTTATCTATTATAGGAATAACTGTTCTAATAAAACTATTACTATTACCGCTGACACTAAAGCAGGACAAATCCATGAAGGCTATGAAAAGAATACAGCCTGAAATTGATAAAATAAAAGAAAAATATAAAAATGATAAACAACTCTTAAACGAGAAAACAATGGAATTATATCAAAAATATAAGGTAAATCCTGCTGCAGGATGCTTACCTATGTTAGTACAGTTGCCTATATTATGGGCTCTTTTTGCAGTTTTAAGAAAAGCTCCTGTTGATGGAGGAATCGTACCTGTAGAGTCTACTTTTTTATGGTTAACTCTTGTAAATCCAGATCCATTATATATATTACCTGTACTAAACGGCTTGGTTGCATTTGCACAACAAAAGATTATGGGATCAGGTTCTAATCCACAGATGAAAAATATGATGTACATGTTCCCTATTATGATGGTATTTATATCTTACAAAATGCCTGCAGGTCTTCAAATTTATTGGTTAACCTCTAGTGCTGCTGGAATTCTACAGCAATATTATGTAATGAAAAGAGGAGATGAAGCATAATGAGTAGCGTTGTTGAGATAAAAGCAATGACAAAGGAAGAAGCTATTCAGAGAGCATTAAAAATCTGTGAAGCTAAAATTGAGCAGGTTGTAAAAGTTGAGGAAAAAATCAAATCAAAATCCTTTCTTGGTTTTTTTAAAAAAGAGGGGCTCTTTGAAATAGAGATAAAAAAAGAAAAAGAAGCAGAATCTGAAGTGGTAAAAAAAGCTCAGGAAATCCTAGATTATATGGGACTTAATCTTCATATGGAAATATTAAAATCAAGTGATCATTTTGTACTTTTAAATCTATATGGTGAAGATAATGGAATCATCATAGGTAAAAAAGGTAAAACTCTAAATAGTTTTGAGTATCTTTTAAACAGCCTGGTAAAAAATATGAAGGTTGAAGTTGATGTTGAGGGATTCAAAGAAAAAAGAGCAAATACTTTGAGAGATCTTGCTAGAAAAATGTCTGAAAAAGCATTAAAATCGGATAAAGCAATAAGATTAAATCCAATGCCTCCAAGAGAAAGAAAAATAATTCATGAAATTGTAAATAAATATGAGGATTTAGACACTTATAGTGAGGGTAGAGATCCAAAGAGATACATTGTTATAAAAAAGAAGAGGCAAGGATAATATGTTTGATACAATTGCTGCCATTTCGACCCCTAGAGGCGAGGGTGGGATAGGAATAGTGAGAATGTCCGGAGACGATTCTATAAAGATATTGTCTAAGGTATTCAGAGCAAAATCAGAAAAAAAGGTAGAAGATCTAAAAAGCCACACAATAAATTATGGTCATATCTATGATGGAGAAGTTCTTTTAGATGAGGTTATGGTATCTTTTTTGAAAGGTCCTAAAACTTATACGAGAGAAGATATTGTAGAGATCAACTGTCACGGTGGATATCTTATTACAGAAAAGATTTTGGAACTTCTTTTGAAAAAAGGTGCCAGAATTGCAGAGCAGGGTGAGTTTACTAGAAGAGCTTTTTTAAATGGAAGGTTAGATCTTACTCAGGCTGAAGCTGTAATGGATATAATTCACGGAAAGACAGATAAAAGTATATCCCTTTCCCTCAACCAGCTGAGAGGAGATTTGAAAAATCAGATAGGTATACTAAAAAAAATGATTCTTGATGTGGCGGCTCACGTGAATGTGGTATTAGATTATCCAGAAGAGGGTATAGATGATCCTTTACCTGATAATCTTATGGATAATTTACTAGAAGTTCTCAAAAGTTCAGATGTCTTGATAGCCTCTTATGATAAGGGTAAAATGATAAAAGAGGGTGTAAAAACAGCCATAGTGGGTAAACCAAATGTAGGTAAATCCAGTCTTTTAAATACCATATTAAAAGAGGAAAGAGCCATAGTCACTCATATAGCAGGGACAACAAGGGATATAATAGAGGAAGTTATAAACCTAAAAGGGATCCCTCTTATACTAGTTGATACAGCCGGAATAAGGACTACTGATGATGTTATTGAGAATATAGGTGTAAAAAAATCAGAAGATCTTATAGATAAAGCTGATCTTGTACTCTTTGTGGTTGATGGTTCTAGGGAATTAGAAGAGGAAGATATCAAAGTTCACGACCAGCTTAATGCAGATAAAGTTATAGGTATCTTAAATAAGATAGATATGGAAAGAAAACTTGATCTGACTCCTTTAAATAAGGTCGGAAAATGGATAGAAATATCTGCAACTGAGAATTTGGGAATTTCCAACATGGAGGATGAAATATATAAATATATAATTTCAGGCCAAGTAGAGGATAGTTCTCAAAAGCTAATAATTACAAATGTGAGACATAAATCTGCCTTGGAAAAAACCAAGCAGGCAGTGGAAAATATATTGGAAACGATAAATATGGGATTGCCTATGGACCTTATGGCAGTGGATTTGAAAGAAGCACTTGATTCACTTTCTGAGGTAACTGGTGAGATATCTACAGAGGATCTTCTAGATCATGTTTTCAGCAATTTTTGTGTAGGAAAATAAACTGCCGCAGATTTATCTGCGGTAATTTTCTTTTAATAACTATTATAAAAGGGGTATTATACTCCTTTTATTTATGTACATGTACAATAATAAAAAGGAGATTTCAAACATGAACAGGATGGAATTTGATGTTATAGTTGTAGGTGGAGGTCATGCAGGATGTGAAGCTGCCCTTGCATCAGCAAGACTGGGTAAAAAAACTGCTATGTTTACAATGTATCTTGACAATATAGCAATGATGTCTTGCAATCCATCAATAGGTGGACCTGGAAAAAGTCATCTTGTGGCAGAAATAGATGTTTTAGGTGGAGAGATAGGTAGACATACAGACAGGTATAATCTTCAGTTAAAGCATCTAAACACGAGCAAAGGACCTGCTGCTAGAATAACAAGAGGTCAGGCAGATAAATATTGGTACAGGGTAAAAATGAAAGAGATAATAGAAAATACACCTGGATTAGAAGTTATTCAAGAGACAATAGATGAAATTATTACTGAAGATGGACACGTAACAGGAGTAATTTCATCCCTAGGAATAGAATATAAAGCAAAGAGTGTAGTTTTGGCTACAGGGACATTTTTAAAAGCTAAAGTTGTAATTGGAGATGTTGTGTATCCTGCAGGCAGACAAGGAGAAGGCTCTGCAGAAGAGCTTTCTGAAAGTCTTTTGAAAAATGGTATTGATTTAGAAAGATACCAGACAGCAACCCCTCCTAGAATAGATAAGAGAACTGTTGATTTTTCAAAGCTGAAAGAGATGCACGGAGAGGAAAATCCAAACTTCTTCTCGTTATTTACTAAAAAAGAAAAAAACAGAACTGTTCCTACTTGGCTGACTCATACAACGGAAAAAACAATAGATGTGGCGAGAGAACTTCTTCATTTTTCCCCTATAGTAACAGGTGTGATAAAAACCCATGGTCCGAGACACTGTCCTTCATTAGACAGAAAGGTTTTGAATTTTCCTGATAAAAAAGATCACCAGATATTTTTGGAAATGGAGTCGATGGAATCAAATGAACTTTATGTAAATGGTCTAACTACAGCTATGCCTCCATTTGCACAAGAGAAAATGATGAGAACAATAGCTGGACTTGAGAATGCAGAAATAATGAGATATGGTTATGCTGTAGAATATGACTATGCTCCCGCATATCAGCTTTATCCAAGCCTTGAAAATAAAAAAGTTAGGAATTTATATTTTGCAGGACAGATAAACGGTACTTCTGGATATGAAGAGGCTGCAACTCAGGGATTCATGGCAGGAGTAAATGCCGCTAGAAAAGTAGATAAAAAAGACCCAGTAATAATAGATAGAAGTGAAGCCTATATAGGGGTTCTTATAGATGATATAATTCACAAAAAAACTCCAGAACCTTATAGAGTACTGCCGTCAAGGGCTGAATATAGGTTAACACTTAGATTTGACAATGCCTTTATGAGATTATTAGATAAGTCGAGAGAGATAGGTATAATTTCAGAGGATAAAATAGAGTATTTGGAAAACTGTATAAAAAATATAGACCTTGAGGTACAAAGACTTAAGCAGGAAAGTGTTCCATTATCTAAAGCCAACGAACTCCTAGAAAAAAAAGGAGAAAAGCAAAGAGTAGTAAAAGGTGTAACTGTCAGTGATATACTCAAATTTAAAAATGTATCTTATGAAGATCTGGCTTATATAACAGATATACAGGAATTTCCGGACTTTGTAAAAAATCAGATAGAGACAATAATAAAATATGAGGTGTTTATCGATAGGGAAAGATCTCAAATTGAAAAATTTAAAAAATTAGAAAGTCTTAAAATTCCTGAAGATTTCGATTTTTCTGAAATAAAAGGTGTATCTAATATAGCAAGGCACGGCATGGAAGAAGTACAGCCTATTTCTATAGGAGAAGCCACTAGAATAAGTGGAGTGACGGGACATGACATAGCTCTTCTTATAGCCCATATTGAAAGAATGAAAAAAGACCAGTAAAAACTGGTCTCTTTTTGTATACTCTCAATAATAAAAAAGAAACTTATATATATTTTAGTAAGTTATAAAGGATTATTTTTATAAAATTAGAATATATGCAAAATAAATTTGGATATATTTTTTTATTAATGATAATGTACATTAAGATGAACTGTTTTTTATAAAATTTTTTCTGAAGATATATTATAATTTATAATTATTTTAAAATAATGAACTTATAAAAAATTGTAAAATTTAAAGTTAAAGATTAAAATAGGTGCAGGTGGTTTTTTTATGTTTAAGGATATGAAATTTAACAGAGAAAATATGTATAGGGGAGCAGTTCCCTTTTTTCTTATGAATAGAAATAAAAAAATAGTTTTTATATCCTCTTCAAATAAAAATATAGAGGATTATTATTTTACTCTTTCTGATTACTCCAAAGAATCAGTTTATAAGATAGAGAACTTTAACTATAGTGATGAGGAGTTTCAGACAATAAATTATGGTCTTTTAAAAATATTGGAAAATCGGGATAACTGGATACTGCTTGTTTCACTTGAGGGAATATTAAGAGACTACTTTGCAAGCGGAGATCAGATAGAACTTTGCTTAGAAAAGGACTATGATTTAAAAGCTATAGAGGAAAAACTCGTAAAAAACGGTTTCAGGAAAAATTACCTTGTGGAAAAAAGATGGGAATACAGTCGCAGAGGTGATATTTTAGATATCTATCCTCCGAATGGTGAAAATCCAGTCAGAATAGAGTTTTTTGGTGATGAAGTAGAAAGAATAAGCTATTTTAACATTGAAACCCAGAAGTCTATGGGAAATTTAGATAAAATAAATGTGTACATAAACAATAATAAAGCTGGAAAAAAAACCTTCTCTGAACTACTTGAAAACATGGTATCTGATGAACTGGAAATCTATTTGGAAAATAAAGAGCTTATGAATTATAAGCTAGAGGAACTCATACTCAGAAAAAGAGAGGATGAGTCTGACCTCAGAGATAAATATAGTGATATTTTAGAAAAAACCATAAGCACAGATATAATAAGGTTTCAGAATGAAGATAGTGAAAATTACCAAGAATATGAAAATGTGAAACAAATTTCTGCTGAAAAGAAAGTCATAATTATGACCGAAGAGGAGAAAAGATATAAAGAGATATTTCTCGGAACTCCTATAAAAATATTGAAAGAGCAGCATTATGAAGGTTTTTTAAATGACAATACTCTTGTGCTTACTGACAGAGAACTAAAGGGTATAAGAATAAGAAGGACCGATATAGCAAAAGACAGTGTAAAATATACAAATTTTAATCAGATAAGGCCTGGAGACTACATAATACATGATATATACGGTGTTGGTATATATTTAGGTATAGAAAAAATAGATGAAAATGACTATTTATCCATAAAATACGCCGGGGAAGACAAATTGTATGTACCGGTAACAGGACTTAACAGAATTGAAAAATATATTTGTGAAAAGGGTTCTACCCCAGAGATATACAATCTTGGTAGGAGAGGATTCAGAAAACGAAGAGAAAAACTGAAAAAGGATATAATGGAGTTTGCAAAAGAACTTATAAAAATCCAGGCAAAAAGACAGAGTAAAAACGGTTTTGCTTTTTCAAAAGATACAGTCTGGCAGGAGGAATTTGAGGAAGGGTTTCCTTATAATGAGACCAAGGACCAGATGAGATCAATAGAAGAGGTAAAACAGGATATGGAGTCTCATACAGTTATGGATAGAATTGTATGTGGTGACGTAGGTTATGGAAAAACAGAAGTTGCCATGAGAGCTGCATTTAAGGCTCTCATGGATGGAAAACAGGTTGTTGTTATGGCTCCTACAACTGTGTTGGCAAGCCAACATTATCAAAGATTTTTAGATAGATTTAAAAATTATCCCATAGAGATATCACTTCTTTCTAGGTTAAAGAGTGACAAGGATCAAAATGATATAATAAAAAAACTAAAGGCAGGAACAGTGGATCTTGTAATAGGAACACACAGGCTTCTTTCAAAAGATGTGGGATTCAAAAACCTTGGACTTGTAATTATAGATGAGGAACAGAAGTTTGGAGTAAAAGCCAAGGAAAAGCTAAAACATTTCCGTGCCAACGTGGATATGTTGACCCTTACTGCCACCCCTATACCTAGAACTCTAAATCTGGCATTTCTTGGAATAAGGGATATATCTATAATACAAACTCCACCTCCTAACAGGCTTCCTGTAGAAACAAATTTTATAGAAAAAACCAGGGAAAATATCAAAGAAGCAGTTATGAAAGAGGTCGCAAGAGAAGGACAGATATTTTATCTTTTTAACTCTGTGAAAAACATGAAGAGGAAACTAGAGGAGATAGAGTCCATTATTCCTAAATATGTGAAAACGACATATATCCATGGACAGATGACTCCTAAGGAGATAAGAGACCGAATAAAAGATTTTGAAGACGGAGAAGTAGATTTACTGCTGTCTACAACGATAATAGAAAACGGAATAGACATAGAAAACGCCAATACAATAATAATAGAAAATATAGATAAACTTGGATTATCTCAGGTTTATCAACTTAGGGGAAGAGTAGGACGTGGAAGTCGTAAAGCCTATTGCTACCTGGTGGTCGATAAGGATAAAAAGATGACCAAAAAAGGTGAGCAGAGAAAGGACTCCCTTGAGAATATAGGTGTATTCGGAGCAGGTTTTCAGCTTTCAATGGAAGACATGAGAATAAGAGGTGCTGGGGAAATACTAGGAGAAAAACAGCATGGAGCCTTGGAAACTCTCGGATATGATCTTTATCTAAAGCTTTTAGATGAGGAGGTAAAAAAAGCTAAGGGAGAGGAGATACTTCCTGATGATGTGGATGTAGATCTAGACCTAAATGCTAATATTCCAGCAAGTTATATTGATGAATCTGAAAAAATTGTTATTTATAAAAGACTTCTCATGGTTGATTCTAGTGAAGAAATAGAAGATATAAAGTCAGAGTTAGTTGACAGATTTGGGAAAATGCCTGATCCTGTAAAAAATCTATTTTATTATTTAGAAGTAAAACTTTTAGCCAAACAGAATTTTTTAAAGGGGATAAAGAAAATAGACGAAGGTTACCTGATAAAATTTTTAGAGGAAAAACTAGATTTTGAAAAGGTTCACAATCTTATATCCAAAGGAGAGGTAATCTATGTTCCAAAAGAAGAGGGGATAATTTACAGAGGAGATATTCTTGAATTTTTAATGAAATTAAAGGGTTAGAAATGTATACGGATAAAAATAAAAAAGAATTTTATTTTTAAAAATTACTAACTTTATTTGAACCCATTACTTTTCTCTTGAAAAAAAGAACCCCAAGGGCATTTCATCAAGGAAAAGTAACGGAACTTTGGATAAATTAAACATTTGTTTCAAATTAAATATCAAAAATTATTATTGATAATATACACATGGGAGATGATTATGAAAGAATTTCAAAGACTTGTGGAAATAATGAGAAAACTCAGGGCGCCTGGAGGATGCCCGTGGGATAGAGAACAGACAATAGAGAGTCTTAAACCATATCTTCTAGAGGAGGTATATGAAACTCTAGAAGCTATGGATAAAGGTGGAGACGAGTTAAAGGGTGAGCTAGGAGACCTTTTGCTCAATGTTGTTTTTCAGTCACTTATAATGGAAGAAAAAAAAGAGTTTGATATAGAGGACGTATCTAAGGCAGTGTCTGAAAAATTAATAAGGAGACATCCCCATGTATTTGGAGATATAGGGGTAAAAGACAGTGGTGAAGTAATAAAAAACTGGGATGCTATAAAAAAAGAGGAGAAAGAACACAGACACAGAAAATCCATATTAGACGGAATCCCTGGAGTTTTACCACCTCTTTCAAAGGCTGAAAAACTCCAGCATAAAGCTGCAAAAGTTGGCTTTGACTGGGAAAATACAGACGGAGCCATAGATAAGATGGAAGAGGAACTCGAAGAGATGAGAGAAGCCTTTAAAAATAAGGATTTGGAAAATTTAAAAGAAGAGATGGGAGATGTTGTTTTCTCACTGGTTAATGTGGCTAGGCTTGCAGGAATAAATATCACAGATGCTATTATGAAAACCAATAATAAATTTGAACAGCGGTTTAGATATATAGAGGAAAATTGTGACATAGAAAATTCAGATTTAGAAAAAATGGAAAAATTGTGGCAAGAGGCAAAAAAGAAAAAAATATAAAAAAACAAAAGAAAACTTAGGGTTTATTTTATATTCATAAATATAATTTTTTTTAAAATCCCTGTAAAATTAATTTGATTAGAATAAAAAATAAGGTAATATAAAAATGAATTGGAGGAATAAATTTGAGATTAGATAAATTTTTGAAGGTCTCTAGAGTTATAAAAAGAAGACCTGTAGCAAAGACAGTAATTGACAATAAAAAGGCAAAAATAAATGGAAAAATAGCTAAGGCAGGTACAGAAATAAAAAGTGGAGATATTTTAGAATTAGAATATTTTAATAGATATTTTAAAATAGAGATAGTAGACGTCCCTGCAGGAAATGTACCAAAGGATAAAGCCCAAGACCTCGTAAAAATAATAGAGGTAAAGGAGCTAGAAATCCCAGAAAAAGAGGAACTGTTTTAATTATGATAAAGAAAATAAAATCAAACGCTAAAATAAATATAGGACTCAACATTAAAGGTAAACTTTCAAATGGATACCATCTTTTAGATATGGTGATGGCCCCTATAAATCTTTATGATGAGATTGAAATTAATTTTACAGGGGATCCTGGACCCCTCATTATAAAGACAAATCGAGAAGACATCCCAACAGGAAAGGAAAATATTCTCTATAAGGTATATGAAGCCTTCTATAATAAGACAGGTATATCAAATCAAAATATAGAACTTTATTTGGAAAAAAAAATACCTCATCAGGCAGGTCTTGGAGGCGGAAGTTCCAACGGAGGATTTTTCTTAAAGGAGCTAAATCTATATCATGGGAATCCCCTGGATCTAGAGGAGATGGTGGATATTTCAAAAGGTATAGGGGCAGACATTCCGTTTTTTCTGGTAAATAAAACCTGTAGAATTAATGGTATAGGGGAAAAGGTTCAAATAGTGGAAAATAATCTCGAATGTGATATTTTGATAATAAAGCCACCTTTTGGAGTTAGTACAGGAAAGGCATACAATAATTTTTCAAAACTTGAAAATAAAAAAGATGCAAATATTGAAAAAATATTGGTGGGATTAAAGGAAAATAAACTTTCTGATGTATTAAACAATATAGAAAATCATTTAGAACAGGCGTTATTAATTGAAAATGAAGATTTGAGGTCATTTAAAAATTTTTTGGACAGTTTAAAATTTACTTATTTCTTCATGTCTGGAAGTGGTAGTGCCTATTTTTCATTGGTGGAAAAGAAAAATTCTCAAGAAATGTATTCAAATTTAAAATGTCTTTTAGAGGGCTGTGAAGTTTATCTTTGCAGTTTTTCATAAAACAACAAACAAAAAGGAAGGTGCTTGGGTACGATGAAAATTACAGACGTAAGACTCAGAACTGTGAAGAATGAGAATGAACTAAAGCTAAAGGCTTACGCGGACATTACTTTTGATGAGTGTTTTGTTATTCATGGATTAAAAGTAATTGATGGACAAAAGGGAATGTTTGTGGCGATGCCTTCTAGAAAGATGCCTAATGGGGAGTATAAGGATATTGCACATCCGATCACTCCAGAAATCAGAAAAGAGGTTACCGATACAGTAATCGAAAAATATAATGAAGTTGAAAAAGAAGAGTCAGAGGCAGAAAGTCTAGTATAAAAAATAAGTCCAAAAGGGCTTATTTTTTATTTCGAAAAGTTCAACTGAAATCATCAAGGAGGATATGATAAAAAAAAGTTGACACAAAAAAACAAATATGTTATTATTATCCCGTTGTTGGGCTGTCGCCAAGCGGTAAGGCAACGGACTTTGACTCCGTCATGCGCTGGTTCGAATCCAGCCAGCCCAGCCATTATAATAAAAACCAAACCTGCTTATAAGCAGGTTTTTTTATTTTTTGTATATTTTTAAAATTTCACTAAAAATAAAAGGAATAAAAAAAAAATAAGTAGAATAATTTGATGAACTATATTAAAATTAGCCAACAGTAATTTGTGTAGATATTTGATTTATTTTTAATCAAATAATGAACACTAGATGCAATTGATACTATATATATCATATGCTATACTGAAAAAATAAAGAAAATGGTGAAATTTATTATGAAAAAATTAGTTTTTCTTTTTTTTATTGTTTTTTCCGTTGGTTTTTCAGAGGTTCCTTTTAAAGATATAACGGATGAGCACTGGGCTTATAAATCAGTTGAAAACCTTTTAAATAAAGGTATACTGAAACAAGACTCTGAAATATTTCAAGGTAAAAATGAGGTAACGAGATATGAATTTGCTTATTATTTATCTAAGGTAATAAATAAAAGTGATTCAGAAAAGGCAAGCAGAGATGATTTGGAAATATTAGAAAATTTAGTTTATGAGTTTTCTAAAGAGTTAAATAAGATGGGGTTTGATTCTGATCTTTATCTATCTATGGTGAAAAGTCACGATGAAAAAATAAAAGAATTGAATTCCAAGCTAGAAGAAAACAGAAAATTAATAGACGAGCTTCAAAGAAAAATAAGAGAATTAGAAAAAAATAAAAAAACTTTTTAGGAGGAACTTATATTATGAATAAAATTTCTTTTGACTATTCTAAAGCTCTTGGATTTTTCCATCAGCATGAAATTGATCTTATGGAGAAGCAGACAATGTCTGTTGCGGAGACTCTAGAAAAAAAAGATGGTGCTGGAAATGATTTTCTCGGATGGATGGATCTTCCTGTAAATTATGATAAGACAGAATTTGAAAGAATAAAAACTGCAGCTAATAAGATCAAAGAGGACTCGGAAGTCCTTGTTGTAATAGGTATAGGGGGATCATACTTAGGAGCAAAGGCAGCGATAGAGTTTTTGTTTCACTCTTTTTACAACAGTCTTTCGAAAGAAGAGAGAAAAACCCCTGAAATTTATTTTGCAGGAATAAATGTATCCGGATCTTATATCAACCATTTGATGGAGCTTATAGGGGATAGAGATTTTTCTGTAAATGTAATATCAAAATCCGGAACAACTACAGAACCTGCAGTTGCATTTAGAATTTTCAAAAAGAAACTAGAAAAAAAATATGGTGTAGAAGGCGCAAAATCGAGAATATATGCTACAACTGACAAAGCCAGAGGAGCTTTAAAACAGCTATCTACTCAAGAGGGCTATGAAACATTTGTTGTTCCTGACGATGTAGGGGGAAGATATTCTGTACTTACTGCAGTAGGACTATTACCTATAGCAGCTGCTGGTGTAGATATAGATGATCTCATGAAGGGAGCGGCAGATGCTAGAGAGGAGTATAAGTCTCCTTACGAAAAAAATAACTGTTATAAGTATGCAGCAACTAGAAATATTCTTCATAGAAGAGGAAAAGATATAGAGCTTATGATAAATTATGAGCCAAAGCTTCATTATATTTCAGAATGGTGGAAACAGCTTTATGGAGAATCAGAGGGAAAAGACGGAAAAGGAATTTATCCAGCATCTGCAGATTTCACAGCTGATCTACATTCTTTAGGTCAATATATCCAAGATGGAAAGAGACATCTTTTTGAAACTCTTATAAATATAGAAAAACCAGAAACAGATATAACAATAGAAGAGGACGAATTTAACTTAGACGGTTTAAACTATCTTGCAGGGAAAACCATGGACTATGTAAACAAAAAAGCTATAGAGGGGACAATATTAGCCCATGCAGACGGAGGAGTTCCTACTCTTGTGGTAAACATTCCAGAAGCAACAGCTTATCATTTGGGATACCTATTCTACTTCTTTGAAAAAGCTTGTGCTATAAGTGGATATTTACTCGGAGTAAATCCTTTCGATCAGCCAGGAGTGGAAGAATACAAGAAAAACATGTTTGCTCTTTTGGAAAAACCAGGTTATGAAAAAGCAACAGAAGAGATAAATAAAAGACTAAATAAATAACAAGAAAAGCTGTCGTTTCTGGCAGCTTTTCTTATATTAAAAAACATTTTAATTTATATGGTAGGTATAATTTGCTATACTATATTTATAGATATAAAATAATAAAAAAGAGGTGATAAGATGCTTTATAAAAAAGAGAACGGGTGGAAAAAAACAGAAAAATCACAGAAAGAAATTATATTTTCCTTTTCAGAAAAATATAAAGAATTTTTAAACATAGGAAAAACTGAGAGAGAATTCGTCAGAGAAAGTATAAAATTAGCTGAAGCTAATGGGTTTAGAGATGTATCCTCTGATGAAAATCTTAAAGCCGGGGATAAGATATATTATGTAAATAGGGAAAAAAACATTGTTTTGGCAATTATAGGTAAAAAAGATATAGTTGAAGGAATTAATTTTATAGTTTCCCATATAGATTGTCCTAGACTTGATTTAAAGCAAAATCCTCTTTATGAAGATACAGATTTGGCTCTGATGAAAACTCATTACTATGGTGGAATAAAAAAATATCAGTGGGGATCAACTCCTTTGGCACTACATGGGACTGTTGTTTTAAAATCTGGAGAAAAAATAGATATAATAATAGGAGAAAATGAAAATGATCCTGTATTTTCTATTCCAGATATACTTCCACATTTAGATTCAAAGGTTCAAAGAGGCAGAAGTTCTTCAGAAATACTCAAAGGAGAAGAATTACATATTATAGTTGGAAGTATACCCTCTAAAATAAACAATGAAGAGGTGAAGGAACTCGTAAAATACGCAGTTCTTGAAAAATTAAATGAGACTTATGGAATGGAAGAAGAAGATTTTCTCTCAGCAGAACTACAACTTGTCCCGGCTCACAAATCAAGAGACGTTGGATTTGACAGAGGAATAGTAGGTTCTTATGGTCATGATGACAGAATATGTGCCTTTACATCTATGATGGCCATATTCGACTATGAAGGTGTTCCTGAAAAAACTGCAGTTTGTTTTATGGCTGATAAGGAAGAAATTGGATCTACAGGATCTACAGGACTACAGTCTTTTTATATAGAATACTTTGTATCTGATATAATTTATAAAATAAAAGGCCAAGAATACTCTGACTATCTTCTAAGAAAATGCTTCTGGAATTCTAGGGCACTTTCTTCTGATGTAAATGCAGGAATAAATCCAATATTTAAGTCAGTACACGATTCGCAAAATGCAGCTATGCTTGGATATGGAATTGTAGTTAGTAAATATACCGGAGCAAGAGGTAAGAGTGGAACTAATGATGCAGATGCAGAATATGTGGGAGAGATTAGAACATTATTTAATGAAAATAATATAAAATGGCAGACGGCAATGCTTGGAAAAGTAGATGAAGGAGGAGGAGGAACTGTAGCAATGTATCTAGCTCACCATGGAATAAAAACAATAGATGCAGGTCCTGCGGTAATCTCAATGCATTCTCCTTTTGAGTTGGCGTCAAAATTTGATATATATGAAACTTATAAGGCTTATAAATTATTTTATAAGTAATTAAAGTTAAGGAGAAACTTCTGTTTTTTACAGGAGATTCTTTTAGTTATAATAAAGCTTTTTTGTATTTAGATAAAGAGTTCAAAGTCTAGTCAGAAAATAAAAAATTTAATGGTTATAAAAAAATTAAAAAAGTGTTGACTGAAGTTTGTAGATATGTTATTATATTTCTTGTCCGCGAGAGAAAAGGACAGAAGAAACTTCAGATGACAAGTCAGCTGGAGGTTTGAAAAACAAAAGGACATTAGCAATTAAATAGAGAAGGAAGTCAAAATCGTCATCATAGATGACAAAGAAGTCCAAACAAGATTTGGACACAGTTAGGTGTTAATAATCTCGCAAGAGATTTAAATAAACTTTTTGAATGAAGAGTTTGATCCTGGCTCAGGATGAACGCTGACAGAATGCTTAACACATGCAAGTCGACTGGAATTCACCTTCGGGTGATAGTACGGTGGCGGACGGGTGAGTAACGCGTAAAGAACTTGCCCTCTAGACTGGGACAACTGTTGGAAACGACAGCTAATACCGGATATTATGGAACTGCGGCATCGTGGAACTATGAAAGGCTATATGCGCTAGAGGAGAGCTTTGCGTCCCATTAGTTAGTTGGTAGGGTAATGGCCTACCAAGACGATGATGGGTAGCCGGCCTGAGAGGGTGATCGGCCACAAGGGGACTGAGACACGGCCCTTACTCCTACGGGAGGCAGCAGTGGGGAATATTGGACAATGGACTAAAAGTCTGATCCAGCAATTCTGTGTGCACGATGAAGGTCTTCGGATCGTAAAGTGCTTTCAGGTGGGAAGAAGAAAGTGACGGTACCACCAGAAGAAGCGACGGCTAAATACGTGCCAGCAGCCGCGGTAATACGTATGTCGCAAGCGTTATCCGGAATTATTGGGCGTAAAGCGCGTCTAGGCGGCCTTTTAAGTCTGATGTGAAAATGCGGGGCTCAACTCCGTATTGCGTTGGAAACTGGAAGGCTAGAGTATCAGAGAGGTGGGCGGAACTACAAGTGTAGAGGTGAAATTCGTAGATATTTGTAGGAATGCCGATGGGGAAGCCAGCTCACTGGATGAATACTGACGCTAAAGCGCGAAAGCGTGGGGAGCAAACGGGATTAGATACCCCGGTAGTCCACGCCGTAAACGATGATCACTAAGTGTGGGGGGTCGAACCTCCGTGCTCAAGCTAACGCGATAAGTGATCCGCCTGGGGAGTACGTACGCAAGTATGAAACTCAAAGGAATTGACGGGGACCCGCACAAGCGGTGGAGCATGTGGTTTAATTCGACGCAACGCGAGGAACCTTACCAGCCCTTGACATCCCAAGAACTAGGCAGAGATGCTTAGGTGCCTTTTCGGAGGAACTTGGTGACAGGTGGTGCATGGCTGTCGTCAGCTCGTGTCGTGAGATGTTGGGTTAAGTCCCGCAACGAGCGCAACCCCTATCGTATGTTACCATCATTAAGTTGGGGACTCATGCGAGACTGCCTGCGACGAGCAGGAGGAAGGTGGGGATGACGTCAAGTCATCATGCCCCTTATGGGCTGGGCTACACACGTGCTACAATGGACAATACAGAGGGTAGCGATCCCGCGAGGGGGAGCCAATCTCAGAAAGTTGTTCTTAGTTCGGATCGCAGTCTGCAACTCGACTGCGTGAAGTTGGAATCGCTAGTAATCGCGAATCAGCAATGTCGCGGTGAATACGTTCTCGGGTCTTGTACACACCGCCCGTCACACCACGAGAGTTGGTTGCACCTGAAGTAGCAGGCCTAACCCGTTTACGGGAGGGATGTTCCTAAGGTGTGATTAGCGATTGGGGTGAAGTCGTAACAAGGTATCCGTACGGGAACGTGCGGATGGATCACCTCCTTTCTAAGGAGCACAGACGACCTTCTCTATTTATTTGGTATTGTTCTTTCCTGTAAAGGTTTGAATAATTACTGAGATGGACATTGGAAACTATATAGTAGAGAAATCAACATAAAATTTTTTTTCTGACGAAATTTTCGAGAATGGATTTATTTCATTCGAAGTAAAAATTGTCAAGAAAGAGAGTTAGCTGATGAACAATTTAGGTTAAGATATTAAGGGCACACGGAGAATGCCTAGGTAACAAGAGCCGATGAAGGACGTGATAAGCTGCGATAAGCTGTGGTTAGCTGCAATTGAGCATTGATCCGCAGATTTCCCAATGGGGCAACCTGCTAGATTGAAGATCTAGCGCGAAAGAGGTAAGTGGGTGAACTGAAACATCTAAGTAACCCGAGGAAAATAAAGTAAAAACGATTCCCTAAGTAGCGGCGAGCGAACGGGGATGAGCCTAAACCAATACAGTGTCAAGGATGTAGCCGTTGCTGTATTGGGGTAGTGGGAAGAACGCCTGGAGAACTACAAGGTATCCGGCAATTTTAAAGACGTAACTGGAAGGAATTGGAAAGTTCCGCCGTAGCGGGTGATAGCCCCGTACAGGTAAACTCTTTAAGTTGTGTGTTCTCTCCCGAGTAGCACGGGACACGTGAAACCCTGTGTGAATCTGCGAGGACCATATCTCGTAAGGCTAAATACTCTTGTTAACCGATAGTGAATAGTACCGTGAGGGAAAGGTGAAAAGAACCCCGGGAGGGGAGTGAAATAGAACCTGAAACCGTGTGCTTACAAGCGGTCAGAGGTCTTCGGACTGATGGCGTGCCTTTTGGAGAATGATCCTGCGAGTTACGATCAGTGGCAAGGTTAAGTATAACGGAGCCGTAGGGAAACCGAGTCTGAATAGGGCGATACAGTCGCTGGTCGTAGACGCGAAACCTGGTGATCTATGCCTGTCCAGGATGAAGCTGTGGTAAGACACAGTGGAGGTCCGAACCCACCGTCGTTGAAAAGCCGGGGGATGAGGTAGGTATAGGGGTGAAAAGCCAATCGAACCAGGAGATAGCTCGTTCTCTCCGAAATGCATTTAGGTGCAGCCTTAAGCGTTCAACTATGGGGGTAGAGCACTGAATGGTCTAGGGGGCGTACCGCTTACCGAAATCAATCAAACTCCGAATACCATAGTTCTAGAGCTTAGGAGTGAGACTATGGGTACTAAGATCCATGGTCAAAAGGGAAACAGCCCAGACCACCGACTAAGGTCCCTAATTATAGCTAAGTGGGAAAGGAGGTGGAGATTCTGTAACAACCAGGAGGTTGGCTTAGAAGCAGCCATACCTTTAAAGAGTGCGTAATAGCTCACTGGTCGAGAGTCTCTGCGCCGACAATGTAACGGGGCTAAGCTATAAACCGAAGTCGTGGAATTCAACTTTTAAGTTGGATTGGTAGGAGAGCGTTCTGTAGGCCGTTGAAGGGGAACTGATAAGGGACCCTGGAGGTATCAGAAGTGAGAATGCAGGAATGAGTAGCGAGAAAGGGGGCGAGAATCCCCCTCGCCGGAAGAACAAGGGTTCCAGGGTAAAGTTTGTCTTCCCTGGGTAAGCCGGGACCTAAGCCGAGGCTAGATTGCGTAGGCGAATGGAAAGCAGGTTAATATTCCTGCGCCGGTTATAGTTTGTGATGGAGGGACGCAGAAGGGTATGCGCGCATGGCGACGGTTGTCCATGTGCAAGCATGTAGGGTGACTTGGTAGGAAAATCCGCCAGGTTATATCTGAGGTGTTACGCGGAGTCTTCGGACGAAGGTGCAAATCCCACGCTGCCGAGAAAAGCTTCTAAACGTTAAATTATAACCGCCCGTACCCGAAACCGACACAGGTGTTCAGGGTGAGAAACCTAAGGCGTACAGGCTAACTCTCGCTAAGGAACTCTGCAAAATGGCCCCGTAACTTCGGGAGAAGGGGTGCCACTGATTGTGATAGTTACAAGCGAACTAAAGCGATTGGTGGCCGCAGTGAAGAGTCTCAAGCAACTGTTTAGCAAAAACACAGGTCTATGCTAAGCTGAAAGGCGATGTATATGGGCTGACACCTGCCCAGTGCCGGAAGGTTAAGAGGAGGAGTGAGAGCTCCGAATTGAAGCCCCGGTGAACGGCGGCCGTAACTATAACGGTCCTAAGGTAGCGAAATTCCTTGTCGGGTAAGTTCCGACCTGCACGAATGGTGTAATGACTTGAGAGCTGTCTTGGCGGGAGGCCTGGTGAAATTGTACTACCGGTGAAGATACCGGTTACCTGCAGTAGGACGGAAAGACCCCATGAAGCTTTACTGTAGCTTGGTATTGGGTTTTGGCATTACGTGTATAGGATAGTTGGGAGACTATGAAGGCATGGCGCTAGCTGTGTGTGAGTCGCTGGTGGAATACCAACCACGTAATTTTGAAATTCTAATCTGTGCTTTGTACGCATGGAGACAGTGCTAGGTGGGCAGTTTGACTGGGGCGGTCGCCTCCGAAAGAGTAACGGAGGCGTTCAAAGGTTCCCTCAGGTTGGATGGAAATCAACCGAAGAGTGCAATGGCATAAGGGAGCTTGACTGCGAGACTGACAGGTCGAGCAGGTGCGAAAGCAGGACATAGTGATCCGGCGATTCCGAATGGAAGGGTCGTCGCTCAACGGATAAAAGCTACTCTGGGGATAACAGGCTGATTTTGCCCGAGAGTCCATATCGACGGCAAAGTTTGGCACCTCGATGTCGGCTCATCGCATCCTGGGGCTGGAGAAGGTCCCAAGGGTTGGGCTGTTCGCCCATTAAAGCGGTACGTGAGCTGGGTTCAGAACGTCGTGAGACAGTTCGGTCCCTATCCACTGCAGGCGCAAGAGTATTGAAAAGATCTGTCCTTAGTACGAGAGGACCGGGATGGACAAACCTCTGATGTACCAGTTGTCACGCCAGTGGCACAGCTGGGTAGTCACGTTTGGAACGGATAACCGCTGAAAGCATCTAAGCGGGAAGCCAGCTTTGAGATAAGTACTCTGTTCTATATGAACTAAGACACCTTCGAGACTAGGAGGTTGATAGGTTGGGGGTGTAAGGACCGTGAGGTTTTTAGCTGACCAATACTAATATGTCGAAGTCTTAACCTAAATCTACTATATAGTTTTGAATGTCCATGACAGACAAAAGAATATGATATCAATATATAAATGTTGATAACAGCTTGGTGAGAATAGCTGTAGGGGTACACCTGGTCACATTCCGAACCCAGAAGTTAAGCCTGCATACGCTGAAAGTACTTGAGGGGCAGCCCTCTGGGAGGATAGGTACTTGCCAAGCTTTTTTTTATTTTTTGGAATGCTAAAAAGCTTTTTAATTTTTTATTATTTTTGTGATATAATTATTAAAAAACAAGTAGTTATTATGTATATGAACAAAAATAAAAAATATATAATAAGTGGGGGCGTTCAATGAAAATAAGCGACTTAAGATTTTTGAGGATAAAAATTGAAAAACATCCAACAACAGACATCGATCTAGAATATATTCAAAAACCAAATGCCATTGCAGTCTTTATTCTGAACGAAAGTATGGATAAAACCCTTTTGGTAAAACAATACAGACCTGGAGTAAAAGGGGACCTTTATGAGATTCCCGCAGGAATTATAGAGGATGGAGAAACAGCAGAAAGTACACTCAAAAGGGAGATAAGAGAAGAGACAGGGTATACAGAGAATGATTTTGAGCTACTTTATATTCCTAAAAAACCGATGATTCTTTCACCTGGATATACCACAGAATCTTTGTATATGTATATAGTAAAAATACATGATGACGAAAAAGTACCTTTAGAATTAGATCTAGATGAAGGAGAACACCTTACATGTCATTGGTTTGATATTGATGAAGTGGAAAATATAACAACGGATATGAAAACCATTTTTGCAAAACAACTTTACGAAAATCTTAAATATAAGAAAAAAATAGGCAGCTTTTAAGCTGCCTATTTTATATTGAATAAGTTTCTTTTGTAGTCCCAATATGAACTTTCTAACTGAGAGGCAATTTTTCCAAAAAGATTGAAACACATTTCTAAAAATTCTTCGTTGACTGTTACTTTATTATTATTTTTTGGTGTCATTATTTTTAGTAGCTCGGTTTGTAAATCATCTGGAATATCGATGTTGAGATTGTGAAGGTAATTATTTCTGACTTTTCTGATTGTATTTAAACTCTGCCATTCCTTTTGAGAAATGGGGATATTTAATTTACATTTGTTTTTAAGGAAAAGGATATATTTATTTATGTATGGAAGATCTTTTTGGTTGAAATCATTGAAATCGTGTTTACTTATGTATGAAATATCCTTTACGATATTACTGAGGAGGTTTTCAAACATGGTGAATAAAATTAGTAAAACAGATAAATAATGCATTTCATAAAAATAATCAACATCTGCATAATGGCATTTGCCATATTGATCTAAAATTTTATGTTCTTTGGATCGTTCATTTTTGTGGTCTCTCAGTATCTCTTTTGAACTGCTGAGATATTCCTGTATATGCAGGTTGTTTAGTTCAAAATATCTTTGTAAACTTCCAAGTCTCATTTCAAATTCTGAAAAAACTTTTGAAAAATCTTCATTGCATTTAAAATAAGGATTGAAAATGCAGTATGAAAAAGGGTCTATGGATAAAGAATCTGGTTCTTTATTTTCTTGGACCTCTGTAATAATCTCTGGCTCTGATTTCTTTCTTTTAAAAATTTCGTTAAAAAAACTCAAATTTAATCCTCCTTTTGGTAAGACTCCATGCTGGTCAAAAAAATATAAATTCATTCGTTAGAACAAGTTGTATATAAACTACTTTAATTATAATAAAAAAAAAAGAATAATCAAAGAAATATAAAATTATTATTGATTATGTACATAAAAAGGAAAGTTTTTTTTAAAATGTATATTATAAAAAAAGATCGGGGGGAAGTTAGATGTTTAATATAATTAATGAAAGTAAAGATCCGTATTTTAACCTTGCCCTTGAAGAATATGCATTGAAAAATATAGAGGGAGATATTGTAATTTTTTGGCAGAATGAGAATACAGTTGTGGTGGGAAGGAACCAAAATACACACGAGGAAATAAATCATGAATATGTCAATAAAAACAACGTCAATGTGGTAAGGAGGCTTTCTGGAGGGGGTGCTGTATATCATGACAATGGAAACCTTAATTTTACCTTTATAACAGATGGAAAAAGAGAGAATGTAAATAACTATAAAAAATTTACTGAACCAGTTGTAAACGTGTTGAAGCTTTTGAGGGTAGAAGCTGAGTTTTCAGGAAGAAATGATATAGTTATAGATGAAAAAAAAATATCAGGTAATGCCCAGTATTATTTTGGAAATCGCATGTTGCATCATGGTACGCTTCTTTTTGATGCTGACTTGTCTGTACTTGGAAAAGTTTTGAATGTAAAATATGATAAGATAGAGTCTAAGGGAATAAAATCTGTCAGAAGCAGAGTTACAAATATCTATCCCTATCTGAAAGAAAAGCTAATGATAGAGGAATTTAAAAAAATATTGATTTCAAATATCTTGATGGAGGGGGCTAGGAATTATATTTTGTCAGATACAGAGAATTTAGCCGTTGAAAATCTGGCAAAAGAAAAATATAGAGATTGGGACTGGAATTTTGGAAAATCACCGGAATTTAAGATATCTAAAAGAAAAAGATATGATGGAGGAGAACTGGATATAAGAATTAATGTTTCTGAAGGAAGAATTGATGAAATAAAAATTTATGGTGATTTTTTAGGGTATAGGGGGACAGAAGAAATTGAAAAAGTTTTAACAGGAAAAAGATTTAATGAAAAAGAATTAGCCGACTGTATTAAAGATGTAGATATTCAAAAATATTTTTATGATATAAAAAAAGAAGATATAATAGATTGTATATTTTATTAAAAAAGGTGCAAAAGCACCTTTTTTAAGTATCTTTATTTTTATGAACTGCACCGTGAGCAGCTTCCATGACAAGCTCTGATATAGTGGGATGAGGATGTATGACTCTAGCAACATCATAGATAGTACCTTCTAACTCCATTGTGGTAACTATCTCAGAAACCATGTCCGTAGCTGTAGGTGCTATAATATGAACCCCTATAATCTCCCCATATTCCTTATCAGCGATTATTTTTATAAATCCAGTACTTTCACCTTCAGCTAGAGCTTTTCCATTGGCTGAAAGTGGCAATTTTGAAACAATAATATCTTTGAATTTATTTCTTGCATCCACCTCGTTGTATCCAACCGCTGCCATTTCTGGAAAACTGTATATACAATTTGGAGCCTTTCTGTAGTCAATTTTTTTATCTTCTCCCATGATGTTTTCCACAGCGATAATACCCTCAGCGGAAGCCACATGGGCCAAATTAAACACCCCATTCAAATCTCCAATTGCGTATACACCTGGAATATTGGTTTCTAACTTTTCGTTTGTCTTAACTCCCCTTCTATATGTCTCTAAATTAAGTTTTTCAAGCCCTTTCATATTTGCATATCTTCCTATTGAAATTAAAAGATTATCTGCATCTATATCTCGTTCACCATCTTTGTCTTTTATAGTTAGATCAGTTTTGTTTACTTTGACAATGGATGTATTATAAAGAATCTCAACCCCTAAACCTAGAAGAATATCTTCCATCTCGTTTATTACATCATGGTCCATAAACTCCAAGATTCGGTCCATATTCTGTATTATGGTGACCTTTGTTCCGAGAGAGCTATATAAAGTAGCAAATTCAACACCGATAACTCCCCCACCGAGAATAACAAGTTTTTCAGGAATTTTTAGAAGTTCTAATGCCTCTTTGCTTGTTATTACAAAACCGCTTTTTAAGCCATCTTTTACTCCTGGAATTTCCGGTATATTTGGGGAAGATCCTGTGGAAAGAATGATATTTTTGCAGCTCAATCGATTTCCGTTGACCTCTATACTGTTTTTATCAATAACATTTCCGAATCCTCTATAAATATCCACTTTATTGTTTTTTAGGAGAAACTCCACTCCAGAGGTAAGCTTTTTTACAACATCTTTTTTTCTTTGAAGCATCTTCTCCCAATTTATATTTACATTAGAGAGATCGTCTATATCTATTCCGTACTTTGAAGAGTTCAGTATGTATTGGTAAACCTTTGCACTTTTCAAGAGGGTTTTCGTGGGTATACACCCCCAGTTAAGGCAAACACCTCCAAAATTACCCATCTCTATAATAGCTGTTTTTGCGTTCATCTGAGCGGCTTTTATAGCGGCAACATAACCGCCTGGCCCTCCTCCTAAAACGATGATATCATAATCCATTTTACACCTCCTAACTCATGAGAAGAAGTTTTGGGTTAGAAAGAAGTTGCTTGAGTCTTTCTGCAAAACGACCTGCATCAGCCCCGTCTATAATTCTGTGATCAACAGCCATAGATATTGGCATTATATCTCTTACTTCAACATTCCCTTCTTCAGAAACCACGGGCTTTTTATTAACTCTACCTATCCCAAGGATGGCAACCTGAGGATGCTTTATTATAGGAGTACCAAATAAAGAACCTATAGCTCCGTAATTTGTAATGGAAAATGTCCCGTCTTTTATATCATCAAGGGTAAGCTTTTTATTTTTAGAGGCCTCTACAAGCCTGTTCATTTCTTTTGCCGTCTCTAATAGACCCATATGGTCTGTATTTTTAATCACAGGGACCATGAGACCCTCAGGGGTATCTGTAGCCACACCTATATTGTAGAATTTCTTAAATAGCAGCTTTTCATTTTCATGATCATATACGCAGTTAAATAAAGGAAACTCTTTCAGTGCGATGGTGACAGCTTTTATAATAAAAGGCATGTATGTAAGTTTTACCCCTTGAAGAAGAGCTTCTTGTTTAGCTTCCTTTCTGAACTCCACAAGAGAAGTCACGTCAAACTCATCCATGAGTACGGTGTGTGGTATTATTTGTTTTGAAAGTGTCATTGACTTTGATATTGTTTTTCTTATGCCTGAAAGTTCCACTTCCTCAATAGAACCTGACTGACTAGAAGTTAAAGCAGAAATATTTTGATTTGTTTCTTTCTTTTTATTGTCTGAAGAGTGAAAATTTTTGATATCTTCTTTCATAACTCTTCCCATTGTACCGCTTCCCTTTACTAAGGTTATGTCCACTCCTAAATCTTTTGCCATTTTTCTCGCTACCGGAGTGGCCAAAACTTTTTTTCTGAGAGAAGGTTTTTCTGATTTTTCTTGGCTGAAGCTAGGGATAAGATCGTTAGAAACTGTTATCTCCCCTACGACACCTGCACCTTTTTCTTCTGTTTTTTCTTTTTTTACAACTTCTTCTTGGGGTTTATCAGACTCTTGAACAAGCTCTTTCTTTTGAGGTTTGGTGTCCTGCAAAGATCCTTCTTCCTCTATATCTACGATAATATCCCCAACTTTTATAACATCCCCCACCTGGGCCATAAGTTTGGCAACAACACCTTTTACAGGAGATGGAATCTCAGCATTGACCTTATCAGTTTCCACAAGAAAAAGAGAATCTCCGCTTTTTATAGAATCTCCTTCGCTGACCATCCATTCAAGGAGTTTTCCCTCGTGGATTCCTTCTCCTATATCTGCAAATTTAAAATGGTACATAGAATCCCTCCTTTAGAAGTTGATGAGCTCCATTATTTTATTTTTTATTTTTTCAGGGTTTACAATAAAATGATGCTCTCCCTTGGCTAAAGGCACAGTTACATCAAATCCAGTGAGTCTGCTAGGCGGAGCCTCTAGACTAAGGAAAGCCTTTTCGTTGACAATGGAAATGAGCTCAGCCCCTGCTCCGAAGGATTTTACAGCCTCATGAACAACCAAAAATCTTCCTGTTTTTTTCACAGACTGAGAGATGGTTTCTTTGTCTATTGGAGAGATTGTCCGAAGGTCTATAAGATCGACACTGACATTATTTTCCTTTAGCATAGTTATAGCCTTCTGACATTCGGGAATCATGGCTCCCCATGCCACCACTGTGATATCTTCTCCCTCTTGCAAAACCCTCGCCTTTCCAATTGGAACTTCATAGATCTCATCTGGAATTTCTTGTTTAAAGGCTCTGTAAAGTCTCTTGGGTTCTAGAAATATAACTGGATCAGGGTCTTTTATAGCTGAAATCATAAGACCCTTTGTATCATAGGGATTTGAAGGGATTACAACCTTTAGTCCAGGGATGTGTGCAAAGAGTGCCTCTATACTCTCAGAATGATGCTCTAAGGCTCTTACAGCACCTCCGTAGGGCATCCTTATGACCATCGGTACAGTAAATCGTCCACGGCTTCGATTTCTCATCCGAGCAGCGTGAATCATAATCTGATTCATTGCAGGGAATACAAATCCCTGAAACTGTATCTCGGCAACTGGCTTTAGACCTGTGATAGCCATACCGATACCTGATCCTACTATCCCAGCTTCAGTAAGGGGGGTATCAAAACATCGCTCTTTTCCAAACTTTTCCTGAAGTCCCTTTGTAACCCTGAAAACTCCTCCTTCAAATCCTGAATCCTCTCCGAATACTATTATTGTATCGTCGGTTTCCATCATCTGCATGAGAGACTGGTTTAACGCCTCTATATTGTTTAAAACTGCCATTATTTATCCCTCCTTTGGAGAAATGCCTTGTATTCTTCATACTGTTCTTTGAGATTTTCCGTCATTTCGGCATAGGTGTATTTGAATATATCCTCTAAAGATGTATCGGGAGTCTGCTCTATTTTTTTAAATGTCTCTTCCACCAAATTTTCAAGCTCCTCTTTGAGTGAAGTTTCTTTTTCATCATCCCAGATTCCCTTTTCAATCATATAATTTTTTGTTCTTATAATAGGGTCAGTTTTTAGCATCTCCTGGTGATACTCATCTGTTCTGTATATTGTAGGGTCATCAGCGGTAGTGTGGGGACCTATTCGGTATGTGACAGCCTCTATAAGGGTAGGTCCTTCTCCGTTTCTTCCTCTCTCCACAGCCTCTTTTACAGCTGCATAAACAGCAAAGATATCATTTCCGTCTACCTGTATACATGGGATTCCAGCTGCAACGCCTTTTTGTGCCAGGGTTTTTGCCTTTGTCTGAAGAGATCTCGGGGTACTTATTGCAAACTGGTTGTTTTGTATAATAAAGATGTTCGGAGTATTCATGGCGCCGGCATAGTTTATGGCCTCATAAAACTCCCCTTCTGAAGTACCCCCGTCTCCGATATAAGCCAAAACAACAGAATTCTGTTTTCTGAATTTTATTGACATACCTATTCCCACTGCGTGGTTGCATTGGGTTCCTATAGGAACGGCTATAGGAAGTAAGTTAACGTCTTCTGGGATTCTACTTCCTTCTTCACTTCCGATCCAGTATAAAAAAAGATTTTCCATAGGTTGTCCCAACCAGAGCCATGTGGCATTTTCACGAAATGCAGAAGACACCCAGTCAGTTTTTTCTATTGCCGCGGCACTTGCCACCTGGACTCCTTCTTGTCCCATAGACGGTGCAAATGTAAGCATTCTTCCCTGTCTTTGATACTGAAGTGATTTTTCATCCTGTGTCCTCGAGAGCATCATAGTTCGGTACATTTTTAAGATAAGCTCGTCGGAAATTTCAGGCATATAATCTTTATTGACTATTGTTCCTGTCTGGTCCATTACCTGGAACATTTCCCCTTTTAGTGGGTCGTATATTTCAGTCAACATGCTACCCCTCCTTTAAAATTAGACTAAAAATAATATACCCAGCTGTCTAAAAAAAACCTTTGTATAAATTTCAAATTTGATTTTTTGTCAATGAGAATGTATCATAGTGTAGAGGTGGTGAGCTTGGGAAAGAAAGTGCCTTATTACATATATATTCTCCGGTGCCAGGACAACTCACTCTATACAGGGATAGCCAGAGACTGGCAGAAACGATATATAGAGCATCTAGAGGGACGTGGAGCAAAATACACCAGAAGTCACAAGCCAATTGGTATAGAGGGCGTCTGGGAGGCTTTTGGAAGGGCTGAGGCATGTAAGGTAGAATATTTTGTAAAATCTTTTAGGAAAAATAAAAAAGAATTATTCTTGATAGAAGATGAGATGCTGGTCAAAGAAGTTTTTCAAAGGCTTCAGGTAGAAATTAAAAAAGAAAAAATTATTTTGAGTAAAATTTAATTATAAAAGGGAGAGAATAATGAGATTTCCATTGTTAATCGGGATAGTGATACTTTCAGTTTTTATTGTTACAGAACTAAAAAAAAGAAAGAATAAGAAAGATAAAAAGTAGCTTGAAGTTCTTATCTAAGTTTCCTGTATGAAAATTTAGATTTCTAAACAGCAGTCTGAAATATTGGAAAAGCATTATGTAGTTGTTAAAAATTGTAAATAGCCTTTGAGTTAACTTAAAAAGCAGCCTTTTTAAAAGGCTGCTTTTTAGTATTTAAGAGTTTTTCCGAGAAAAGCTTTCAGTTCGTCTGTTTTAGGAGCTTTAAGAATCTCTTCAGGAAGTCCCTGTTCCAAAACTTTTCCCTGATCCACAAAGATTATATGGTCTGCCACATTCTTGGCAAAACCCATTTCATGAGTTATCAATATAAGATCCTTTTGCTCTCTCCTCAGGGTGAGAATTGTGTCGAGAACTTCTGATGTCAGGGCAGGGTCTAGGGCAGATGTGGGTTCATCTAAAAGTAGAAACTTGGCATCTAAGGCCATAGCCCGTATAATAGCAACCCTTTGTTGTTGACCTCCAGAAAGTTGTGAAGGTTTTTTATGGATGTGTTCCTCTAATTGAAATCTTTCAAAGAGAGATATGGCCCTACTTTTGGCATCTTTTTCAGAGAGTTTATGGACTTTTATAAGTGGAAGAGTTATGTTTTCAATGGCCGAAAGATGGGGAAAAAGGTTAAAGGCCTGAAACACCACCCCTACACCTTTCCTGTAATCTCTAAGTTCCTTTTCATCAGAGGGAACCGACTCGTTATTGATGGTTATGATACCATCTTCTGGAGGTTCTAGACCAGCTAGAATTCTGAGTAAAGTAGATTTACCTCCTCCTGAAGGTCCAATTATAACAAGAGAGTGTACATCTTTTAGCTTTAGGCATAGCTTGTCTAGAACGGTCTGTTCTCCGTATATTTTTGTGAGGTTTGTTATGTTAAGATTCATAAGAGAACTTCCTTTCTAGATACTTGGAGTAGTGTGATATAGGATATGTCAGTAAAAGATATCCCACTGCTAAAATAAAATAATTTTCCACAGGAGCAAAGGTTAAGGAATCGACTTCCTGTACATTTTTTGTAAACTCATTTACAGCGATAATGGAGAGCAGAGACGAATCCTTTATAAGGGAAGCAAACTGACCTGCCAGAGGAGGTGTAATCCTCTTTACCACCTGTGGAAGTATGATATATACGTAAGTCTGAAAAGGGGTGAAGGCGAGAGCCTTGGCAGTCTCAAGCTGACTTGCACTGATGCTCTCTATCCCAGATCTTATTATCTCTGCCACATATGCCCCTGAAAAACTGGCCATTATGAGTATACCCATGATATAACGGTCAGTTATGTTAAAGGCTGTGCCTACAACATAGAAAAAAAGATATATCTGAACGATAAGAGGTGTTCCCCTTATAAATTCCACGTAAAATTTGCTGAAATAATATACAGGTAAGAAGGTTGTCCTTTGTCCTATTGCCATCATTGTACCTATGACTAGACTGCAGAAAAGTGAAAAAAAAGAAATTATAATTGTTATACAAAATCCTTTTATAAACTTGTATCTGTAGTCCACTATGGTTTCTTTCCACATATAGTTGTATTCAAGCCTTCCGAATGCATAATTAAAAATAGCAAAAATAATTGCAAGTATAATTACTATATTTATTATTTCAACGGTTTTAGAGGCTTCTATCTCTCTATTTTCCCTGAAAAAAATTCTTTTCGGGTTTATTTTGAAATTTTTATTGTTACAGTTTTTTTTACATTTTTTCAGAGTATCTTCCATAAAAAATCCTTTCTGCAATAGATTTATTTAGAGTAGTAGTTAAAAGAAGAAAGGAAGTCCCTTTTCATCAAATGTTTTTTTCTGTTCAGTGAGATATTTTTCAGCAAGTTTGTCAAAACCACCGCTCTCTTTGAACTCTTTTATAAATCCATTGATCTCTCTTCCTAAGGCATCTTCACCGTGTCTGTATCCTACACCCCAGTATTCAACATCTTTTTGGAACTGATCAAAGATAGGTCTTGTTGTATTTGGATTTTTTTTCCAGTTTTTAAATACAGTTAATGGATCATATATAAAGGCATCTGCCTTTCCCTGTGTTACTTCAAGAACACAAACAGATTCTTTTTCAAATACCATTATATTTGCCTTTGGAAATAACTTGGTTGCAACAACGTGACCTGTAGTTCCTTTTTTTACAGCAATATTAACTCCTCTGGTATTTAGATCTGAAGGTCTCTTTACTGGAGATCTTTTACTTACAAGAAGAGTAAGATACGATTTTGCATATGGGTCAGAGAAGTTTATGGATTTTTTTCTCTGATCTGTGATAGTCATAGACGAGAGAATAATGTCTACTTTTTTAGTTTTGAGGGCCGGGATCAGTCCGCCGTAACCCATGTTTTCGATAACAATATCTCTTCCGAGGTATTCTCCTAAAGCTTTTGCCATGTCTACACTTATTCCTGTGGGATTTCCCTTTGCATCAGTCATCTCAAATGGAGGATAAGCCAGCTCCATACCTACAACCAAGGGTTTTTCCTGAGAAAAAGATGATAGTGAAATCAGAAAAAGCATTGAAATAATTGTAATAATTTTTTTCATATGATTTTTGCCTCCTGTTAAAATATATTTTGTTTCATTAAATAAACAATACAATAAAATTAACGTTTTTCCTTTGCAATCAATTGAAATATATATACTAAGTTATCAGAAATCTTATAGAATGTAAAATTTTGTAAAAATTTAAGAAATTAAAAATGAAAAAAATACTGATTGGAGCTTTAACTTTAGGAAGTTCCATTGCTTATGGATCAGAAATCACAAATGACTTTTTAGTTAAGGGTCATGTGGGGAGAGCCTTTGTGGATTTTGATGATGCAGACGTAGAAGGGACTACCTCTTACGGAGCTGAATTTGAATATTTGAGATGTATCTCTGGAGAGAGGTTTCACTATGGAGCAGGTTTAGGGATTACTAACTTTGACTGGGAAGAAGATTTAGATTTTATGAGAGTATAAGTTATTAAAAATGTAAAAGTATTATCTTTGAAAGTTGCCAATTACAATAATATTCAATATAATTCAAATATGATCTCGAGAAAAAAGGGAGTTCTTTATGAATATAGACTACAGGGAAGAACAGAAAAAAATATTAGAGTACCGAGAGGGAAGACTTGGAATACCAGCAGTCCCTGGTGCAGGGAAAACTTTCATCCTAAGCCATCTAGCGGCGAAACTCATAGATAAAGAGCTGAAGGATGGAGAGGAGATATTAATACTAACATACATGAACTCCTCTGTTATAAACTTTAAAAACAGAATAAGTGAAATATTAAGCTCTGAAACAAATTTTAAAAACAAATTTCAGGTAATGACCATCCATAAGCTTACCAATGAAATATTGAGGGATAACCTCTATAAAATAGGTCTGTCCAATGAATATAAGACGATAACTAATTCAAATATGTACCATCTTATATCTATGGCCATAAATGACTATAAAAAAGACAATCAAAATGAGATAGATTATTTCATAGAGACTTCTGAAATATCAGAAAAATCACACAAAAAATGGAATGATGAGCTAATAAGAATAATTTTGAGGCTTATATCAAAGGTTAAAAACTTAAGCATCTCTCCTGAAAGACTTCACAGTGAAACTAAAAAATACGCAAAGGGAAGCCTTCTAAAAATAGCTGGAGAGGTGTACATGCGGTACGACAAACTCTGTAAAAGAGAGGGATTTTTAGACTATGATGACTTACTATATCTGTGCCACAAAATACTCAGTGAAGATGCTGAACTCTGTGAAAGTTATAAAAATAAGTTTAAGTATATATTTGAAGATGAGGCTCAGGACAGCAACTATCTTCAGAATAAGATACTAAAACTTATAAGCAACGGAAACTTAGTAAAGGTAGGGGACTTGAATCAGAGTATTCTTTCTACCTTTACATCATCATCACCCAAATTGTTTAAAAGCTTCTTAAAGGCAAACCCTGTGACAGAGATGTTTACAGCAGGCAGAAGCAGCCGTGAAATTTTAGATTTGGCCAATTTTTTTGTAGATTATGTGAGGAGAGAGCACCCTCTGAAAGAGGCTAGATCTGCCCTTGCAGAGCAGATGATTAAAGAGGTGGACAAGGGAAGTTCACCTTACAATCCCAAGGTTGATACCTATGGTATAAAAACATTTATAGAGGAAACAGAGGATAAAGAGCTAGAGAGGATGGGGAGCTTTATAGAGGCCTTTTCAAAGAAGTATCCCGATAAAAAAGCTGCAGTGCTTTTTCCCAAAAACTTTCAGATAGAAAAGGCGGGAAGAGTCCTAAAAAGAAAGCAGGTAAAATTTCAGGTACTTGCGGATATATCGGAAAATCTTTTAGAAACCCTTGAATTCATGGGAGATCTGTTGGCCTTCCTCTCTAAACCCTTTGACAACAGGAGGCTTATAACTCTCATCCAGGGGCATCTTATGGAGGGTATAGAGGGAAAAGAGTTTCAGGAATTTATACCTTATCTCAAAGGAATAAACTTGGAAAATATTTTTTACAGAAGAAACGATCTTAATATACCTGAAAAATTCACAACTGCATCATGGTGGATAAATTTTGAGAAAAATATAAAAAAACTAAAGTTACTTTTGGAGTTTCCACAAAACTCTCTGGAAAAACTGCTGCTATTTATAGGGGATATTTATTCTTTTGAAGCAGATCAACTTCTTCTCATAGAAAAAATATCTTTGGATTTAAAAAGAATATTTAAATTAAATCCCAGGTGGACCTTATTTGACCTGTCTTTGGAGATGAAAAAAAGCAGGGGAAGTGAATTCACTTATTTAGCAAAGGCAGTGGAATCAGAGACTGAAGAGTTGCCGAAAGAGAAATACAATATAACTCTTACCACTTATCATAAGAGCAAAGGAATGGAGTGGGACATGGTCTGGTTGTTCAATGTAAATTCAGACAGTTTTCCAGTTTATCTTTCCGACAATGACTATGGCAGGCAGCAGTATCTGAAGGAGCCATATGTTTATCCGGGCGACTATCTAGAGGATGAGTTCAGAAAGACATTTATAAATAAAAAGTATGAAAACATAACCCTAAAGAGAAAAAGTGAGAGAATATCAGAGAGTATAAGGTTGCTTTATGTGGGAATCACCAGAGCAAAAGAGTACCTGGTTATAAGCTGCAACGGAGACTCTGATATATTTTATTTTAGAGAAATCAACAAATTAATAGAAGAGGGGCAGAAAAGATATGAGAGACGTAAGAAAGGATAAAAATTTTCTATACACTCAGAGTTCTATAGTTACATTTATGCAGTGCCCGTTAAAATTCAGATACAGATATTTTGACGGACTTTACGGATCAGATGACGAAACATTAAAAGGTAGTTTTGAAAAAGGAAACAAATTTCATCTTCTTGCTGAAAGATATTTTAAGGAAATAGATACAGATGTAAATTATATTAAAGAAAAAGAGCTTAAAGAACTTTTTGAAAAACTTAAAGAGAAATATCCGATAGAGGCTAATTGTAGATATTTTTCAGAATATGAAATAAGAGAAAATGCTGAAAAAATAAGATTGATGGCAAGGTACGATCTTATAATATTGAAGCCAAACGGCAGGGTGCAGATAGTTGATTTTAAAACAAACAAGAGAAAGATTTCTAAGAAGAGTATAGAGGAATCCCTTCAGACAAAAATATATCTTTATTTGTTGAAAGAAAACTATAAATCTGTATTTGAAAATATTCGAAAAATAAAAAATATTGAGATGATCTATTATCAGACGGAATATTCTGAGGAAAATTTCACTGTAAAATATGATGATGAACTTCACGAAAAAAACAAAAGCTTTCTAAGTGAAACCATTGAAAACATTGAAGTTTTTAATTTTGATGAATATGAAAAAAAGGAAGTAAATCACTGCAAGGTATGTGAGTTTAAAAATTTTTGTTGGAAAAATAAAAAAAGTGTTGACGACACTTTGTATTTATGATATTATTATTCCTGTCCTCAAGGGACAAAAATAAACGCCTGGGTGGCGGAACTGGTAGACGCACAGGACTTAAAATCCTGTGACCTCTAGGGTCGTGCGGGTTCGATTCCCGCCCCAGGCACCATACAAATTTCATAGCGCGGGGTAGAGCAGTCTGGCAGCTCGTCGGGCTCATAACCCGAAGGTCGTAGGTTCAAATCCTGCCCCCGCCACCAAAACATGCGGGAATAGCTCAGTTGGTAGAGCGTCAGCCTTCCAAGCTGAATGTCGCGAGTTCGACCCTCGTTTCCCGCTCCATGCGTCACTAGCTCAGTTGGTAGAGCACACGACTTTTAATCGTGTTGTCACAGGTTCGATCCCTGTGTGACGCACCATAATATGTGCCTGTAGCTCAGCTGGATAGAGCAACGCCCTTCTAAGGCGTGGGTCAGGAGTTCGAATCTCTTCAGGCACGCCATTTATGGATCCATAGCTCAGTTGGTTAGAGCACTCGGCTCATAACCGAGTGGTCGCTGGTTCGATTCCAGCTGGATCCACCACTCATGCCCCGTTCGTCCATCGGTTAGGACACCAGATTTTCACTCTGGAGAGAGGAGTTCGATTCTCCTACGGGGTACCATAATGGAGGATTAGTCTAATTGGTAAGGCACCGGTCTTGAAAACCGGCGGTGTAAAAGCCATGAGAGTTCGAGTCTCTCATCCTCCGCCATATGCCCAGATAGCTCAGTCGGTAGAGCAGGGGACTGAAAATCCCCGTGTCGGTGGTTCGATTCCGCCTCTGGGCACCACCAAAGGTCGCATAGCTCAGTTGGGAGAGCACCTGCCTTACAAGCAGGGGGTCACAGGTTCAAGTCCTGTTGCGACCACCATATTTTTTTATAGATATATACCTAATGGGGGTGTAGCTCAGATGGTTAGAGCACCGGCCTGTCACGCCGGGGGTCGCGAGTTCGAGTCTCGTCACTCCCGCCATTATTTGAACCGTTTAGGTTCTTTTTTTTATTTTTTGAAAAAGATATCTTTTGATATAAAGTTGATGTAAAATAAGGTACAAAATAAAAAGGACAGGTGATATTGAGTGACTCTAAAGAAACATCACGGTATTATTATGGGGATTTTGGCTTGTTTTTTGTGGTCTAGTGCCTTTGCATGGGTCAAAATAGGATTTAAGTATGTGCCCGCACCCCTTACATTTGCAGGGATGAGGTTTACTTTGGCTGGAATTATTCTTATTCCATTTTGCTGGAGGAAAAATTTATTTGTTCTTCTGGCAACTCATAGAAAAGTAATAACCTATGTAGCCCTTTTAAATGTCGGTATAGGATATGCTCTTTATTATACGGCTATGAAATATGTGAGCGGAGCCACTGCTGCTATAATAATAGGTACCGGTCCTCTTATAACTGCTGTGATGACTCATTTTATAATGGACAACGATAGAATGGACAGGATGAAGTTTATGAGCATACTTTTGGGAATTCTGGGTATAGGGGTTATAATTTTAAATACCAAGCCTGTAACTCCTGTGGGCAGAAAAGAGGCCATGGGCATATTTCTGCTTTTGATGAACTCATCTCTTTCTAGTTATGCCAACATAAAGGTCGCTCAGATAAAAGGGGGAATTGATGGAAGATTTCTTACTTCTAACCAGATGCTTTGGGGAGGTTCTATGCTACTTTTGATGGGTCGGATTTTTGAACAGAGTTACAATATCGAAGTTTTTAATCTTCCCAAAGAATTTTATATGAGTCTTTTATGGCTTGCCTTTGTTTCTGCTGCTGCATTCTCCCTTTGGTTTATTGCAATACAGATAGAGGGAATGAAAGTTTCTGAATTAAATATGCTAAAATTTATAATACCAGTTTTAGGAGCTGTGATCAGCTGGAACTTGCTTCCAGAAGAAAGTCCAAATTTTATAAGTGTACTTGGAATGATCTTAGTATTTACTTCGCTTATCGTGTATAACATCAATAATAAAAAGAGTGCTTAGCACTCTTTTTTTGTTATAAGCATTATTTAGTATTTAGATTTTTGTTTTTTTAGTTATTCCTTCATTATATTCAATATCTCATTGTCCCAATATTCGAGAATTAACTGAGAATTAATCATCGTATTATTTTTATCGAGTGTATCAATTCCCTTTAGAAATACAGTTGTTTTATTATCTGGAAAAAAGGTGACTGAATTACCACGTAGACTTATACTTCCGAGATTAATATTGATAGGATCTTTCGATACTGGATTTCCCATTGTTTTTTCTAAAGTTTCATAGATTTTTTTGATATCATCTCTTTCAACACTGGAAGAATCAAAAATTACTTCGATTTTGTAAAGAGTTTCATTTTTAAGATGAAATTTATACGAATTTATTTTTTCTTTTGGATTTTCCTTAGAAAGAATTTTTGTATCCTGAAGATAATTAAGATCCTCCCCTATACCAGGAAAAGACATGAGTATATCAAATTCTCCGTCCTTCCATTTGAGAGATGGAAAGTCTGTGATAGCAAATGTAAATGTGTATACGGTCAAAAATAAAAACAATAATTTTTTCATTTATTCCTCTTTCTGTAAGCAGTATTTTGTTCCAAAAATTTAGTTTCAAGAGAAAATCACATAAAAATCTATCTGGTAAATACGTATTTGGTTTCTGAGGACAGCTCTTTGTTAAATGAATATCCATCCTTGTCAAAAAGTTTTATCTCTTCTGGAAGGCTTAATTTTTTTCTTATTATATAGTCTGTCATTATTCCCCGGGCTTTTTTTGCATAGGTACTTATAGAGGAGTACTTATTATTTCTAAATTCCTTGAATTCAATATCGATGACAGTATGCTTAAATTTTTTTTTATCAATCATCTTTATATATTCAGATGAAGCCAGGTTAATTAAAAATTCTTCATCTCCATCTTGGAAAATTTGTACTAACTTTTCTGCAATAAAATCTTTCCAGTAGTCATAAAGGGAGAGCTCTTTAAAAATTTTCATGGTGGGATCTAGCCTATAGGGGAAAATCAGATCAAAGGGAGATAATATTCCGTAAAATGCCGACAGAATAATAAGATGCTCATTTAGAAAACTTAACTCATCTTTTGAATAAGTTTCATATTCTATTTCTTTGAATACAGTCCCGGTATATGCTGAAATTGCTTTTTTAGAAAAGTTATCCTCAAAATTTTGAATATTCAGATAAGTCTTTTCCAGTAGATTTCCCTTGAGTTTCATAGTTTTAGACAGCTCACCTTTAGAAAAAGTTTTCAGCTTTTCCAAAATTTTATTTGTTTTTTTATTTAAAGAAACTGAGTTAGAAATTTCAATAGTCTCAGAATCAAAATCCATTGTTTTGCTAGGAGATATAACTAAGATCATTTTTCTACCATCCTTTTAATTTATAAAAAATTTACTAAGGTGAGTACGTCCTATTTTGCCAGGTAAACCTCGTGGTTTTTCTTGAAAAAACTTTCTAGCTCACCTTTTTTTACAAGAGATTTCACTGTGGCTAAAATTTCCCTGTTAGTATATTTTTTAAAGAAGTTTCCCTTTATCTTATCCAAGGATTTTGGATTTTCCCTGCAAAATTCTAGAATATCTTTTGAAATTTCATTTTTCATCTGTGGTATGGCCTTAACAGGTACGACAAATGTAACCCCTGGGTTGGCATTAATGGTAAATTTCAAAGAACTTTTATTTTCTAGTAGAAATTTCCGCAGTCTTTTTTTTATGACACCTCCTTCACCATGGGAGCCGTATCCGTGAATAACCTCTATACTTCCTCTGTAGCCGTTTTTATAAAGCTCATTATATTTAGTTATAAAAAATCTGATGGCGTCATTACAGGTCATATTGTGAAGGTCTATAACCATGAGATCCCTCCTGTTTTGATAAGGTATTTTATTTGTTATTTTATTTTAACATATTATCATAAAATTAAAAGATTCGTCTTTACTTAAATAATATAAGTTGCTGGCTTTATTTCAAATTAAAGCATTGGATTTATCCAAAGTTCCGTTACTTTTCCTTGATGAAAAGTAACCAAAAATCAAGGCCTGTGAAAAATAAGCTAAATGCCTTCGGAAATCTAAGTAAAAATCAAAACTCGCTTTGCTCAAACAGTTGATTTTTTCTAGAGATTTCTCTCAGTCATTCTTAACGCTGATTTTATCAATGGCCAAGTAGATCAAAAGATTTTTAATATTATAAATCTAAACATAGCTATAGGAGTATTTTTTATTTTTTTTGAATTTCAAGTCGCAGGGCTTATACAGGAAAGAACCTGCGCTCAGCCGTCCTACAGAATAAGTTCCGCAGGGAACCGAGGACTGTAGCTTACAAAGGCGATAAAAGAAATATCTACTTCCTAGACATTTGAAAATTCTTGAACTTTTGGTTACTTTTCTTTCAAGAGAAAAGTAACAGGTTCAAATAAAGTCAGTAATTTATAAAAAATTATTTCAAGCACCAATTCCAGTTAACTAAGGAGTCCATTAGAGGATTATAAAAATAATAGCTTAGCTTAAAAGGAATTAATTAAAATTAAAAGTAAGTATATTTAGTCTGATACTAAATTTAATGAATGAATATATATTTCAACAGAGAGGTGTTTATATGCTAGATATAAATTCTATGCTGGTTATGGTGGGACTTTTATTTCTGTTTTTAGGAACATTTAATTATTTAAAAATTTTAAAAAGGTAAATTTTATAAGTAAGGTTATGAAGACAGAGGTTAATCACTATATGTACCTCACAGTTTTCGGTCTTTTGATTTCTTTTATTTTTTCATACATGTTCGAACTAGTATATCTCTTTCTATCACAGCCAGAAAACACACTTGGTCTAAACATGATTTCATTGTTGCTTTTTATAGGTGGTTTCTTTGTCTATATAATATTATTGATATTGGGAAAAACTTTTTTTTCCATAGAATCCTTTCACTTAGAAATGGTAAGTGGACTAGTGGGGGTAGTTGAACTGAGGGACAATTATACCAGTGGTCATTCTCAGCATGTGGCCGATTTGGTAGAAGCTATATATGATAATCTTCCTGAAAAATGGAAATCTAGTATAGTAAAGAGTGATCTCATACAGGCAGCCCTCCTTCACGACATAGGAAAAATACTTGTTCCAAGAGAGATTCTCAACAAAAGAACTCCCTTGGATGAAGATGAGTATGACCAGATCAAAAAACATGTGGAGTACGGAAGTCGTATTTTAGAATCTTTTGAAGTCTTTGACAAGATTCTGCCTTGGATCAAGTATCACCATGAGAGAATCGACGGGAACGGTTATTACCGTCTGAAGTGGGATGAGATTCCTATAGAATCCAAGATTATAGCTGTTGCAGACACTTATTCAGCAGTGACGACAGATAGGATATACAAAGAAAGGGCAACTCACAAAGAAGCCATTGAAATATTAAGAGGAATTTCAGGAAGTCAGTTGGATGGAGAGTTGGTAGAGATCTTTGTAAAGGTAGAGAAGGAAAAACTTGAGAAATTGTCTATAAAATCAGGTTTCAGAACTGAGTTAGAGAAAGAGTATATGATTTTGGCAGCAAGAAATTATTTGGAATATTAAAAGATAAATAGAGAAATTAAAAATAATAGTCTTGTTTATCCAAATAAACAATCTTAAATGATCATTATTATCAATTGAAAGAATAAAAAACAGCCATTAGAACGGCTGTTTTTTATTCTTTATTTTTTTCAATAGAAAAACTCTTCATATTTTTCAGAGTTTTTATCACAAAGATTCCCATTATCATAAATGAGGCTGTGTCTGAAAATGGTCTGCTGAGCCATATTCCATTTATTCCCAAAAGTTTTGGAAGGAAAATAAGGGCAGGAATTATTATTATAATTTTTCTTAGGATACTGAAAATAATAGATCGTTTTGCATCCCCTATAGCCTGGTAGAAATTGGATATAATAATACTTCCAGTAGTAAGAGGGATTACACACAGTCCGAGTCTTAGAGCCGTTTTTCCCACCGCTATAGTTTCTGGGTCATCTACAAAGATTCTCACTATTGTTTTTGGGAAGAATCCTATTATAAAGAGTAAGACTGTTGAAATAATAAAACCGGCATAAAAGGTCAGTTTGAAGGTTTTTATAACTCTTGAATAATTTTTTGCTCCCAGATTGAACCCCACAATAGGCTGCATCCCCTGGGAAAGGCCGATATTGATCATTATAACAAGGGATAATATGGTGGTCATTACTCCAAAGGCTGCAATGGCAGGAGAACCCCCAAAATTTTTAAGCTGATTATTGTATATTCCTGTGACCAGGCTGTTTGACAGCTGGATAAGAGAAGGAGACGCCCCGAGTTTTAGCATATCCAGCATATAGTCTTTTCTGATTTTGAGGTTTTTCAGTAAAAGCTTTATTTTACTTTTTCCGTATATGAAAAAATAAAGGTTGAAGCATGAGGCGAAAGCTGTGGCTAAAAGAGTCGCAAGCCCCGCTCCGAAGGTACCCATGTTTAGGATGTATAAAAATATATAGTCAAGAATGACATTTGTAACTGCACCAATTGCAGAGACCTTCATTGCAAGCTTGGGAAGCCCCTGAGCCCGCACAACTCCATTCAGGCCATAGGTGAAGGACTGGAAATAAATAACTGGGATAAAGACCCGGGCATAACTTACGGCGTATTCTAGGGTATCTTTTGTAGCACCGCTGATATTTAGAAATTTTATCAGAAAAACTTCTTCTATAATGACGATAGAGGTACACATTAAAAGAAACATGAGAACCTGAGTTCCTAGTATCTCCTCTGCTTCATCATTTTTTTTGGCACCGAGTTTTATTGATATGAGGACACTAGATCCCATACCTATGAGTATAGAGGCTGCTACAGAAAGCTGTGCAAAGGGGAAGGTGAGGGTGACACCTGCGAGGGCTTCTGCTCCTAGTCTCTGACCGATAAAAATACGGTCGATTATTGTATAGAGCATGACTATGGTAGAACCTATTATAGAGGGGATGGCAAACTCCACAAGAAGTTTTTTTATATCGCCGGTTTCAAGTTTATTTTTCATAAAAACTCCTTTTTTTGAGTAGTGTTTATATATTAGGTACTTTTAGATTATATGGTACCAGACAATTATAATATAATTTTTGGTAAAACTAAAGACAATAAATTATTTTTTAGGAATTAAATAGACTTATATGTACATAGATAAAAATAAAATATTTTCATCTGAGACTATATCGCAAAATCCCAGTGTCAACAACAACTTCAGAAGTGAAATAGAATAATTATTTCAATACGGAAATGAAGTTTAAAAGAGTATTAGTTGAAGAAAAATGGTTTTTGAAGTATAATGTACTTTCAAGAGTATGAAAATTTTGGAGGAAAAATGAGAAAAAATGTCAGCAAAGATAAACCTAAAGGAAAAGATTTTGGAAAGTTAAAAAAGATGAGAAAGTCTAAGAGGATAGAAGAGACTAAAAAATTTAACGCAGCCACTGAAAACAAAAGGCAAAATGCAGAGGCTAGAAAAGAAAGAAGAGAGAAAAAGGCTGTAGAGGAAAAGGCTCTCAATGTTAAAATTGTAGGGTTCAGAAAAGGGATGCTTTTAGTAGATGTTGAGGGTGAAATAGAGAAAAGAGCCTTTATATTTTCCAGAAAAAAGGTGAGAAAAGATAATTTGTCTAGGAAAATAGGGGACTTCGAAATCAAACTTTATGGAACTAATGTCAAAATAGAGACCCTAGAAGGATATGAAGAGATAAAAGAGCAGCTTATATGGGAATTTGAAGAGATCCTATAAAAAGGAGTAGTGTTATGAAAAAATTAGTTATAAAATGTCCTAAGTGTAAGAAAAAAATGAAAATAATGGATAAACCTGCAAAGTACAGATGCCCTCATTGTAAAGAGGTCTATAAATACACCAAGTCCAAACAGGCGATCAATAAAGTACTCACAATTTTTAAAGATGCAGGCCAGACCATGGTAGATATCAAAAATAACATTAAAAACAAATATAATATGAGTAAAAATACTTATAAATATATGAAACAGGTAAAGAAAAATATGAAAAATAATCCCAACTGGTCAAACTACCACAAGGAACAGCGTGAGATGAAAGATGTCACTGGAGCTAAAAAAGGGTTCAAGGGTTTTATGGATAAGCTGAAAAAGAGAAAATAAATCTAGAACATAAATGATCGTTGTCTTTATAAAAAAATTGTAGGTATCTACCTGCAATTTTTTATTGGGGCGATTTTATTATTGAGTGTATACATATCTAGGAGGCATTTTTATGGATAAAAGAAGAAGGCTAGAAGAGGAAAGTATCCCTAAACTTTTGTGGGAATACTCAATTCCAGCCCTTGCAGGAAGCTTGGTTTACATACTATACAATATAGTGGATCGGATATTTATAAGTTTTGGAGTAGGACGTCTTGCCATAGCGGGACTCAGCATAACCCTTCCGTTGTTTACCCTTATTTTGGCTACGGGACTTTTTGTGGGAATGGGAGGAGGATCCCTTATATCTATAAGTTTAGGGGCCAGAAAGGAAAAATATGCAGAAAAAATATTGGGGAATGCTATAGCTCTCTTTGTGATAATAGGAATTATTTTTTCTGTGACGGGACTGGCTTTTTTAGACGAGATACTAAGTTTATTCGGTGCCACTCCAAATAATATAACTTATGCTAAGAGTTATATGTCAATTATATTTTTTGCAAGTCCTTTTCAGCTTATGTTTATAGGGATGAACCATATAATACGGGGAGAAGGTAACCCAAAAACTGCCATGACCATGAGTATAATCGGCTGTGGCCTAAACATAGTCTTAGACCCCCTGTTTATTTTTGTTTTTGGCATGGGAATAAAAGGAGCGGCATTAGCTACAGTAATCTCCAATGTAATTGCGGCTTTTTTACAGCTGTATCATTTTGTAGGGGGGAAAAGCAAGATAACCTTTAGGGTCGAAAATCTGAAACTAGATTTCACAGTGATAAAAGAGATTGCCAGTATAGGGGTGGCACCATTTATAATGCAGATGTCAAACTCCATAGTGGTTATTTTTATAAATAAAAATCTAAATATATATGGTGGGGACATAGCCATTGCTGCCTTTGGGATAATCAACAGTCTAAGTACACTATTTTTTATGCCGTTAGTTGGGATATACCAGGGTAGTCAGCCTATACTTGGGTTCAATTATGGAGCCGGGATATATACCAGGGTAAGAGAGGCATACAAAATATCCTTAAAAACCGCTTTATTAGTATCTGCGACAGGGTTTATTATGGCTATGTTTATTCCGAATATTCTCATAACCCCCTTTATAAAAAATGATCCCGAACTTTTTATTCTTACAGAAAACGCTCTCAGGATATTTTTTAGTATGGTTCTTTTTATGGGTTTTCATACAATAGGAGGTAGTTATTTTCAGGCAGTTGGCAAGGCAAAGATTACAACACTTATAAATATGCTTAGGCAGTTTGGGCTTATGCTTCCTATGTTATATTTTCTGCCAAAATATTTTGGCTTAAAGGGAGTTTGGATGGCGGCTCCTGTGACAGATTTTATTTTAGCTGTATTCACCTCTTATTTTGTTTTTTCAGAATTCAAAAGGCTGAAAGAGTTGCCTGTCACTTCAAAAGAACAAGAGATATGACAAAAAGACCTTCCCGAAACGGGAAGGTCTTTTTTTAGGGAGGGTAACGCTAAATATATTTACATAAATAGAAATTTGCTTTTTATAATTAGTTTCCTAAAAACATTTTTATATCTTCGTCTACACTTGAGATACCGCCGATACCAAAGTTCTCCACAAGAACATTCACGATATTTGGTGAAAGGAATGCAGGTAGTGTAGGTCCTAAGTGGATATTTTTAACTCCAAGGTGTAAAAGAGCTAGCAGTACAATTACAGCTTTCTGCTCATACCATGCAATGTTGTAAGCAATAGGTAATTCATTTATATCATTAAGTTCAAATACTTCTTTTAATTTAAGAGCTATAAGTGCAAGTGAGTAAGAGTCGTTACACTGTCCTGCATCTAATACTCTAGGTATTCCTCCGATATCTCCAAGCTCAAGCTTGTTGTATCTGTATTTTGCACAACCAGCCGTTAGTATAACAGTATCTTTTGGAAGTTTTTCAGCAAATTCAGTATAGTAATCTCTTGATTTCATTCTTCCGTCGCATCCAGCCATTACAAAGAACTTTTTGATAGCTCCTGATTTTACAGCTTCTACTACTTTATCAGCTAGTGCAAAGACTTGGTTGTGGGCAAATCCACCGACGATTTCTCCAGTTTCGATCTCAGTAGGAGCAGCGCATTTTTTAGCAAGTTCTATAACATTTGTAAAGTCTTTACTTCCGTCAGCTTTTACAGCTACTCTGTCCCATCCAGGGAACCCAGCAGCATTTGTAGTGAATACCTTGTCTGCATATTTAGCTCCATCTTTCGGAGGAACGATACAGTTTGTTGTAAATACAATTGGGCCGTTGAAAGCCTCAAATTCTTCTTTTTGCTTCCACCAAGCATTACCGTAGTTACCTACAAAATGGTCATATTTTTTGAATGCAGGGTAGTAGTGAGCAGGTAGCATCTCAGAGTGAGTGTATACGTCTACTCCTGTACCTTCTGTCTGAGCAAGAAGGTCCTCTATATCTCTAAGGTCATGTCCAGAAATAAGGATACCAGGATTTTTTCCAGCTCCGATGTTTACCTTAGTGATTTCAGGGTTACCATATTTAGAAGTGTTTGCTTCATCTAGAAGAGCCATAGCAGCCACTCCGAATTTACCTGTTTCTAGTGTAAGTGCAGTAAGTTCCTCTGCAGTAAGTGAATCATCTTCAGTTGCAAGAAGTGCTTTTTCGATAAAGGCGAATATCTCTGGATTTACTTTACCTAAATTCATAGCATGCTCAGCATAAGCAGCCATACCTTTTAATCCGTATATTATTAATTCTCTCAAAGATCTTACGTCTTCATTTTCAGTACTTTTTACTCCTACTTTAGAAGCGACTTCAAGAGCCTGTGCATCATTTTCATATTTCCAAGTAGTCATTAGGCTGTTTTCGAATTTATCGTCTAATTCTACACCCATTTCCCCTAATTTTGTTTTGATAGTATCTCTTAAAAAAAGACCTTTTTTGATCTCAGCTTTTACAGCTTCATCATCAAAGTTCGCATTTGTGATAGTAATGAAAAGTGAATTTATAAGATATCTGTTTAATTCATTGCAAGGTTTTTCCTCTCCGCAAGTTTCTCCACCTTTGGCTTTTCTCACCTGTGAACTGTAGTTTGCTATACCTTTAGCTGTAAATATAAGAAGATCCTGAAAGTTTGAAGTTGAAGGCTGTTTTCCGCAAACTCCTACTTTCGAACATCCTACTCCACCTGCTGCTTCTTGACATTGAAAACAAAACATTTCCATTTCTTTATTTTCCCCCTTTTTAAACATTTTTTTAAGCATATCTATCATTATTGTTTACCTCCTAAGCAATCTTTATTACAATCTTATTATAGTTATAAAAAAAGAAAAAGTCGGTAACATTTGTTACCAACTTAAATATCTTCTTCTTTAAATGATATTTCAATCTTTATTTCTGATAAGTTGAGTTTTCTGTAGACTACTCCGCTAGAATCAAACATCATCTTAGAAGCCTTATTTGAATCTGTTCCGTCATATTTATCTGAGAGAAAAACTACCTCTTTTATCCCGCTCTGTATTATGGATTTGGCACACTCGTGACACGGGAAAAGACCCACATATATTGTGCAGTCAGAAAGCTTTTTTATGCTGTTTAGGATTGCATTTTGTTCGGCATGCATTACAAATGGGTATTTTGTTTCGAGAAACTCCCCCTCTCTGTCCCAAGGGAAATTATCATCTGAACATCCTTTGGGAAAACCATTGTACCCCACCCCTACAATCTTATTTTCCTTGTTTACAATACAAGCCCCCACCTGGGTACTAGGATCTTTACTCCTTTTTGCTGAAAGTAGAGCTATGCCCATGAAATATTCGTCCCAGCCGATATAATCTTCTCTTCTTTTTTTCACGGATCGACCTCCAGTTTAATTTTTATAAAATACTCTTATTTAACTTAAAATTATAGTTTTTTGTATACGATACTGTGCGTATCCTCGTATACGGAATCAAAATTCTCTAATTTTTTATCAAACCATATTTCCTGTGCCTTTACAGCCTGGCCCACGAGCATATACAGTCCATTCTCTCTGTTAGTTGCATAGGAAAGAAAAAGAGTTTCTTCAGGATTGTATATCAGGTCCACTGCACTTAAAAAATTTTCAACGACTTTCTGGTCTACCGGAGATTTGCCAGAGTTTGGATACATTCCCACAGGAGTCGTATTGACAATGAGCTCTCCTTTTAAATTTCTCAGTTCATCATAGGAGATCGTTGTTAATTCTTTAAAGTCAGAGAATTCCTTTCTAGCTTTTTCAGGAGATCTTGATACCAAACTCACAGAGCTTTTTAAATCTAATAAAGATTTAATAACAGCCCTGGCAGAACCTCCTCCTCCTAAAACTACAGATTTTTGGTCTTTTAATGACAAGTTCATTTTTTCAAGAGTGAATCTAAATCCCCAGTAGTCGGTGTTAAATCCTGTAAGTTTACCGTTTTTCATGGTGATGGTATTTACAGCCCCTATACCCTTGGCCTCATCAGAAAGTTCATCAAGATATTTCATGACCTCCTGTTTATATGGGATGGTGACATTGACACCACTTATCTCACCGCTTCTTATCTTGTTCATGATTTCAGGAATTTCCTCTTTAGATAACTCAATCAAATCATACTGAGCATTTATACCCAGTTCCTTGAATATTAGCCTGTGTATTTCCGGAGAAAAGCTGTGACTTAATTTTTCTCCCAGCAGGCCGAATTTTTTGATTTCCATCCATATCCCCCCCGAGTTAATATTTTACATTGTAGCTTAAATACATATCTATTAAAAGGGTAAAATAAAAAAAAGCCGACCGAAGTCAGCTTTTTGATTATTTTCCTGCTGCCATTATGTTTGTAGCGTCAAAGGCGTGGCAAGGAGTAACTGCATAGGTCATACCACAGCTAGGACATTTGTATTCAAATGTATCCATGGTGATAGAATCTCCGCAGTCGATACACTGAATCTCAGCAGGGATAGGCATAAGCTGCTCGCTGAACCCCATCATTCTCAATTTTTCCACTACCTGTTTTCCGTTTTCAAACTTTCCAGAACATCCGTCGTGCATATTTTATACCTCCAAATAATTATTTTTTAAATAAGAAATCTATGCTGCCAACTGGTGACAGACTTTGTCTCTGAAGAGCAGAGAATAATTCTAAAAGCCGGTTGTTTTTCAAGAGAAAGCCACATCTGATTTTTTTCACATTTGCGGCGTCTCTGTCTAGACGACTTTTAATCATATTTCCGGTTCAGTATTTTATCTGTCCACACAACTGGCAGCATGATCAAATTTGTAACTAAAGTTCTAACTTATGACCGTGCCTTAATTTCTCTCTCATACCCTGTATGACATTGTCTAGTTTTGTAAGCTCGTGAAGGATATCTCTCTCTTCTGAGATTATATCCATGACATCATGGATTCCTCCGTTTTTGATGACGATTCTCTTGTCTCCCATGAGAGCCAAAAGAGGGTCGTGAGTTGCCATGAGGACTATTTTTTCCTCTCCAACAAGCAGATCTAGGGCTTTTTTTCTGTCTATTCCGGCATTTTCTATCTCATCTATAAGGACTATAGGAGAAGTACTTAAAATAGCCGTATCTGCGATCATAAGGGCTCTCGACTGTCCGCCGCTTAGACTTGTTATAGGGGTTTCTTTTTTAAATTTTTCTCCTGCAAGTTCATTGGCTTTATCAAAGATCTTGTTTATGACATCTTCTTCATCTTCTACCATTCTACTTTTGGCGTGAAGTTCTAAAAACTCAAAGACAGTTAGGTCCATTACGAAGTTCATGTTTTGAGACAACTGAGCAACGAGTTTGTTTCCAGAAGAAAATCTTGAAGTTTTGTCTATACCTTCACCGTTTATAAGGATGCTTCTTTTTGTAGGCGTGTCTCCCTGAGCTCCCCATTCTATATCAGCTAAAAGTCTGCTCTTTCCGCTGCCTGTAGGTCCTACGATGGAGATAATTTCACCTTTTTTGATAGTCAGCTTCTCGAAGCTCTCTTTTTCCCCGTGTTTGTTGTAGCCGGCCACGATTGTAAGTTCGTTTATTGTATTTTCTCCTATACCTAGAAACTCTATCATCTGGTTGGCAAAAGATACCACTCCTTCTAATATTTCTTCTGGGTTTATGGCCTTTTCTTCAAGAGTTTCCTCGTCAAGAGAGTTGAGTAACTCAGGAAGTGTTCTCTGATCTTTTTCATCTATATCCACCAGATTATCTGTCAGAAATTCTGAGATAAAAGGATATTTTTCTAAGAGATGTTCAATTGTTTTTACTTCTAAATAATTTCTACTTATCATTTTTTATCCTCCAAATCTATTTTTCTGACGTTACCCATCTGATGTTCCTCACCGATTCTTGTTTCACCAAGACAGTAAGAACAAAGAGCAGAAGGCATTGAGAATCTAAGTTTCTTTCCCTTTAGTGTATCTAATTCTTCATCTTTTTCATAAATAAGACCTGCAAATTCATAGGCTCCCTGACCTGTGAGTGCATTTACATGCATAGTCACTGCCTTAGGATTTACCGAGTTTACTCTAGAGGCAAATACCTCTCTTTCGGCTTGGGATACGATATCTCCCTTTGTGATTACCACTACATCTGCAGTTTTGAGCATAGGACCTATTTTTTTAGGTGTGTTGATACCGCTCAGGTTATCGATTACACACACAGCCTTTATCTCCTGTATATAAGGAGAACATCTGTTACAAAGTCCCGCACTTTCAGTGATAAGAAGGTCTACTCCCTCTTTTATTCCCCACTGAACTACCTCTTCTATGTTACTAACAAAATAATGGTCCGGGCAGAGGGATCCTGAAAGTCCTTTTTTCACAGGGACACCTATTTTTTCATACAGGATGTCGTCATCTGTATAGAGGCAGTCAAATTTTACTACTCCCACTTTAATTCCTTTTTGCTTTAAGCTTTCTATTGTTTTTATGATTAATGATGTTTTTCCCGATGATGGTGGTCCAGATACTGTTACTAAATTCATTATTTTACCTCCTCTGCACCTTGGAAGAATATCTCTTCACAATGCTTAAGTATTGCGCCAATATCATTTTGATAGATGTAGTCCCATCCTACCCACATGAATTTTTTATCTCCAAGATTATTTTCTACAGTTGGGTTTACACTTGGGAAAAGACCCTGGTGAGAAAGAATTTTTCCTATTTTTTCTCCTGCAAAGAACTCTGCAAGTCCCTTTAATTCTTCTTCTTTTTCTTCTTTTGTAAGCATGAATATAGGAGAGATTGCAGCTCCATCTTCTGGCCATTGGGCAGCCATAGGTCCGTCTTCTTTTATCATCTTCGTAAAGAAGTAAGGCATGATAGTAACTACAGGCTTGTTTACTTTCATCTTGTCAGATTTTACCATCTGAGAAGGGTGCAGATTCTGAAGAAGTGTTCTTCCTAGTTGCTTTACTGCGTCTTCTCCGTACTCTTTATATATGCTTATAAGGATTGCGTTAAACAGATCAAAGTCAGATATAGGAAGACTTACTGATTTCTCAAATGCAGGGTCTAGAAGATCCTTCCAAGATTTCGGGAAAGGTCTGTCTCCTAGTTCCTCTTTATTTACAAGAAAAACAGCTGGCACAACAGCAAGCATTGAGTAATCTCCCTCTGGGTCTTTTAATGAGATTTTTTCATTATTGAAATCTTTATTATATTCATTTACTCCTGTTATATCCTTAAATATTTTATCTTTTTTAAATTTTCCCATAAGTTCCTCTTCAAAGAAAAGGTCAAATCCAGCAGAGATGAATACATCTGCTAATTTTTCAGGGTGGTTTGCTTTTATTACATCTTCTTTCAGCCAATCAAGACCTTGAGAAGCAGCCTTTAGTTCGTGATTTACAACTGCCTCGGGATTTTCTTTTTGAAATTCTGTCATAGCCTCTAAAAGAGGTATTCTTACAGGACAAGGAAGAAGTCCCATTACACTTATTCCATCTTCTTTTTTTATGCTTTCGTTAAGAGTTATATCTGCCGAATCTCTGTTTTGTGATATGATCTCTTCTAACATTTCAATAAATGTGTCACTGCTTAGTTTCTTCATAGAAAGAGCAAGTTTAAGGGATATTTTACCGGCTTTATCTCTTACCTCTGCCTTGTCTAAATCTTTAAATCCCTTTGATGTAAAAAAATCTATAGTTTCTGGATATTTTTCTATTATTTCTTTTAAATTCATTTTTTCATTGATATATTTCATCTTGTTCCTCCTTTGGGAAACTCCCGTGCTTTACTTTATGGATTAATTATAATAAACTTTAGTAGAAATCTCGGTAACATATGTTACATTATTAAAAATAAGATTTTTAATTTGTTTCTTAAAATTTTCTTTTTAATGGTGAGGACCGCTTACTCCTTACATAGAGATTATGTGGTATATTTTATCAAATATCAAGACAGTTATTAAAAAGGGAGAGTATCTGATGAATGAAATTTACAATAAACTGATGAAAACGACACTTTTCAATGGGATACCATTAGGGGAGATAGATAAAAAACTTTCTGTAAGAAAGTATAAAATAAAAAAATATAAAAAAGGTGAGACAGTTGCCTTTAGGGGCGATGAGATAGACGGACTTTATATAAATATAAAAGGTGAACTAAATCCTGAGATGATGAAACATTCTGGTGAGACAAGAAAAATAGGAAATTTAGACGAGGGACAGATTATTGCCAGTGCCTTTATATTTGGAAAGAAGTTTGAATTTCCAGTAGACCTTCTGGTAGAGAAAGACTGTGAAATATTCTATATATCAAAGAATGAACTTATGGAGCTTATGATAGATGATAAAAAAATTCTTAAAAACTTTCTTGATGAGATAAGTAACAAGGCTCAGTTTCTTTCAACAAAAGTTTGGAACGCTTTCAATAATAAGAGTATAAATGAAAAACTTATAAACTATATTTTAAAGAATGAAAAGAATGGGGAGTTTTTATTCAAACCTTCTCTAAAGGACGTAGCCAATTTATTTGGAGTTGCTAGACCTTCTCTTTCAAGAGTTATAGGGGAGTTCGTAGATGAAGGGATACTAGAAAGAATAGGAAGAAGCAAATATAGGGTTCTAGATATTGACATGCTAGAGGAGAAAAGGGAGTTCTGATTTTGTTTTATTTTTTTATAAATGAATTACTGACTTTATCCAAAGTTCCGTTACTTTTCCTTGATGAAAAGTAACCAAAAATCAAGGCCTGTGAAAAATAAGCTAAACAACCTTGAAAATCCAAGAAAAACTCGAAACTCGCTGCACTCAGACAGTCGATTTTTTCTAAGGATTTTACTGCGGTTATTCTTAACGCTTATTTTATCAATGGCCAAAAACTTAAAAACCCTTTTTGAGTGAGTAAACTTTGATAAACCTTTGCGCTTATTTCTTATAGATAGATCATACGGTTTTATATTTTTTGAATTTTCAAGTTGCAGGGCTTATACAGGAAAGAACCTGCACTCAGCCGTCCTACAGAATAAGTTCCACAGGGAACCGAGGACTGTAGCTTACAAAGGCGATAAAAGAAATATCTACTTCCTAGACATTTGAAAATTCTTGAACTTTTGGTTACTTTTCTTTCAAGAGAAAAGTAACGGAACTTTGGAGAAATTCAATACTTTAATTAAACCCAATTATAAGAGGAACCAGTAAAGGAACCAAAGAGCTTAATATTACACCGGTAAAAAAAGAGATTACAGCGGTATTTGAAGAAGTGCTTTTTGTGATGACTGGGAGAAGTGTATCCATAGAAGTTGCACCTGCAGCAGCTATAGTTTCATTGTGTCCGATATATTTTCCTATAAATGGAATAAAAAGAAGTGAGGTTATCTCTCTAAAGACATTGCTAAGAAAAGCGACACTTCCTAGTTCGGCACTGTGTTTTGACAGTTCAATAGCAGAAAGAGAGTACCATCCTAGTCCTGCACTTATGGCAGAACTTTCTGCTATACTGAGATCCGTTATGAAGCTAGAGATGACTCCTCCTGCAAGACTTCCTGAAATTATGGCCAAAGGTAATAAAAGTATTTTATATCCAAATTTTTGGAGCTCTGTAAAAATATTTTGATTTTTTCCCATATCAATTCCAACAAAAAAAAGCAGCATACAAAGTCCGATATCAATTAAACTATCTATATTATTTATTATAAAAGTGTTTTTAAATAAAATTCCCATAAGAATTCCAAAAATAGTAGAGGCTCCTACCTGAATTATCATAAATCTGACTCCTTTTTATTTTTTTATGTTTCTGCATAGAATTTTTACAAAAAGTACACTGAAAAAAATACATAAAGATGAGATAATTAAAGATTTTATTCCTATATTACTAAAATTCTTAATGATATCTTTATTAGCACCTATTTTATATCCCATTATTCCCAAAAGAAAAAGAAGGCAGATATTTTGAAAAGCTGAAAGCCTGTTTTCTAGTTTTTCAGGAAAAAGTTTTTTACTTCCCATTATATATCCAAATAAAATAATTGCTATGTAAAAAATTATACGCACAATGAAGACCTCCCAATTCTTACTGAAAAAATGATTAATTTTAAAAGTTAAGGTTCTTTTGATACTTTTTAACAGATTAAATTATATCATATAGAAAGTAGATATTATAAGTGTTTAAATATGTTTTTATAGAAGACAGGGAATTTCTGATTAAAACTTATTAAAAAAAAATCAAAAAGTAATTGACGTATAATTGAAGTTATGTTATTATACTTCCTGTCCGCAAGATATCAGTAAACGGCGGATGGAAAGAAAAAAACAGGACATTAGCAATTAAATAGAGAAGGAAGTCAAAATCGTCATCATAGATGACAAAGAAGTCCAAACAAGATTTGGACACAGTTAGGTGTTAATAATCTCGCAAGAGATTTAAATAAACTTTTTGAATGAAGAGTTTGATCCTGGCTCAGGATGAACGCTGACAGAATGCTTAACACATGCAAGTCGACTGGAATTCACCTTCGGGTGATAGTACGGTGGCGGACGGGTGAGTAACGCGTAAAGAACTTGCCCTCTAGACTGGGACAACTGTTGGAAACGACAGCTAATACCGGATATTATGGAACTGCGGCATCGCGGAACTATGAAAGGCTATATGCGCTAGAGGAGAGCTTTGCGTCCCATTAGTTAGTTGGTAGGGTAATGGCCTACCAAGACGATGATGGGTAGCCGGCCTGAGAGGGTGATCGGCCACAAGGGGACTGAGACACGGCCCTTACTCCTACGGGAGGCAGCAGTGGGGAATATTGGACAATGGACTAAAAGTCTGATCCAGCAATTCTGTGTGCACGATGAAGGTCTTCGGATCGTAAAGTGCTTTCAGGTGGGAAGAAGAAAGTGACGGTACCACCAGAAGAAGCGACGGCTAAATACGTGCCAGCAGCCGCGGTAATACGTATGTCGCAAGCGTTATCCGGAATTATTGGGCGTAAAGCGCGTCTAGGCGGCCTTTTAAGTCTGATGTGAAAATGCGGGGCTCAACTCCGTATTGCGTTGGAAACTGGAAGGCTAGAGTATCAGAGAGGTGGGCGGAACTACAAGTGTAGAGGTGAAATTCGTAGATATTTGTAGGAATGCCGATGGGGAAGCCAGCTCACTGGATGAATACTGACGCTAAAGCGCGAAAGCGTGGGGAGCAAACGGGATTAGATACCCCGGTAGTCCACGCCGTAAACGATGATCACTAAGTGTGGGGGGTCGAACCTCCGTGCTCAAGCTAACGCGATAAGTGATCCGCCTGGGGAGTACGTACGCAAGTATGAAACTCAAAGGAATTGACGGGGACCCGCACAAGCGGTGGAGCATGTGGTTTAATTCGACGCAACGCGAGGAACCTTACCAGCCCTTGACATCCCAAGAACTAGGCAGAGATGCTTAGGTGCCTTTTCGGAGGAACTTGGTGACAGGTGGTGCATGGCTGTCGTCAGCTCGTGTCGTGAGATGTTGGGTTAAGTCCCGCAACGAGCGCAACCCCTATCGTATGTTACCATCATTAAGTTGGGGACTCATGCGAGACTGCCTGCGACGAGCAGGAGGAAGGTGGGGATGACGTCAAGTCATCATGCCCCTTATGGGCTGGGCTACACACGTGCTACAATGGACAATACAGAGGGTCGCGATCCCGCGAGGGGGAGCCAATCTCAGAAAGTTGTTCTTAGTTCGGATCGCAGTCTGCAACTCGACTGCGTGAAGTTGGAATCGCTAGTAATCGCGAATCAGCAATGTCGCGGTGAATACGTTCTCGGGTCTTGTACACACCGCCCGTCACACCACGAGAGTTGGTTGCACCTGAAGTAGCAGGCCTAACCCGTTTACGGGAGGGATGTTCCTAAGGTGTGATTAGCGATTGGGGTGAAGTCGTAACAAGGTATCCGTACGGGAACGTGCGGATGGATCACCTCCTTTCTAAGGAGCACAGACGACCTTCTCTATTTATTTGGTAGTGTTCTCATTACTAAAACGCGTTCGTAGCTCAGGTGGTTAGAGCACACGCCTGATAAGCGTGAGGTCGGTGGTTCGAGTCCACTCGAACGCACCATAGGTATGGGGATATAGCTCAGTTGGGAGAGCGTCGCACTTGCACTGCGAAGGTCAGCGGTTCGACTCCGCTTATCTCCACCATTTTTTTATGTATGGACATTGGAAACTATATAGTAGAGAAATCAACATAAAATTTTTTTTCTGACGAAATTTTCGAGGATGAATTTATTTCATTCGAAGTAAAAATTGTCAAGAAAGAGAGTTAGCTGATGAACAATTTAGGTTAAGATATTAAGGGCACACGGAGAATGCCTAGGTAACAAGAGCCGATGAAGGACGTGATAAGCTGCGATAAGCTGTGGTTAGCTGCAATTGAGCATTGATCCGCAGATTTCCCAATGGGGCGACCTGCTAGATTGAAGATCTAGCGCGAAAGAGGTAAGTGGGTGAACTGAAACATCTAAGTAACCCGAGGAAAATAAAGTAAAAACGATTCCCTAAGTAGCGGCGAGCGAACGGGGATGAGCCTAAACCAATACAGTGTCAAGGATGTAGCCGTTGCTGTATTGGGGTAGTGGGAAGAACGCCTGGAGAACTACAAGGTATCCGGCAATTTTAAAGACGTAACTGGAAGGAATTGGAAAGTTCCGCCGTAGCGGGTGATAGCCCCGTACAGGTAAACTCTTTAAGTTGTGCGTTCTCTCCCGAGTAGCACGGGACACGTGAAACCCTGTGTGAATCTGCGAGGACCATATCTCGTAAGGCTAAATACTCTTGTTAACCGATAGTGAATAGTACCGTGAGGGAAAGGTGAAAAGAACCCCGGGAGGGGAGTGAAATAGAACCTGAAACCGTGTGCTTACAAGCGGTCAGAGGTCTTCGGACTGATGGCGTGCCTTTTGGAGAATGATCCTGCGAGTTACGATCAGTGGCAAGGTTAAGTATAACGGAGCCGTAGGGAAACCGAGTCTGAATAGGGCGATACAGTCGCTGGTCGTAGACGCGAAACCTGGTGATCTATGCCTGTCCAGGATGAAGCTGTGGTAAGACACAGTGGAGGTCCGAACCCACCGTCGTTGAAAAGCCGGGGGATGAGGTAGGTATAGGGGTGAAAAGCCAATCGAACCAGGAGATAGCTCGTTCTCTCCGAAATGCATTTAGGTGCAGCCTTAAGCGTTCAACTATGGGGGTAGAGCACTGAATGGTCTAGGGGGCGTACCGCTTACCGAAATCAATCAAACTCCGAATACCATAGTTCTAGAGCTTAGGAGTGAGACTATGGGTACTAAGATCCATGGTCAAAAGGGAAACAGCCCAGACCACCGACTAAGGTCCCTAATTATAGCTAAGTGGGAAAGGAGGTGGAGATTCTGTAACAACCAGGAGGTTGGCTTAGAAGCAGCCATACCTTTAAAGAGTGCGTAATAGCTCACTGGTCGAGAGTCTCTGCGCCGACAATGTAACGGGGCTAAGCTATAAACCGAAGTCGTGGAATTCAACTTTTAAGTTGGATTGGTAGGAGAGCGTTCTGTAGGCCGTTGAAGGGGAACTGATAAGGGACCCTGGAGGTATCAGAAGTGAGAATGCAGGAATGAGTAGCGAGAAAGGGGGCGAGAATCCCCCTCGCCGGAAGAACAAGGGTTCCAGGGTAAAGTTTGTCTTCCCTGGGTAAGCCGGGACCTAAGCCGAGGCTAGATTGCGTAGGCGAATGGAAAGCAGGTTAATATTCCTGCGCCGGTTATAGTTTGTGATGGAGGGACGCAGAAGGGTATGCGCGCATGGCGACGGTTGTCCATGTGCAAGCATGTAGGGTGACTTGGTAGGAAAATCCGCCAGGTTATATCTGAGGTGTTACGCGGAGTCTTCGGACGAAGGTGCAAATCCCACGCTGTCGAGAAAAGCTTCTAAACGTTAAATTATAACCGCCCGTACCCGAAACCGACACAGGTGTTCAGGGTGAGAAACCTAAGGCGTACAGGCTAACTCTCGCTAAGGAACTCTGCAAAATGGCCCCGTAACTTCGGGAGAAGGGGTGCCACTGATTGTGATAGTTACAAGCGAACTAAAGCGATTGGTGGCCGCAGTGAAGAGTCTCAAGCAACTGTTTAGCAAAAACACAGGTCTATGCTAAGCTGAAAGGCGATGTATATGGGCTGACACCTGCCCAGTGCCGGAAGGTTAAGAGGAGGAGTGAGAGCTCCGAATTGAAGCCCCGGTGAACGGCGGCCGTAACTATAACGGTCCTAAGGTAGCGAAATTCCTTGTCGGGTAAGTTCCGACCTGCACGAATGGTGTAATGACTTGAGAGCTGTCTTGGCGGGAGGCCTGGTGAAATTGTACTACCGGTGAAGATACCGGTTACCTGCAGTAGGACGGAAAGACCCCATGAAGCTTTACTGTAGCTTGGTATTGGGTTTTGGCATTACGTGTATAGGATAGTTGGGAGACTATGAAGGCATGGCGCTAGCTGTGTGTGAGTCGCTGGTGGAATACCAACCACGTAATTTTGAAATTCTAATCTGTGCTTTGTACGCATGGAGACAGTGCTAGGTGGGCAGTTTGACTGGGGCGGTCGCCTCCGAAAGAGTAACGGAGGCGTTCAAAGGTTCCCTCAGGTTGGATGGAAATCAACCGAAGAGTGCAATGGCATAAGGGAGCTTGACTGCGAGACTGACAGGTCGAGCAGGTGCGAAAGCAGGACATAGTGATCCGGCGATTCCGAATGGAAGGGTCGTCGCTCAACGGATAAAAGCTACTCTGGGGATAACAGGCTGATTTTGCCCGAGAGTCCATATCGACGGCAAAGTTTGGCACCTCGATGTCGGCTCATCGCATCCTGGGGCTGGAGAAGGTCCCAAGGGTTGGGCTGTTCGCCCATTAAAGCGGTACGTGAGCTGGGTTCAGAACGTCGTGAGACAGTTCGGTCCCTATCCACTGCAGGCGCAAGAGTATTGAAAAGATCTGTCCTTAGTACGAGAGGACCGGGATGGACAAACCTCTGATGTACCAGTTGTCACGCCAGTGGCACAGCTGGGTAGTCACGTTTGGAACGGATAACCGCTGAAAGCATCTAAGCGGGAAGCCAGCTTTGAGATAAGTACTCTGTTCTATATGAACTAAGACACCTTCGAGACTAGGAGGTTGATAGGTTGGGGGTGTAAGGACCGTGAGGTTTTTAGCTGACCAATACTAATATGTCGAAGTCTTAACCTAAATCTACTATATAGTTTTGAATGTCCATGACAGACAAAAGAATATGATATCAATATATAAATGTTGATAACAGCTTGGTGAGAATAGCTGTAGGGGTACACCTGGTCACATTCCGAACCCAGAAGTTAAGCCTGCATACGCTGAAAGTACTTGAGGGGCAGCCCTCTGGGAGGATAGGTACTTGCCAAGCTTTTTTTTATTTTTTGGGAACACGTTATTTTTAAATAATAATTAGTTTAAAAAATAGTTACTTTTAAAATTAAGTAATTCAAGCTTAAAGAGCATTTTAAATAAAAATCATAAAAAAATTAAAAAAGTGTTGACTGAAGTTTGTAGATATGTTATTATATTTCTTGTCCGCGAGAGAAAAGGACAGACGAAACTTCAGATAGCAAGTCAGCTGGAGATTTGGAAAACAAAAGGACATTAGCAATTAAATAGAGAAGGAAGTCAAAATCGTCATCATAGATGACAAAGAAGTCCAAACAAGATTTGGACACAGTTAGGTGTTAATAATCTCGCAAGAGATTTAAATAAACTTTTTGAATGAAGAGTTTGATCCTGGCTCAGGATGAACGCTGACAGAATGCTTAACACATGCAAGTCGACTGGAATTCACCTTCGGGTGATAGTACGGTGGCGGACGGGTGAGTAACGCGTAAAGAACTTGCCCTCTAGACTGGGACAACTGTTGGAAACGACAGCTAATACCGGATATTATGGAACTGCGGCATCGCGGAACTATGAAAGGCTATATGCGCTAGAGGAGAGCTTTGCGTCCCATTAGTTAGTTGGTAGGGTAATGGCCTACCAAGACGATGATGGGTAGCCGGCCTGAGAGGGTGATCGGCCACAAGGGGACTGAGACACGGCCCTTACTCCTACGGGAGGCAGCAGTGGGGAATATTGGACAATGGACTAAAAGTCTGATCCAGCAATTCTGTGTGCACGATGAAGGTCTTCGGATCGTAAAGTGCTTTCAGGTGGGAAGAAGAAAGTGACGGTACCACCAGAAGAAGCGACGGCTAAATACGTGCCAGCAGCCGCGGTAATACGTATGTCGCAAGCGTTATCCGGAATTATTGGGCGTAAAGCGCGTCTAGGCGGCCTTTTAAGTCTGATGTGAAAATGCGGGGCTCAACTCCGTATTGCGTTGGAAACTGGAAGGCTAGAGTATCAGAGAGGTGGGCGGAACTACAAGTGTAGAGGTGAAATTCGTAGATATTTGTAGGAATGCCGATGGGGAAGCCAGCTCACTGGATGAATACTGACGCTAAAGCGCGAAAGCGTGGGGAGCAAACGGGATTAGATACCCCGGTAGTCCACGCCGTAAACGATGATCACTAAGTGTGGGGGGTCGAACCTCCGTGCTCAAGCTAACGCGATAAGTGATCCGCCTGGGGAGTACGTACGCAAGTATGAAACTCAAAGGAATTGACGGGGACCCGCACAAGCGGTGGAGCATGTGGTTTAATTCGACGCAACGCGAGGAACCTTACCAGCCCTTGACATCCCAAGAACTAGGCAGAGATGCTTAGGTGCCTTTTCGGAGGAACTTGGTGACAGGTGGTGCATGGCTGTCGTCAGCTCGTGTCGTGAGATGTTGGGTTAAGTCCCGCAACGAGCGCAACCCCTATCGTATGTTACCATCATTAAGTTGGGGACTCATGCGAGACTGCCTGCGACGAGCAGGAGGAAGGTGGGGATGACGTCAAGTCATCATGCCCCTTATGGGCTGGGCTACACACGTGCTACAATGGACAATACAGAGGGTCGCGATCCCGCGAGGGGGAGCCAATCTCAGAAAGTTGTTCTTAGTTCGGATCGCAGTCTGCAACTCGACTGCGTGAAGTTGGAATCGCTAGTAATCGCGAATCAGCAATGTCGCGGTGAATACGTTCTCGGGTCTTGTACACACCGCCCGTCACACCACGAGAGTTGGTTGCACCTGAAGTAGCAGGCCTAACCCGTTTACGGGAGGGATGTTCCTAAGGTGTGATTAGCGATTGGGGTGAAGTCGTAACAAGGTATCCGTACGGGAACGTGCGGATGGATCACCTCCTTTCTAAGGAGCACAGACGACCTTCTCTATTTATTTGGTAGTGTTCTCATTACTAAAACGCGTTCGTAGCTCAGGTGGTTAGAGCACACGCCTGATAAGCGTGAGGTCGGTGGTTCGAGTCCACTCGAACGCACCATAGGTATGGGGATATAGCTCAGTTGGGAGAGCGTCGCACTTGCACTGCGAAGGTCAGCGGTTCGACTCCGCTTATCTCCACCATTTTTTTATGTATGGACATTGGAAACTATATAGTAGAGAAATCAACATAAAATTTTTTTTCTGACGAAATTTTCGAGGATGAATTTATTTCATTCGAAGTAAAAATTGTCAAGAAAGAGAGTTAGCTGATGAACAATTTAGGTTAAGATATTAAGGGCACACGGAGAATGCCTAGGTAACAAGAGCCGATGAAGGACGTGATAAGCTGCGATAAGCTGTGGTTAGCTGCAATTGAGCATTGATCCGCAGATTTCCCAATGGGGCAACCTGCTAGATTGAAGATCTAGCGCGAAAGAGGTAAGTGGGTGAACTGAAACATCTAAGTAACCCGAGGAAAATAAAGTAAAAACGATTCCCTAAGTAGCGGCGAGCGAACGGGGATGAGCCTAAACCAATACAGTGTCAAGGATGTAGCCGTTGCTGTATTGGGGTAGTGGGAAGAACGCCTGGAGAACTACAAGGTATCCGGCAATTTTAAAGACGTAACTGGAAGGAATTGGAAAGTTCCGCCGTAGCGGGTGATAGCCCCGTACAGGTAAACTCTTTAAGTTGTGTGTTCTCTCCCGAGTAGCACGGGACACGTGAAACCCTGTGTGAATCTGCGAGGACCATATCTCGTAAGGCTAAATACTCTTGTTAACCGATAGTGAATAGTACCGTGAGGGAAAGGTGAAAAGAACCCCGGGAGGGGAGTGAGATAGAACCTGAAACCGTGTGCTTACAAGCGGTCAGAGGTCTTCGGACTGACTGGCGTGCCTTTTGGAGAATGATCCTGCGAGTTACGATCAGTGGCAAGGTTAAGTATAACGGAGCCGTAGGGAAACCGAGTCTGAATAGGGCGATACAGTCGCTGGTCGTAGACGCGAAACCTGGTGATCTATGCCTGTCCAGGATGAAGCTGTGGTAAGACACAGTGGAGGTCCGAACCCACCGTCGTTGAAAAGCCGGGGGATGAGGTAGGTATAGGGGTGAAAAGCCAATCGAACCAGGAGATAGCTCGTTCTCTCCGAAATGCATTTAGGTGCAGCCTTAAGCGTTCAACTATGGGGGTAGAGCACTGAATGGTCTAGGGGGCGTACCGCTTACCGAAATCAATCAAACTCCGAATACCATAGTTCTAGAGCTTAGGAGTGAGACTATGGGTACTAAGATCCATGGTCAAAAGGGAAACAGCCCAGACCACCGACTAAGGTCCCTAATTATAGCTAAGTGGGAAAGGAGGTGGAGATTCTGTAACAACCAGGAGGTTGGCTTAGAAGCAGCCATACCTTTAAAGAGTGCGTAATAGCTCACTGGTCGAGAGTCTCTGCGCCGACAATGTAACGGGGCTAAGCTATAAACCGAAGTCGTGGAATTCAACTTTTAAGTTGGATTGGTAGGAGAGCGTTCTGTAGGCCGTTGAAGGGGAACTGATAAGGGACCCTGGAGGTATCAGAAGTGAGAATGCAGGAATGAGTAGCGAGAAAGGGGGCGAGAATCCCCCTCGCCGGAAGAACAAGGGTTCCAGGGTAAAGTTTGTCTTCCCTGGGTAAGCCGGGACCTAAGCCGAGGCTAGATTGCGTAGGCGAATGGAAAGCAGGTTAATATTCCTGCGCCGGTTATAGTTTGTGATGGAGGGACGCAGAAGGGTATGCGCGCATGGCGACGGTTGTCCATGTGCAAGCATGTAGGGTGACTTGGTAGGAAAATCCGCCAGGTTATATCTGAGGTGTTACGCGGAGTCTTCGGACGAAGGTGCAAATCCCACGCTGCCGAGAAAAGCTTCTAAACGTTAAATTATAACCGCCCGTACCCGAAACCGACACAGGTGTTCAGGGTGAGAAACCTAAGGCGTACAGGCTAACTCTCGCTAAGGAACTCTGCAAAATGGCCCCGTAACTTCGGGAGAAGGGGTGCCACTGATTGTGATAGTTACAAGCGAACTAAAGCGATTGGTGGCCGCAGTGAAGAGTCTCAAGCAACTGTTTAGCAAAAACACAGGTCTATGCTAAGCTGAAAGGCGATGTATATGGGCTGACACCTGCCCAGTGCCGGAAGGTTAAGAGGAGGAGTGAGAGCTCCGAATTGAAGCCCCGGTGAACGGCGGCCGTAACTATAACGGTCCTAAGGTAGCGAAATTCCTTGTCGGGTAAGTTCCGACCTGCACGAATGGTGTAATGACTTGAGAGCTGTCTTGGCGGGAGGCCTGGTGAAATTGTACTACCGGTGAAGATACCGGTTACCTGCAGTAGGACGGAAAGACCCCATGAAGCTTTACTGTAGCTTGGTATTGGGTTTTGGCATTACGTGTATAGGATAGTTGGGAGACTATGAAGGCATGGCGCTAGCTGTGTGTGAGTCGCTGGTGGAATACCAACCACGTAATTTTGAAATTCTAATCTGTGCTTTGTACGCATGGAGACAGTGCTAGGTGGGCAGTTTGACTGGGGCGGTCGCCTCCGAAAGAGTAACGGAGGCGTTCAAAGGTTCCCTCAGGTTGGATGGAAATCAACCGAAGAGTGCAATGGCATAAGGGAGCTTGACTGCGAGACTGACAGGTCGAGCAGGTGCGAAAGCAGGACATAGTGATCCGGCGATTCCGAATGGAAGGGTCGTCGCTCAACGGATAAAAGCTACTCTGGGGATAACAGGCTGATTTTGCCCGAGAGTCCATATCGACGGCAAAGTTTGGCACCTCGATGTCGGCTCATCGCATCCTGGGGCTGGAGAAGGTCCCAAGGGTTGGGCTGTTCGCCCATTAAAGCGGTACGTGAGCTGGGTTCAGAACGTCGTGAGACAGTTCGGTCCCTATCCACTGCAGGCGCAAGAGTATTGAAAAGATCTGTCCTTAGTACGAGAGGACCGGGATGGACAAACCTCTGATGTACCAGTTGTCACGCCAGTGGCACAGCTGGGTAGTCACGTTTGGAACGGATAACCGCTGAAAGCATCTAAGCGGGAAGCCAGCTTTGAGATAAGTACTCTGTTCTATATGAACTAAGACACCTTCGAGACTAGGAGGTTGATAGGTTGGGGGTGTAAGGACCGTGAGGTTTTTAGCTGACCAATACTAATATGTCGAAGTCTTAACCTAAATCTACTATATAGTTTTGAATGTCCATGACAGACAAAAGAATATGATATCAATATATAAATGTTGATAACAGCTTGGTGAGAATAGCTGTAGGGGTACACCTGGTCACATTCCGAACCCAGAAGTTAAGCCTGCATACGCTGAAAGTACTTGAGGGGCAGCCCTCTGGGAGGATAGGTACTTGCCAAGCTTTTAAATATGTGCTTCCATAGCTCAGTTGGTAGAGCGCGCGACTGTTAATCGCGTTGTCGCTGGTTCGAGTCCAGCTGGAAGCGCCATTACAAAATAATAATTTTTTTATATAGCTTGGTGAGAATAGCTGTAGGGGTACACCTGGTCACATTCCGAACCCAGAAGTTAAGCCTGCATACGCTGAAAGTACTTGAGGGGCAGCCCTCTGGGAGGATAGGTACTTGCCAAGCTTTTTTTTATTTTTTGGAATAATTTCTCATAAATAAAGGCTTTAATTGAAAAAAATACAAAAATCCTATATAATTGAAAAGTTGGATGAATGCTAACATTTTAGTATTTATGAAGAGATTAAGATGAAAAATTTTAAAAGGAGCTTTATGAGAAAGTGTATTTTTTTGGATAGAGACGGAAATATAAACATAGAAAAAGATTACCTTTATAAAGTTGAGGATTTTGAATTTGAAAAAGGGGCTTTAGAAGCTATAAAAATATTTAAGGAGCTGGGATATCTGGTAGTGGTTGTAACCAACCAGTCTGGAGTGGCAAGAGGTTATTATACAGAAGAAGATGTCCAAAACCTTCACAGTTTTCTTAAAAAGAAATCATTGGAAACAGGCGGAGAAATAGATGGTTTTTATTATTGTCCGCATCATCCAGATAAAGGTATCGGAAAGTATAATAAAAAATGTGATTGCAGGAAGCCTGGACCAGGAATGTTTTTAAAGGCTCAGAAAGATCTAGATATAGACTTTAATAACTCTTTGGTAGTCGGAGATAAGATGTCAGATGTAAAAGCAGGAGAAAATCTGGGTATGAGAGGCATTCTAGTTAGGACAGGACACGGAAAAAAAGAAGAGTTTAAGGTAGAGTCTACAACAGAGGTATATGATTCATTATACGATTTTGCTTTGAAATTTCAGAAGGAGCACACCGGTCATTAATTGACGAAGATAAAAATAATATAATCAAGGAGTAAATTAAATGAAAATTATAGATTTGCTAAGAGATTATTTTCCAGAAAAAAAAATACTAGAGAGCATGGATATAAAAGATGTCTGCATGGATAGCAGAGAGGTAAAAAAGGGCTCTCTTTTTTTTGCCATAAAAGGCGGAAATAACCATGTGGAAGAAGCTATCAAAAATGGTGCGGTACTTGTCATATATGACAGGAAAGATTTATTGATTCAAGATGAAAATACTATTTTCACAGAAGATACCGTGAACTTTATGCAAAAATTAGCAAGAGATTACCGAAAAAGTAACCAAACAAAGGTCGTGGCAATAACAGGGAGCAATGGTAAAACAACGACCAAGGATATAATTTACTCTGTTTTATCACAAAGATTTAGAACAAAAAAAACACAAGGTAATCACAATAACCACATAGGACTGCCTTATACTATTCTTAATGCCCAACCAGAGGATGAGGTACTAGTACTTGAGATGGGAATGAGTGATTTTGGAGAGATAGACCTCTTGTGTAGTATAGCACTTCCAGACTACGGTATTATAACAAATATAGGAGAGTCTCACTTAGAGTATCTTAAAAACAAGGAAAATGTTTTTAAAGCCAAGGGGGAATTATTAGAATATGTTCACAGTAAAAATACAATTGTATTTGGAGATGACTATTATCTAAAAGATATTCATGGGATAAAAGTAGGATACGGCGACGAAAACACCTTTAAAATATCAGAATTCATTGAAAATGACAAGGGTGCTGAATTTAAACTTGCAGGAAAGACATATAGGATACCTATAAACGGAGAGCATAATGTTATAAACGCTTCATTTGCAGTAGTATTGGGCTTGGAAATGGGATTATCTCTGTCTGAAATAGAGAAAGGTCTCCAAGGAGTAGAACTTACTCCTATGAGATTTCAGAAAATAGAAAAAGGAAAAAAACTGTATATAAATGATGCTTACAATGCCAACCCTACTTCTATGAAACTCGCTATTGAAACCTTTGACAAGTTATACAATAAAAGAGCCTGTAAAATAATTGTATTGGGAGATATGCTTGAACTAGGAGAAAAAAGCGAAGAGTATCATAAGAACATAAAATATTATCTCAAGAAGTCCAAAGCAGAATATATATTTTTGTATGGAAAAGAGATGAAAAACCTTTGGTCAGTATGCCAAGATGATAAAAGAGTCTATTATTTTGAAGATAAGATTTTGATTTCTAAAAAAATAGAGTCAATAAACGAAAAATCGGTTATACTTCTTAAGGGATCTAGAGGGATGAAGTTAGAGGAAATAATTAAATAACGAGGAGAATTAAATGCTTTATTATCTTGCAAAAAATATTGATACTTTGGCATGGCTTAAATCAATATATCTAAGGGCTTTTTTAGGGTTTATAGTTTCCTTTGTAATAGTAATTCTAATTGGAAAACCATTTATAAAGTTTTTGAAAAGAAATAAAATGGGTGAATCTATAAGAGAAGAAGGTCCGGAAAGCCACTTTTCAAAGAAGGGGACCCCTACAATGGGAGGAGTCCTTATAGTTGGATCGATGGTGATAACCAACTTAATAATATCGGATTTGGGAAATAAATTTATAGAGATGCTTTTACTATGTATGATACTTTTTAGTGCCATAGGATTTGTAGATGACTATAAAAAGTTTACAGAAAGTAAAAAGGGACTGTCTGGAAAAAAGAAGATGATGGGACAGGGTGCAATAGCACTTTTGGCATGGGGATTTATACTGAAAATGGGTCTCACTGGAGATAAAGCCCTAGACCTTTCTATAATTAATCCTGTACTTTCTGGACCTATTGTATACTTAGGAGCCTTTGTCATGCTTCTTTTTATAATTTTGATACTCACAGGAACTTCTAATGCGGTAAATATAACAGACGGATTAGATGGACTGGTGATAATGCCTGTAATTATAGCATCTGCAATTTTAGGGGCAGTGGCATACTTTACCGGTCATATAGAGCTAAGTCAATACCTCAACCTATACTATATAAGCGGTGCAGGAGAGATGACTGTCTATCTTACTAGTATGATAGGCGCAGGCTTGGGTTTTCTATGGTATAATTTTTATCCAGCCCAGATATTTATGGGTGACACAGGTTCTCTGACACTTGGAGGAATTTTAGGTCTTGTGGCGATATTTTTGAAGCAGGAACTTCTACTTCCTATTGTAGGATTAGTGTTTGTAGTAGAGGCCTGTTCAGTAATAATTCAGGTAGGGTCCTTTAAGGTCAGAAAAAAACGGGTATTTAAGATGGCCCCTATACATCACCATTTTGAGCTAGACGGCCTTCCAGAAACAAAGGTTACCATGAGATTCTGGATCGTTGCCCTTATGTGTGGAATAGCGGCTCTAGGAGTAGTAAAAATGAGAGGTATATTTTAAAAGTAATAACCACGGGAACTCCCGTGGTTATAATTGTAAGGTGAGAAAAATATTTTTCTTGGGTTATTTTCAAAGAAAAGTATTGTTTTTATCTAATATAAATAAAACTGGTTGGAGATGAAGTCGATGAGTAAAGCCCTTGTTTTCGGAGCGGGAGTTAGCGGTTTAGGCGCTAAAAAATTATTGGAAAAAAATGGATATAAAGTAATATTGGTGGATGACAAAAAGGCTATGTCATCAGAAGAAGCTTTGAAGATTCTTCCGGAGATAGAGTTATTTATAAAAAGTCCGGGAGTTCCTTATACAGAATTGGTAAAAAAAGCCTTTGAATTGAATATACCTGTAATAGATGAGGTAGAGCTTGCATACAGATACATAAAGAAAAAAATAAAAAATCCAAAGATTATAGCTGTCACGGGAACAAATGGAAAAACAACTACGACGACTAAAATAAAAGAACTGATTCAATATTGTGGATATAAATGTGAATTTGCAGGAAACATAGGAAGATCTTTTGCAGACCTTGTGGCAGAAGATATAGATCTTGATTATATAGTCCTAGAGTTAAGTTCTTATCAGCTAGAAAATGTAAAGGAATTTAGACCTGATATAGCCATGGTGATAAACCTGGCTCCAGATCATCTAGACAGATACGAAAAATCAGAAGACTATTATGACACCAAATTTAAAATAGCTGCTAAGCAAAAGGCGAACGACTATTTTATAGCAAATATGAACTGTCATGAATCATCTAAGAGACTAGAGAAAGTAAAGTCGGCTATCTGGAAGATATCCCTAGAGGGAAAAGAAGGATGCGACCTTTATCCTGAGGACGGATGGGTAGTCTATAAAAATAGAAACATAATCTCAGTGGAAAAACTCAGCCTAAAGGGAAGACACAATCTGGAGAATGTTTTATTTATAGGGGCGGTTGCCGAGATAATAGGATTAAAAGAGGAAAAGCTAAGAGATTTTCTGTATAATACAAAAACTTTAGAGCACAGGATGGAGAGGTTTTTAGAGGTTGGCAACTCTCTTTTTATAAATGATTCTAAGGGAACTAATATAGAATCGTCTAAAATGGCCATAGAGGCATATCACGGGTGCATTTTGATATGTGGAGGGGTAGACAAGAAACTTGACCTAAAACCCCTTGTAAGTGCCATTAAAAGCCATGTGAGCAGGGTTTACCTCATAGGAGAACTATCAGATAAGCTAGAACAGGAATTGATTCAGGGAGGCTATCCAGAGTCTAAAATCATAAAATCTAATAATTTGGAAAACAGTGTTAGGCTAATTCAAAAAACAATTGATGTCAATGAAAAAAACAATATACTGTTATCCCCGGCTACAGCTAGTTTTGACCAGTTTAAAAACTTTGAAGTAAGGGGAAAGACATTTAAAGAGTTGGTAAAAAAATATTTTACGGCAGGTGAAAAAAGTTGAGAAAAGTTATCCTGACAACAGGTGGAACAGGGGGACATATATATCCTGCTCTTGCTGTAGCTAGAGAATTAAAAAAAAGAGGGGTAGAACCTATCTTTGTAGGTACATCCCACAGAATGGAAAAAGATATGATTCCCCAAGAGGGATATAAATTTATAGGATTAGATGTAAAACCCTTAAAAAATATAGCTTCTATTTTTAAAATGCTCAAGAGCATCATAAAAGCTATAGGTATAGTGAGAAAGGAAAAACCCGATGCTATACTGGGATTTGGAAATTATATTTCTGTTCCTGCCATTTTAGCAGGTATAATATTAAGGAAGAAAATATATCTCCAGGAACAAAATGCAAACCTGGGATTTGCAAATAAATTATTTTACAGACTATCTAAGATGAGTTTTCTTGCCTTTGAAAAAACTTACGACGACCTTCCTATAAAATATCATAAAAAACTTAAGGTGACAGGGAACCCCCTTAGAAGTGAAGTCTATATGGTAAACAGAAAAATAGAGAGGGAAAGATTGAAAATAGAGGATGATGAAAAGGTACTTCTCATTACAGGGGGAAGTCTGGGGTCTAAAAGTATAAATGATGCCATACTTTCAAAATGGGAGAGAACACTGGCAGAGAAAAAAATAAGGATATACTGGGCTACCGGTAAAAATCACTTTGAGACAATAAATCAAAATCTAAATAAATATAAACCCAACGATGTTATAAAGCCATATTTCAGCAATATGCCGAGTATAATGGCTGTATCAGATCTTGTGGTGTGTCGTGCAGGTGCTCTTACAATATCTGAACTTATCGCAATGGAAAAGCCTTCGATACTCATTCCTTACCAGTCTATTAAGGTGGGACAGTATGAAAATGCTAAAATCTTAGAAGAAACAGGAGCGTCTTATATATATAAAAATTCAGAGGCGGAGATTGCCATAGAAAGAGCTATGGATCTCATAAAAGATGATATCGAATTGGCTAAAATCAGAGCCAGGATAAAGGTCCTAAAAAAAGACAGGGCTGCAGAAAAAATAGTGAAGGCTATGGATATATGGGGGAGAAAATGAAACGAGTTTACTTTATAGGAATAAATGGAATTGGAATGAGTGGACTTGCAAAGGTCATGAGAAATAAAGGTTATGAAGTGGTAGGAGCAGACTTAAACAGAAACCACAGGACAGAGGAATTGGAAAAAATAGGCATAGAAATATTTGAATACCACTGCAGCAGCAACCTAAAGGGATGCAGTCTAGTGGTCAGATCAAGTGCTATAAAAGAGGGAAACCCAGAGTATGACTATGCAATGAAAAACGGTATAGAGGTAATAAAAAGAGGGGAGCTTCTAGCACTTCTCATGAACGAAGAGCAGGGTATAGCAGTTGCCGGAACTCACGGTAAGACAACCACTAGTTCTATGTTGGGAGCTGCAATGCTTTCACTTGATCCTACCATTGTAGTAGGTGGAATACTTCCTGAAATAAATTCAAATGCCAAGGCAGGTAGCTCGAAGTTATTTATAGCAGAAGCCGATGAAAGTGACAACTCTTTTCTATATCTTAATCCCTTTACTTCTATAATAACAAATATAGAGGCTGATCATTTGGAAAACCATGGTTCTCTTGAAAATATAGAAAGGTCATTTATAGAGTTTATAGACAAGACAAAGGACGAGGTTATCGTAAATATAGATTGTGAAAATATCAGAAAAGTAATTAAGGGTAAAGAAAAAATAAAAACCTATAGTCTAAAAAATAATAATGCAGATATATATGCCTCAAATATAAGAGTTGAAGATTCTAAAATTCATTATGAGGTAACTGTTTGCGGAGAAAATTTAGGAACGTTTGTTTTATCTGTTCCTGGTGAGCATAATGTGTCAAATTCTCTTCCGGTGATTTATCTCGCTCACAAATATGGGGTAGAAAAAGAAGAGATGAAAAAAATGCTCAAATTTTTTAAAGGAGCCAAAAGAAGATACGACATACTTTACGATAAAAATGTGAAAATAATAGATGATTATGCCCACCATCCTACAGAGATAAAAGCAACTCTGCAGGGAGCTAGAAGCATAGAAAAAGGGAAAATTGTGGCTGTATTTCAACCCCATAGATACAGTCGAGTAAAGTTTCTTCTAGAAGAATTTAAAGGGGTATTTGACAATGCTGATGAGGTGCTTCTTTTGCCTGTTTTTTCTGCAGGAGAAAAAGATGAATTTGGAGTTGGAATAGAAAAATTGGCTGAGAAAACCGGGCACAAGAATATAAGAGTGGAAAAAAACGAAGATAATCTCTCTGTCCTTATGGAAGACAAAGAAAATGGAACAGTATTCCTTTTTATGGGAGCAGGAAGTATATCTGGAATAGCTCACAAAATAACAAAAGATCTGGAAAGGTAAAATAAATGAAAATTTTAGAATATCACCATATGAAAGAGTATTCCAACATGAAAATAGGTGGAATAGCAAAGGAACTTATTATTATTGAAAAAAAAAATGAGATACTAGAAGCCCTTAAAGAAAGGGAAAACGTGTTTCTAATAGGAAACGGAACCAATACCCTTATCTCAGACGGAGAGCTAGATAAAACTTTTATATCTCTTAAAGAACTAAAAGGGATAAAAGAGCTTGGAAATAATATTGTGGAAGTAGAGGCTGGTTTTGATTTTAAAGAGTTTATAGAATATATGGCTGAAAAAGATTATTCGGGTCTCGAAAACCTCGCCGGAATACCAGGTAGTGTAGGCGGACTGGTTTATATGAACGGGGGAGCGTATGGAACTGAGGTATTTGACTGCATAAAAGAAATAGAGGTAGTAGACGAAAACAAGGAAATACGAAGAGTGAGAAAAGAAGATCTTCATTTTACATACAGAAAAACAGAAATTCAAGACAGAAAGTGGATTGTTTTAAGTGCAGTATTTGAATTTGGAAAAGGATTTGACAGTAATAAAGTAGAGGAAATTATGTCTAAAAGAAATGAAAGACATCCTTTAAATCTTCCGAATCTAGGAAGTACTTTCAAAAATCCAGACGGATTATTTTCTGCAAAACTGATAATTGAAGCAGGAGTACAAGGGAAAAAAATAGGTGGAGCCCAGGTGTCGATGATGCACCCAAACTTTATAGTTAACCACGGAAATGCAAAATTTGATGATATATTGGGACTTATAGAGATAGTAAAAGAAAGGGTAAAGAAAAAATCCGGAATTGAACTCGAGGAAGAGATAATCATTGTGAGAAATTAATTGAATAAAAGGAGCATTTTTATGAAAATAGCAGTTTTTATGGGGGGAGTATCGTCTGAAAGGGAGATCTCTCTCAGAACAGGAAAAGCGATACTTGAAAGTCTCATAAGACAGGGTTATGATGCTTATGGAGTGGATCTAAAAGAAGATAATCTGCTCACGGCATTTACAGAAAATGAATATGATCTGGCTTATCTTGCTCTTCACGGCGAGTTTGGAGAGGATGGAAGGATACAGGCAGTTCTTGATATAATAAAAAAACCTTATACAGGGTCTGGGGTGACTCCTAGTGCAATAGCTATGGATAAAAATATGACCAAAATTATAGCCGAAAAGGCGGGAATAAGGATTCCTAAAAGCTACAGAGATAAAAGTGAGATAATTTCATTTCCTGTGGTTGTGAAGCCTACAACTGAGGGTTCTAGTGTGGGACTTTACATCTGCAATAGTATAGAGGAAGTAGAAAAAGCTGAAAAAAACCTTATGGGTAAAAGTTTATTAATCGAGGAATTTGTATCTGGAGAGGAACTGACAGTGGGAGTCTTAAACGGTGAACCTCTTGGTGTACTGAAAATAAGTCCCAAGTCTGGACTTTATGACTTTCAGTCAAAATATACTGTGGGAATGACAGAGTATGAATATCCAGCTAAAGTTTCCCCAAAAGTCTACGAAGAAGCAATGATATTTTCAAAAAAGATTCATCAGGAGCTAGGTTTATCTGGAGTATCAAGAAGTGACTTTATCTTAAAAGATGATAAGATCTATTTTCTAGAAGTAAATACCTGTCCTGGAATGACAGAAACAAGTCTTGTTCCAAAATTGGCAACTCTCAAAGGCTACACTTTTGATGATTTGGTAAAAAAAATAATACAATAATTTACAAAAAACTCACAAAAATGTTATATTATCTTAAAATATAGTTGAAACTGGGGAGAAAAAATGAAGGTATTTTTTAAAATTATACTGTTATTTTTATTTGCTGCTGCATTTTTTTATATGGATCAGATCTTTCTTCAGCGAGATATCTTTAGGGTGGAAAAAGTCTTTATTTTCGGAGATATAAACCTAACTCAAAGAGAAGTAAAAAAACAGATGGGAACTGTCATAGGTGAATATATATGGGATATAGACTCTAAAGCAATTGAAGGAATATTAAAAGAGGATATCCGAATAGAAAATGCTAAGGTAAAAAAAATACTCCCAGATGAGATAAAAATTGAGATAAAAGAAAAAGATCCTAGCTATTATGCCCAGTATAAAGACAGGGTCTATACTGTAGATGAAAGTGGAAAGATTTTTGCTTATTTAGAAGAGACACCTGTAAGAGACCTTCCGCTACTTCTCATAAAAAAAGAGGAACAGATACCTGAACTTTTAAAGATATTAAAAAAAATTAAAGGAAAAAAAATTGAAAAATTAATATCTCAAATATACATTTATAATAAATGGTGTATTAACTTTGTTTTATTTGACGGTACAATTGTCAAAACTGACAATAGTGTAGAGGAAAAAAAATATGAGGTTGCAGAGCGTCTATACTCGGAATTGAAACTGAATCATAATGACCTCGAATATATGGATATTAGATTCAGTGACTACATAGTGAAGTAAGTGGGGGAGTGCTTTATGAAGGAAAGTTTTATAAAAGCGGCATTGGATGTTGGGAGTTCTAAAATAAGAGTTGTCTTGGGTGAATTAAGTGAAAATGGCGAAAAAATAAAAGTCATCACTTCTGTAGAAACCTGTGCTAAGGGAATGAGAAAAGCTAGCGTAGAGGATATGGAAAGCCTCAGCCACTGTGTAACAGAAGCCCTTGAAAAGGCAGAAAAAGAAAGCGGCCACAAGATAGAGAAAGTATCTATAGGGATAGCCGGAAAACATGTGAAATCGACCACGAAAAATATAAAATTTAATTTTTCTAAAAAGGATACTGTAATAGGGGAAAAAGATCTAGAAAATCTCTATAAAATGGCTCAGGAAGAGATGGTGAAACCCCATGAAAAAGTAATAAAAAAAGAGGTTTACAACATAAGGGTGGACAACTCCGGTATATTGAAACATCCTGTAGGGATGGTAGGCAGCTTTATAGAGGGAGATGTACATCTAATAACAGTGGATATAGCTCAGCTGGAATCCCTGGTGGAAGTTGTAAACAAAGCTGGGAAAGGAGTTGAAAATATAACTCTAAATTCCTATGCCTCGGCTCAGTCAGTTTTGACATATGAGGACAAGAAAATGGGCGTGGCACTCATAGATATAGGGGAAGGCTCTACGGACCTTATTATCTTTAAAAATGATAAGCTTATCTATTCTAAATCTATCCCATTGGGAGGAATGCATTATACAAATGATATAGGATATATCCTTCAGCTTGGGAAAAAAGATGCGGAAAACTTGAGAAATCTCTGTCAAAACAGAAGGTTAGAGGAAAGTATCTATCTCCAAGTAGACGGAGAGAAAAAAAAATACAGTGTCTCCTCTGTAAGAGATATAATAGATGCTAGAAGTGAGGATATACTAAAATATGTAATGGTGGCCATTGAAGAATCTGGATTTAAAGGTTACCTCGGAAACGGAGTAATCCTAACAGGAGGAGCAGTAATGGTAGAGGGTGTAGTGGAAAAGCTCTCAAAAGATTTGAACTACAGAGTAAAAATAGGAATGCCTATGAAGATAAAAGGAATGTCCGAGATTCATCCATCTATGTCTACTTCACTTGGGATACTTTTAGAAACTTTAGAAAATGAACATTATAAAATAAAAAATAAAAAAACAGAAGAATTAAAGGAACCGGAGAAAATCACAGAAGAAAAATTACCTGAGAAAAAACCAGATGAAACAGTAAAAAAAGAGAAGGTAAAACCGTCGAAAAAAAACTTTAGCCTAAAAGAATGGCTGTCCAACTTTATATAAAATGGGGATTTTTAGGAGGGGAATATGATACAGACAAATGAGTCTTTAGTGAGAATTAAAGTTATAGGGGCAGGGGGTGCTGGAGGAAACGCCATCAACGATATGATTTCAGCAGGAGTAGGCGGAGTAGAATACATTGCAGCTAATACAGATGCACAGGATCTACATAACTCTCTGGCAGATATAAGAATTCAATTGGGAGAAAAATTAACAAGGGGATTAGGTGCAGGAGCAGATCCTGAAATAGGAAAGTTAGCTGCAGAAGAAGATGTAGAAAAAATAAAGGCACTTTTAGAAGAAACAGATATGCTTTTTGTAACTGCTGGAATGGGAGGAGGAACTGGTACAGGTTCTGCTCCGATAATAGCAAAAATAGCTAAGGAGATAGGGGTACTTACAGTAGGAGTGGTAACTAAACCTTTTACCTTTGAAGGTAAGAAAAGAATGAGTAATGCCGACACGGGAATAGATGGACTAAAGGAGCATGTAGATGCTTTGGTAGTAATTCCAAATGACAAACTTTTTGAGCTTCCGGAAAAAACAATAACTCTTCAAAATGCATTCAAAGAAGCAAATAATATACTAAAAATAGGTATAAGAGGCGTAGCAGATCTTATCATACAACAAGGTCTAATTAACCTTGACTTTGCTGATATAAGAACTACTATGTTGGACTCTGGAATGGCTATGATAGGCTTTGGTGAGTCTGACGGAGAAAACAGGGCCATAAAAGCAACTGAAAAAGCTTTACTTTCACCACTGCTTGAAAAATCAATTTCAGGAGCAAGTAAGATACTTATCAATATAACAGGTTCTTCAAATTTGGGACTTGTAGAGGCTCATTCAATATCAAACTTAGTGAGAGATGCTGCAGGAAAATCTGCTGAAGATGTAATGTTTGGTACTGTAATAGATGAAGAGTATGGAGATAAAATTCAGGTTACCATTGTTGCCACTAATTTTTTGAATAAGGCAGACAGAGGTGAACCATTTATAAATATATCTCCAAATGTTGAAAATACAGAAAAATCAGAGAAAAGAGCAGAGATTAAAAAAGTAGAGGAAGATGAGCTTGATTTGCCTCCTTGGATAAGAAAAAACAGATAACAAAAACTTGTAAATATATATAATCTATGTTATAATTTTTCTTGCCCTGCTCAAAGACAAAGTTCTTTGGGCCAAAATCCAAAGGGAGGAGGTAATGTTAATGAGAAATTATGAAATTATGTACATCATCAACCCAACAGTTATGGACGATGCTAGAACTGAAGTAATGGCTAAAGTTGAAAACATTTTAACTGCTGCTGGAGCAACTAACGTAAAAGCTGAAAAGTGGGGGGAAAGAAAGTTAGCATATCCGATTGAGAAGAAGCAATCTGGATACTATATTCTAACTACTTTCGAGATGGACGGAACTAAATTAGCTGACGTTGAGAAAAAACTTAACATCACAGAAAGTGTAATGAGATACATCATCGTTAAGTAGTTTCAAAGCTGTATGGCTAATTATTAAAAGAATATCATTTGGGATATTCCAATCTTCATCAGGCAACTGATGATTATGAGTTCCCGTTCAAATTTCAGGAGGTGAAAGTACAAATGGCAGTTGATTTCAAAAAAAGAAGAAGAAGAGTTAAGCTTAGAGTTAAAATAGAAGAGATCGATTATAAAAATGCAGATCTTCTTAAAAACTTTATCAACGATAAAGGTAGGATAAAGCCAGCTAGAGTAAACGGAGCGAGCGCAAAGCTTCAGAGAAAAATAGCTAAGGCTGTAAAAAGAGCAAGAAACATTGCTTTAATTCCTTATACAAAAGTAGAGAAGTAAGATTAAATGACCTGTTTTTTACAGGTCTTTTTTTTATATTTATAAAGTATTGATTTGTTCAGGTTGTATTACTTTTCTCTTGAAAGAAAAGCATCCCAAGAGTGTTTTCCACCCTTCGATAAGGGCATAACCAAAAGTTCAAGAATTTTCAAACGTCTAGAAAGTATATGTTTCTTTTAACACATTTGTAAGCTACAGTTTGCAGTTACCTGCTCATCAACAGGATAAGGTGTTTCATAGTAGCTATCGCTCCTTGAACTCTGTAGGACGGCTAAATGGAGGTTCTTTCCTCTATAAGCTCTGCGACTTGAAAATTCACTACCTATTAAAAAATAATGCGAATAGGTTTTTTTCAGTTCTTGTAATTAAAAGGTTTTGTATTTTTTAGGGGTTTCTTTTCTTTGGATAGTTTTTTTGGACAAGCAAAGAAAGTAATGTATAAATGCAGTTATTTATACAAAAAAATAGACAAATAAAAAAAGACAGATCTTAAAATCACTGTCTTTTTTTTATTTGCCCAATTATTTGCTAAGAGCTTTAGCTATTTTAGGACTAAGAGTTTTAGCGTTAGATTTAAGAATGTTTAACGTTTCAGCTTCATTAGCTCCTTTAAGAGTTTTAAGCATCTTAGAACAAACTTTAACTTTAACCGCTTCTCCATTGATAACAATCTTAGTAGGTTGAAGATTTGGCTTCCAAACTCTGTTAGTACATCTGTGTGAGTGAGAGACTTGATGTCCAAAAGTCATTCCTTTACCAGAAATTTCGCATCTTTTCATATATTACACCTCCTTAAAGACAAATTGCAAATAATTATATCATTAATGCCAGTAAATATCAAGCTTTTTTTATGTATAGAGAGCCTTCACAGCATAGCCAAATGATTTTTATTGTGATATAATGAAATGAAAAATTGTATATTATAGGGTGGTGTATGTGAATAAACACAGCTTAAATGTATTGGAATTTGATAAATTAAGAGAAGAGATAGCAGGGTATTCTCAGGTAGAGGATACCCATATTTCCATAACTGAAATGATTCCTTATAAGGATATAAACCTAGTAAAAAAAGAGCTAGAGACAGTAAGGGACCTTATGGATTTTATAAAATATGACGGTGGAGCAGAGACTGTCGGGATAAAAAATATCAATAAAATAGCAAAAAAATCAGAGCTTATAGGGGCTTATCTTGATGCTGAAGATGTATGGGATATAAAAGAAAATCTTAAGATATTCAGGCTCTTTAAAGGTAAGCTTGAGGACTTGGGAAAATACAAAGAACTCATAGCTAAATTTAAAGCTGTTCCTATATATAAGGGGCTAGAAGAGATAATAAACAAGGCTGTAGATAATGAGAAAAATATAAAGGACGATGCTTCTTTGGACCTAAGAGATATAAGGTTTCAAAAGAAAATAATCGCTTCGAATATCAAGAAAAAATTTGATGATATCTTCTCAAACTCAGCTTATTCTAAAGCCATACAGGAAAAAATAATAACCACAAGAGACGGAAGAAGTGTAATACCCATAAAAGCTGATTTTAAAGGTCAGATAAAGGGTATAGAACATGACAGGTCTTCTAGTGGACAGACAGTATTTATAGAACCGATATCTATAGTTTCGCTAAATAACAAGGTGAGAGAGCTTGAAGTCAGAGAGAGAGAAGAGATAAGAAAAATACTCTTACGACTGACAGATCAGATAAGGATAAATCTTGACGGGATTTATCTTGTAGGAGATGCCATACTAGAATTAGATAAACTTTCTGCCAAGGCAAATTACGCTTTAGAGAAAAAATGTACTGTGCCGGAGATAAATAACAAAGAGATAATAAGCCTAGTAAATGCAAGACATCCTTTTATACGGCCATCTGATGTGGTACCTTTAACCTTTGAAATCGGAAGAAAATACAATACTCTTTTGATAACCGGACCTAACACAGGAGGAAAAACTGTAGCCCTTAAAACGGCAGGACTCTTGACACTAATGGCACTTTCAGGAGTACCGATACCTGCAGAAGAAAAGACAAGTATTGGATATTTTACAGGAATATTTGCTGATATAGGGGATGAACAGAGTATAGAGCAATCTTTGTCATCATTCTCGGCTCACCTAAAAAATGTGCAGGAGATACTAGATAATGTCACAAAGTCCTCTCTTGTACTGCTAGATGAGCTCGGTTCGGGAACAGATCCTATGGAGGGATCAGCCTTTGCCATGGCTGTGATAGATTATCTGAAATCTAAAAAATGCAAGGCAATGATATCCACTCACTATAGCGAGGTTAAGGCTCACGGATACAATGAAGATGGGATAGAGACGGCTTCTATGGAATTTGACTCTAATACACTTTCCCCGACATACAAACTTCTCATGGGGGTACCAGGAGAGAGTAACGCCCTCACGATAGCTAAGAGGCTAGGGGTTCTTGATGAAGTAATAGAAAGAGCAAAATCATACATAAGTGATGAGAATAAAAAAGTCGAGAGTATGATAAGCAACATAAGAGAGCAATCTGAAGGTCTAAATAGTATGAAAATACAGGTAGAGCATCTAAAGGAAGAAGCTAAAAAGAACAAAGATGAATATGAGAATAAATTGATAGCTCTAGAGAAGGAAAAAAATGAAATTTTAAAAGATGCATATGAAAAAGCAGATAAGATGATGAGGGAGATGCAGGCTAAGGCCAAGGCACTGGTGGATAAGATACAGACAGAAGAGAGCAAAAAAGAGGATGCCAAACTCCTTCAGAAGAGTCTGAATATGATGAAAAATGCCCTGAAGGATGAGAAAAATAAAACAATTGTCTCAAAACCAAAGATAAAAAGAAAGATTGAGTTTAAACAGGGAGAAAAAGTTTTTGTAAAGAGTATGAGTCAGCATGCTGTTGTAACAAGGATAAATGAGCATAAGCAGGTGGCACAGATACAGGCTGGGATACTAAAACTTGAGGTAGCCATAGACGACTTAAAAAAGGTAGAAGAGCCGAAAACAAAGCAATACAACACAGTTCAAGTCCATAAAAGAACTGCAGTTAGGTCTGAAATAGATATAAGAGGAAAGATGGTGGATGATGCAGTTCACGATCTAGAAACTTATATGGACAGAGCACTTTTGAACGGTTTTTCTGAGGTTTATGTGATACACGGTAAGGGTACAGGTGCTCTGAGAGCTGGGGTAATAGAGTATCTGAAAGGGTGCCATTATGTGAAATCCTTTAGAGCCGGAGGCCACGGAGAGGGCGGAATCGGCTGTACCGTGGTGACATTGAAATAAAAGGTGGTAATATGAAATATACCTTTATAGTTGCAGCTGCAGGATCAGGAAAAAGAATGGGATTAGGCTATCCAAAGCAATTTTTAGAATACCAAGGAAAGCCAATATTTATAAAGACTCTTGAAAAAATAGACCAAAATCCAAGGGTAACAGATATAATCGTAGTTACAAATAAAGAGTACACAGAGAAGGTAGAAAAACTGTGTGAAAAGTATAGAATAAAAAAAATAAAATGTGTGGTACAAGGTGGAAAAGAGAGACAGGACTCTATACAGAATGCTTTAGAGAAAACAGGAAATTCTGAAATTATAGCGGTGCAAGACGGAGTGAGACCCTTTATAGAAAATAGGTTTATAGAGGACTCTTACAGGATTCTGGAAAAAAATTGTGACGTTGACGGGGTGGTTATAGGGGTTCCTGTAAAGGATACAATAAAATTAGTTGATAAAGATGGTTTTATAACCTCCACTCCAGACAGGTCATTGCTAATGGCTGCACAGACTCCTCAGGTTTTTCGTGGGGAGATTCTGAAAAAGGCATACAGTGATGCCAGTAAATCAAATTATCTAGGAACAGATGATTCTTCCCTTGTGGAAAGAATAAACGGAAAAGTAATAGTTCTTGAGGGAAGTTACAATAATATAAAGATAACAACTCAGGAAGATTTAAAATATCTTTAGGATAATGGGGGAAAAGATGAAGTTAGCAGTAGCTCAAATAAAACCCACATTGGGTAATGTAGAAAAAAATATAGAGATTATGAAAGAAAAAATATCAGAGGCACTAAACCAAGGTGCAGAGCTTATTGTATTTCCGGAACTTGCTCTTTCAGGGTATCTTTTGGAAGAGATGGTTTTTGATGTTTGTGTAAATGTGCCTCATGAACTTGTGGATCTTAGTAATAAAATAAGTATACTATTTGGGGGAGTAGAGAAGGGGAAAGATAATTATGTATACAACTCAGCCTTTTATCTTGAAGAGGGAAAAGTAAAACATACCCACAGAAAAGTTTACCTTCCAAACTACGGGATGTTTTTTGAGGCCAGATATTTTAAGAACGGAGACAGATTTCGGGCTTTTGATACAAAATTTGGGAGGATAGGAGTCCTTATATGTGAGGATGCATGGCATCAGTCATCGTCGTATATTCTGAGCCAAGACGGAGCGGATTATATATTCTGTCTTATGAATAATCCTGCAAGAGGATTTGAAGATGAAGGCCGTTATATCTCCAAAGAGTGGGAAGCTATAGGATATCTGACTGCTTCTATGACCGGAAGCTACTTTATAATGGCAAACAGGATAGGGTGTGAAGATGGTGTTACCTTTGGAGGAGGTTCACAGGTGGTTTCACCTTCAGGTAAAGTAACAGCAAGGGCACCTTATATGGAGGAAACTCTTTTGGTGTCTGAGATTTCAGAACGAGAGATTAGAAAAGCCAGATTTACAGCCCCTATACTCAAGACTGAAAACCTCGACCTTACCATAAGAGAGCTTGAGAGAATAAGGGAAGAAAAATACAGATAGGAGAGTGATATCTTGAAAAGATTGAAAATACTGCTTTTATCTTTGCTGACCTGCATATTAATACTACTAGCAGGATACAAGTATATCTATCATATACCTGGTAAAAACTTCCTGGTAAAAAATACCAGGGCAGTTTATGTAAATGAAAATTTTAACCGTAAGAGCATAAAACCTCTGGAAGAGCTCCTTGTAAAAATCGGCGAGGAAAGTCAGATAGAGGATTTGAAAAAAGAAAAAAAATATATAAAAAACATATATATTCTTTATTTTGGAAGAATGGAGCTTTTAAACGAACACAGGGTGGGAGTTTTAGACCCAGGTCTTTTCTACCCATTATTCAAATCTAGGCTGGGGAAGTATTTTGAAAAGTCAGGAGATTATTATATCCTTAAAGAAAAGTACAGAGAGAAATACTCGTCAGGAAAAGAAGTTTTTCTAAAGGGTTACAGGGGTTATTTTCTGGTATCTGACTCTAAATCAGATTTTGAAGGTGTACTTTCTAATATCGGAGAAACCAATGAAAATCTGATAGCCTTAAAAAAAAGAAATAAGGACAACATATTTGGAAAGCTTCTTATTGATTTTTCTGGAACCCGAGGAGAACTCTGGGGTTTGAAAGGGTCTGTTCTCACTGGAAATTATGAATCTGAAAAACTTTCTATGGATAACAAGTTGGTGGGAGAAGGGGATATAATAGAACTCTTTAAGAATCAGCCAGAAGAAAGAAAAATGGGAAAATATCTGGGAGAAAACAGAATTTATATATCTTCTAGTGACTTTGGAAAGGCTGCTGAGATCTTTACTGCCAGTATACCAAAGGAGCAAAAAGTTATTTTTGACATATGGGAAAGTTTTTCCGGAGCAAGTGTAGAGGAGTTTCTAGGAGATATCGATGGCGAGATAGTAGGAGATATCGAGAAAAATCAATGGATAATACCTCTTAAGGAAACCAAAAGATTTGAAAAACTATTTATGATTCTCGGTAAAAGTAAAAGATTGAAAATAGGAAACATAAGTCTAATGATCCAAGGAAATAATATATATCAGGGAAAAGAAAAACTGAGCCCAGGAATAGGAGGAACTCTGTCAAAAGATCAATTTTTTCAGGGAGATATAAGTCTTGACCTTCTAGACAGATCTTTTTCAGAAGAATCTAAAATCTCCATAAAAGGAAGAGCAGAAAATGACTATCTCAATCTGCACACGGAACTCGGTGAAGAGACCCTTGATGACATTTTGAGCAAAATTAAGAAATAGGAGGGCTGTATGCTTAGAATATTTAATACTTTAAAGGGAAAAGTAGAAGAATTTAAACCCCTCAAAGAGGGAGAAGTTTCTATGTATGTCTGCGGACCTACCGTGTATAACTATATACATATAGGGAATGCGAGACCGGCTATATTTTTTGATACTGTGAGAAGGTACCTAGAGTATAGGGGGTATAATGTAAAATATGTACAGAATTTTACAGATGTAGATGACAAGATGATAAAAAGAGCCAATGAAGAGGGAATAACCTTAAAAGAGGTGGCAGATAAATATATTGCAGCTTATTTTGAAGATACAGCCAAGGTAAATCTAAAAGAGGACGGGATGCTAAGACCTAAGGCTACCGAGCATATCGGAGAGATGATAAAACTTATAAAGACTCTGATAGAAAAGGATTTTGCCTATGAAGTTCAGGGAGATGTATACTTTTCTGTAAAAAATTATAATGAAAAATACGGAGAACTGTCTAAGCAAAATACTGAGGATTTACAGAGTGGTTCTAGGGTAGATGTAAATGATATCAAGAGGTCACCATTGGATTTTGCCCTTTGGAAGGCTGCCAAAGAAGGAGAGCCTTCTTGGGGATCACCTTGGGGAAAAGGAAGACCAGGGTGGCATATTGAATGCTCTGCCATGTCAAATAAATACCTCGGGCCTACCTTTGATATCCATGGGGGAGGACAGGACCTTATCTTTCCGCACCATGAAAATGAGATAGCCCAGTCTAAATGTGCAACTGGGGGAGATTTTGCAAGATACTGGATACATAACGGCTATATAAATGTAAAGGGTGAAAAAATGTCTAAGTCTCTGGGGAACTTTTTTCTCTTGAGAGAGGTCTTGGAAAAATATGAAGGTAAAGTAGTGAGGTTCTTTGTACTGAGTTCTCATTACAGGAAACCTATAGATTTTTCTGAAGACGAGCTGAATCAGGCAAAGGCAGCAGTGGAGAGAATAGAAAACAGTCTTATGAGGGTCCTTGAAAAGATGGATGAAAGAGACAGCATAGGAGACCACTTAGCTGTAGAAAGCCTGGCAAAAGCACTGGAAGAATCTAAAACTAAATTCGTTGCTGCAATGGATGAGGACTTTAACACCTCACAGGGTATAGGGTCTATTTTTGAGCTTATAAAAGAGATGAATAAGTTTATGGACGGAACTTCCTTAGATGCAGAGGGAAGAGAAGTTCTAACTGCAGCTTCTGATTTTATAAAAGAGGCAATTATAGAGGTCTTGGGAGTAGATATAAAGGTAGAGAAAAAAGTAGGTAACATGACTTCGGAACTTGTGGATTTCATACTAGAAATCCGTCAAAATGCAAGGGTGGAAAGGAACTGGGCTCTTTCTGATAAGATAAGAGACAGGCTCGGTGACATGGGAGTAAAAATAAAAGACGGTAAGGATAAAACCACATGGTCAATATAGATCTAAAAGATGCCGGAGGACTTCCTTTAGCTTATCTAGGTGATGCAGTATGGGAACTGACTGTGAGGGAATATTTCGTAGAAAAAGGGTATAAAATAAATACCATGAACAAAAAGGTGAAGAAACTTGTCAACGCAAAGGCACAGAGTGTAATTTTTAAAAGTATACTAGAGGATCTAGATGAAGATTACAAAGCGGTGGCAAGACGGGCAAAGAACAGTAACATAAAAAGTTTCCCTAGGTCATGCAGCATAATGGAATACAGAGAGGCCACAGCATTTGAAGCACTGATAGCGGCCTTTTACATAAACGGAGAGACATGCAGAATAAAAAAAATACTGGAAAATCATATATCAGAGGGTGAAAAATAATGAAGAAGATTAAACTTAAAATCAAATGGCCTGGTATGAAGATTCAAAAAAGTATAGGTATAGACCTAGGAACTGCAAATACCCTTGTCTATCACAAGCAGAAAGAGGAAATAGTTTTAAATGAACCCTCTGTGGTAGCAGTTGATAAAGAGACTAAAAAGGTGTTGGCAGTGGGACAAGAAGCCAAGGATATGCTAGGGAAAACTCCTGATCATATTATTGCAGTTAGACCCCTTAGTGAAGGGGTAATAGCAGACTACGATATTACAGAAGCGATGATAAAATACTTTATAAAAAAGGTATTTGGAAAATATAACTTTGTTCTTCCTGAAGTGATGATATGTGTACCTATAGAGGTAACAGGAGTGGAAAAAAGAGCCGTACTAGAGGCTGCAATATCAGCAGGGGCAAAAAGAGCTTATCTTATAGAAGAGGCAAGGGCTGCCGCTTTAGGTTCTGGTATAGATATATCGGCACCTGAGGGGAATATGATAGTGGATATCGGCGGAGGTTCCACTGATATAGCAGTAATATCTCTAGGAGGGACAGTTGTAAGTAAATCCATAAGAACGGCGGGAAATAACTTCGATGAGGATATAATAAAATATATTAAAAAGACCCATAACCTTCTTATAGGAGAAAAAACAGCTGAACAGATAAAGATTCAGATAGGAACGGCACTGGCCTTGAGTGAAGAGGAGACCATGACTATAAAAGGAAGAGACATGGTTACAGGACTTCCTAAGCCTCTTACCATAACTTCTGCTGAGGTGCTAGAGGCTATAGAGGATTCTCTTATGGAGATAGTGACATCTGTAAAACAGGTTTTAGAAAAAACACCGCCAGAATTATCAGCAGACATAGTTGATAAAGGGATAGTCATGGCAGGTGGGGGATCCCTTATAAGGAATTTTCCTGAACTTATCTCAAAACACACACATCTTCCTGTGAAACTTTCCACAGGTCCTCTTGAAAGCGTAGTTATCGGAGCGGGAATAGCACTTGATAAAATCGAAGTTTTGAGGAAAATAGAAAAGGCGGAAAGATAATGTTTGATGATATAAAATCTAACGAAGAGGCAAAAAACTTTTTGAAAAATGAAATAAAAATGGAAAAAAAGTCAGGGACTTACCTCTTTTATGGTGAAAGAGGGAGCGAACTCATGGAGTTCTCCCTGGCTTTTGCCAAAGGTTTGAATTGTAGTGAAGAACCTTTTGATTTTTGTGGCAAGTGTGATGTATGCCTCAGGATAGACTCTGGAAACTATCCTGATGTGGAAATCGTGGAAGATCCCACAGGAATAAAGATAAGCCAGGTGAGAGAACTGATATATAAAGCTTCTAGCAGCAGTTACGAAGGCAGAAAAAAGGTATTTATACTGAAGGATGTGGAGAATCTAAGAGTAGAGGCTGCAAATGCACTGCTGAAAATAATTGAGGAACCTGGTGAGGGAACTTTTTTTATTCTGAACTCACACTCTCTGAATATAATTCCAACGATAATATCAAGATCAACTGCAGTACATATAAAAAAGAAAACTCCTGAAGAAATGGATGTAACGAAAGAGGAGTATGAGTTTTTCTTTGGAGATGTGGGCCAGATAGAAAAGTATAAAAAAAGCAATACGGATCTCAGTCGTCCTGTGCCTTACACAGAGATAGGTTTACATATAAAAAATTATATAAAAGATGGTGAGACAGAAAGCAAAATAAATATTCAAAAATCTTTAAGGGACTTTATGAGAAACAGGAAGTTTTTAGAGAACATTGAAAAGATTTATTTTGCAGAGGAGATATACAGAGGCTCTAGAGAACGCAGCATAGCCGAGAATATAATGTATGAAAGTATTCTTTTGAATGATGATCTATCAAAAACAGAAAAGCTTCTTTATATAAAGGGGATGCTGAGGTTTCCGGTTAACCTCCAGATGGCTCTAAAGATATTTTTTATGGAGATTTAGTCTGAAAGTACCAATAATAAATACCTGGATAAGAATAAAAATACATTGCGGCTAAAAAGACAGAAAAACAAGGATTTAACGAAATAAAACCAATTAAATACTCCAGGGTGGCTTTGTATGGGATTGATTTATCCCGTTATATAAGCTATACTACTCTAGTTGATCGGGTCGCATAGCTCAGTTGGGAGAGCACCTGCCTTACAAGCAGGGGGTCACAGGTTCAAGTCCTGTTGCGACCACCATATAATGGGGGTGTAGCTCAGATGGTTAGAGCACCGGCCTGTCACGCCGGGGGTCGCGAGTTCGAGTCTCGTCACTCCCGCCATTATTTGCCCAGATAGCTCAGTCGGTAGAGCAGGGGACTGAAAATCCCCGTGTCGGTGGTTCGATTCCGCCTCTGGGCACCACAAAACTTAATAAGGCGACGTCGCCAAGTGGTAAGGCAGAGGTCTGCAAAATCTCCATCGCCGGTTCAAATCCGGCCGTCGCCTCCAATGAGTACAACAGTCTGAAAAGGCTGTTTTTTATATTTTTTGTAAAAATTATTTAAGCAAATACGAGGAAAAGCATAATTTTTCATAATAGACTATATAATGGGAGGTGGGTGTTTTGAAAAAAAAGGGTTTTAGCATAGTAGAAATAATAGTAATAGTTGCCATAGTATTTTTATTGGGTTCTTTTGGGACAATGAAAATAAACGGAAGGGCAGAGAAGAATGCAATGATAAAGGTGAAGAGTACAATCACTGAACTAATAAGAGTTACTGCTCACAAGTCCTTTGAAAGAGGAGAGGAATACAGAATAAAAATAAATATAGAGGATAAAGCTGTAAAAAGAGAAGACAGCTCGGGGAATACAGAGGAAGAGATTACTTTGCCGGATGTACTGTCTTATAAACTTGGAAGTGGTAGTGATACAGAATATGAGATAAAAATAGACGATACAGGACATGCAACTTTGGTAGGATTTGGAGGGTTAAACAGAAATATATTTGTTTTTAACTCTTCTGGAAAGGCTCTTTACAAGATAAATATGAGGGATAATACCGCACTGGGGTATATTATAATTAATAGCTACCTTCCTAAAAGTGATATGGATGAGAGCAATTATGCTAGCGGAACCTGGGAAAAAGAGTAGTCTAAAACTTTATATCTCGATCATCTAAAAAGTGAAAATATATTTAATAAACTTTTTATATTTTATCCAGATATAAATTTAAGTGAATTTTTGATTGGAGAAAGAAAATCATTATAATAAAAATCTTAACTGTAATTGACTAAAAAGGGGGGGAGATATATGCTTTTGGAATTGCTTGACTACATAGCTGAAAATAAGTGTTCTGACCTTCATCTGAAGGTGGGAAGCAGACCTATACAGAGGAAAAATACGGTACTTTCTTATTTCGGACGAATGGAACCAGTGACAAAAGAGGAGATGGACGGAATAGTCAATGATATTTTTACAGAATATGCCTGGAAAAATTTTGAAAAAAATATGAACTTTGATATGTCTTACGAGATACCTGGAAAAGCCAGATTCAGGATAAATATATCAAAGGATAAAAACAGCTATACCCTGGCGGCAAGGTATATTCCTAAGGAAATCCCTAGCATGAAAGAACTGGGACTTCCTGAAAAACTAAAGGATATAACTGCAATGAGTGACGGACTGATACTGATTACAGGGGCCACCGGAAACGGTAAATCAACTACTGTGGCATCGATGCTGAACTATCTGAACCAAAGATTGAACAGAAGGATATACACCTTGGAAGACCCTATAGAATATGAGTTTGAAGATGAATGCTCTATTATAACCCAGAGGGAGCTTGGGAGGGACATGGTATCCTTTGACTTAGCTTTGAAATATGTACTGAGACAGGATCCGGATATAATATTTGTGGGAGAGATGAGAGACAAGGAGACAGTAAAAGCTGCCATAAGGGCTGCAGAGACGGGACATCTGGTAATAGCCACGCTTCATACAAGAGATGCCATACAGACTATAGACAGGATAGTAGATATATTCCCTGGAGAACAGCAAAGTCAGGTAAAGAGTCAGCTGTCTAAATTGTTGCAGATGATAGTGTCACAACAGTTACTTATAAACAGAAAAGGCGGAATGATACTGGCCTGCGAGGTGCTCATAAACACACCTGCCATAGGAAATCTCATAAGAGAAGGGAAGGGGCATCAGGTATATTCCATGTTAGAGACAGGGGGAGAGTACGGTATGATGACCTTTGAAAATGCCCTGGATGGACTGGCCAGAGACGGCTATATAGACAAAGGAGACAAGGAGAAAAATGTGGCTTCAAGGGCTATCTATAAGGACAAAGAAAAGGAAAGGGTATAGGGGGTAAGTTATGAAAAAGATACTAATGAGTATTTTTATATTTGTTTTTTCATGTGCTGGTTTTTCTGATTCATCCTTTGAGGTTAGTTTTTATGTTCCTAGCAGTCTTTCTGGAGCTGAAGCTGATGCCTTGGAATACATCAAGGATATAGGGGGGGTAAAGAGTATAGACTGGGTTTCGACCGAGACTAATAATGTTTGGAATGCAGGAGAAGGCTTAGATGGATCCTATAAAATACTAGAGTATAAGGTGACCTATAACGGAGACGAAAGTTCATGGAGTTCGGGAAAGTTAGTTTTGTTCTATGATTTGGAAGATATAACTTACAATTACAATGGTGACGACATAAAAATAGACGAGGAAAAACGTTATTTGGTTGGTGATGTGCAAACCAATGATCAAATAGAAGGCAGAACATATATAGATTATGATGATATCGGAAGTTACACAGGAAGTAATAACGGTATCCCTGCCAATAAGGAATATACTCCTGCTGAAGGTGTAAATATAATAGCGGGGCCTGTATATGACGACCCCTATGATGATGAGACTTCCAGTTCCTTTATAAACGGTAACGTTATAACTCATATATTTGAGGTTGTAAAGCCAACAACAACAGCAACAGGAGAAACTGAATACCCTGTTATTTTTCCAGAAATCAACACAGCCTCTGGGAGGGAAACAGGTGACAAGACTTCAGATACATGGAAAGAGCTGAGCGACTGGCTAGATAATAACGTGACAAGTGATGGAACAGACAGTGATGGAGACGGATTTGCAGAGGATTCAGACGGGAATGAAACTACTGATTATTTCAGAGATAGCATAGTAATAAGAAAATATGTATATTTTGGGCCTGGTACGGCTACTTCAATTACGCCTCCAGCTTCGGTATTAGATGATCTGGAGATAAAATCCAGAACAACAGGAAGCAACAGACAGAGGACTAGCAGCATAACGGTGGGAGCTGATGACTATTATAATGACGTAAAGGAAAGCAGCGATCCAAGTCCCTTTAAGATAACAGAAATGGAGGATAGGGGTAAATAATTGAAAAAACTCCGGGGTATCCGGGGTTTTTTTAACAAAGAAAGAAGGAAAAGTATGATAAAATCTTAAATAATACTTAGAAGAAATTTCAGAAATATATTTTATGATAAATTAAACTTCAGGGGTGAACTTTCATGGTGGTCGTAAGAAAAAGAAAATCTATTTGTGAAAGGCTGAAAGAGAAAAATGTTCTTACACAAGAACAAATAGATGAAGCCATAAGGCATCAGGGGATGGAACAGGACAAAAAAATAGGACAGATTCTTCTGGACATGGGGTATATAAGTGAGGAAAAGCTTCTAAAGGAGCTTTCAGACCAGCTAGGAGTCAAGGGAAAGGTAATCCGTGTAGAGGATATAAATAATGAGGCCATGTCTTTTTTTGACCGGGCTTATTTAGAGGGGAAAAACATAGTTCCTATAGGGATAACATCTAACAAGATAATAATAGCAATGGCAGATCCTACAGATGTCAATCTGATAGATGAGATAAATCTAAAGACAAAACTTATTGTTAGTCCTTATCTGGCCTTGGAGGATAATATAACAGACGTAATAAAGGAGTACCTAGAGGAAAAGACAAAAAAAACCGAGGCCAAGGTAGAAGGTGTTTTTGCTGAACTTCAAAACTCCTTAGATGATGATTTTGAATTTCTGGATACAAGACTTGAGGATATAGAAAATCGTTTTGACTCTGAAAGTGCCCCTATAATAAGAGGAGTGGATGCTCTTCTCATGAAGGCGATAAAACTGAAAACCAGTGATATACATATAGAACCCTATGAAGATGAGATCAGGGTCCGTTACAGGATAGACGGTGTCCTTGTGGAGATAAAAAAGATGCCGAAAAACCTTATCTACGGACTGGTATCTAGAATAAAGATCATGTCAGGAATGGATATAGCGGAAAAAAGGCTTCCTCAGGACGGAAGATTCAGAATAAAGATAGCAGGAAGGTCAGTAGACTTCCGGGTTTCTACACTTCCCACTTTATACGGAGAAAAGATAGTAATGAGGATACTAGACAAGAGTAATATGAAGTTTGATTTAGACGGACTGGGGTTCAAAGAGGACGCCATGGAGATAATAAGAAAAAAAATATCCAGTCCCTATGGAATAATACTGGTAACAGGGCCAACAGGAAGTGGAAAATCAACGACACTATATTCTATGCTTAAAAGTATAAATACAGATGACGTAAACATATCTACAGTAGAAGATCCTGTGGAATATGAGCTAAAGGGAATAAATCAGGTGCATTGTAAAAATGAGATAGGACTCAACTTTGCCAACGCCCTTAGAACATTTCTCAGGCAAGACCCGGATATAATAATGGTTGGAGAGATAAGGGACAACGAAACGGCGGAAATAGCAATAAAGGCCGCCTTGACAGGGCATCTGGTGTTTTCTACTCTTCATACAAATGATGCACCGAGTTCGATACATAGACTTATAGATATGGGTGTAGAACCATTTCTAATATCGGCATCACTTCTCATGATACAGGCACAGAGGCTTGTGAGAAAGATATGTCCACACTGCAAGGGAGAGCACGAGGATCCAAAAACACTTCTAAAATCCCTCGGTGAAGACCCGGAAGAATATGAAAATATTACTTTCTATAAGGGAAAAGGATGCAGTCACTGTAACGGGACAGGTTATACCGGACGTTCTGTAATATACGAGGTAATGCCTCTGACAGATGAAATAAAGGAAGCTGTGAGTCGTAGACTCACTACAATGGAGATAAGAGAGATAGCAAGAAAAGATGGAATGGTTACACTTAGGGAGACAGGGATAAAAAAAGCTGTTCTGGGGGAGACAACCTTAGAAGAGATAATAAGGGTAACTCTTATGTAAGGGGGGAAGTCGGCGATGGGAGTATACAGGTATACTGCAATGAGTTTGAAGGGAAAAAAAACCAGCGGAAAAATGGAAGCTGAAAATAAAGAGGACCTGAAAAGGCTCCTCAGGGGTCAGAAACTGACTCTGTTGAAGGAAAAAAAAGTTACTGACAAACAGGGAAAGGGTGTAATATTTGATAGAGTAAAACCTAAAGATATAGCAGTTTTTACGAGACAGCTCTCTACAATGCTAGAGGGTGGAGTGGGACTCTTGAGGTGCTTTACGGTTCTAGAGAAACAGTGTGAAAAACCAAAACTAAAGGTGGTAGTAGGGGAGATAAGACAGGACATAAGTTCAGGGAAATCAATATCCTATGCCTTGAGCAAGCACCCACAGTATTTTGACTCTCTTTATGTGAGTATGGTAAAGGCCGGAGAGGCATCAGGAGCATTAGACACAATCCTAAACAGGATAGCCCAGTCTCAGGAAAAGGCCGAAGAGATAAAGGGGAAGATAAGGACAGCAATGATATATCCGTCTATCGTACTGGTGCTGTCTTTTACAATAGTATTTTTACTGATGAGTTTTGTTATACCGAACTTCGTTGTGCTTTTCACAGACACTGGAGTTCCTATGCCTTCACTTACTCTTTTTGTAATAGGGATAAGTAAGTGGTTCAACAAAAACTGGTACTGGATACTTCTGGGAGTTGGAATTTTGGCCTTTATAGGGTATAAATACCAGAAAACCCCCAAGGGGAAGAGAAATTCCCACAGTCTGATCCTGAGACTACCTCTTTTTGGGAAGATATTCAAAAAGGCATCTGTAGCCAGGTTCAGCAGAACCCTTGAAACTCTCTTGGACAGTGGAGTGCCTATACTGTCTGCCTTTGATATAGTGGCCGACACAGTAGGGAATATACTAATGGGAGAGTCTATTAGAGAGGTAAAGGATAAGATAAAAAGCGGACATACAATAGCAAAACCTCTGGAAGAATCAGGTTCTTTTCCTCCTATGGTTGTAAATATGGTTGATGTAGGAGAGGAAAGTGGAGAGCTGGTAAAAATGCTTTCAAAACTTGCAGATTTTAACGAGCGGGAGCTAGAGGAAACCATAAGGGACTCCCTGGCTGCATTTGAGCCGATGATGATATTGATAATGGCACTCACTGTGGGAGTCATAGTAGTGGCAATGTATCTGCCTGTATTCTCACTGTCAGACACTATAGCCTAGACAAGCTAAAGGAGGGGAATTATCTCCTCCTTTTCTATTGCTAATAGAGTTTAAACCTGGTAAACTTTTAGAGATATCATTATAGATAGAGGTGAGCTTAAAATTGGAGAACATAATAGAGGTAAAGGACATAACGGTATACTACAAGGAAAAGGATATAATAAAGAAAATAAAAGGTAACAAGGGGAAGAAAGGTATAGAGGGTGTGTCCTTCGGAGTGAAAAAAGGAGAGATATTCTCTATAATAGGTCTAAACGGAGCAGGGAAAACAAGTACAATGAAATCAATGCTTGGGTTACTTAAAACCGATAGGGGAGAGGTAAGGATATTTGGGAAAAAAAATCTCAAGGGAGAGGACTACAAAAAAATAGGGTATCTTCCTGAGATATCATATTATCCTCAGACTCTGAAACTGAAAGAGGTGCTAAATTATTACGGAGAACTCTACGAGATGCCCAAAAGTAAGAAAAAAAAGATAACTGAGGATCTGGCTAGGGAGCTAGGGATTTATGAGAGGATGAATGACAGGCTGGAAAAATTTTCCAAGGGGATGCTTCAGAAGGTTGGCCTTGCACAGTCTGTAATGGGAGAGCCTGAAATTTTGTTTTTAGATGAGCCTATGTCTGGGCTAGACCCACTGGCCAGAAAAAAAGTGATAGATATGATGGAGGTTCTGAAGAAAAAGAATACCACTATAATATTTAACACTCACATACTGAATGACGTGTCAAACTTAGCTGACAGGGTGGCTATAATGCACAAAGGTCAGCTGGTGGAAGTCAAAGACGTGAAAAAACTAAAGGAAAAAATAGGGGATGGGTTTTCCCTGGAAAAATATTTTATAGAGAGAATAGGAGGTAGAAACCTTGACTAAGATACTGACAATGGCGAAATACTCTTTCAAGGAAAATATTTCAAATAAGATATTTAACGGGATAATTATGTTTGGAGGAATACTGATATTTGCTACTATGCTTTTGGACGAGTTAGCCCTTTACGAGGGGGTAGAGGTTATAAGGGATACAGGGCTTTTTTTCACTGAGTTCATGGTGATGTTTATAGTGATTTATCTGTCTGCCACCTGTGTACTAAAGGCGATAAAAGAGAAATCCATATATTTAGTATTGACAAAAGGTGTGGGAAAGGAAGAGTATCTTACAGGAACTTTGCTTGGTATGATGTATACCATATTTTTTAATGTATTTCTAATGGGGGGAGTCCTCTGTGCCCTTATATGGAAAATGGGGGGCAGTCTGGACAGCAGCTTTTTTGTATCTCTTTTATTTATAGGGCTTAAACTATCTTTACTTTCAGCAGTGGGGATAATGTTTTCTGTGGTATCAGAATCCTATGTCACTGCCATCTTGTTCACTGTGTCCACATATATAGCTGGTCACGGTCTGCTTGAGCTAAAAGAGGTGGCTCAGAAGGTAAAGGGGACAGCTTTTGAGGTAATTTTAAATATATTATATACAGTACTTCCCAAGTTTCATCTGCTGAACTACAGAGATTACCTGGGAAATGTTCATATAAACCTATGGCTTCTGACAGGGTATATGGCTGTCTATATGACTGCTATGCTTTTTATCGCAACGGCATCTTTTTCTAAAAAAAGACTGTAGGTGGTGGCATGAGAAAAAGTTATTTTATACTGGGTATAGGGGCTATACTTTTGCTCTTTGCCATGGAGGGAAGATTAAAAGAGGAAGATTATAAAGTCTTTAGTAAGAGTTATAAAGAAAGAAGCGGAATGGACAGAAACACCTTTGCAGCAAGGGCTCTGGGGATAAAGAAAACTGCCAGGTCTTTTCTGTGGATGGGGCATGTGGTAAAGACGGGAGCACTCTTAGGAGGTGATCCTAAGGAGGGTATAGAGGCACTGAAAAAAGGGTCTGAGAGAATAAGTTATCTGGACCCTTATTTTGTGAGAAACTACAGTTTTACCGGGGGGATCTTGGCATTTATAAGAACTTACAAGGACTTTGAAGGGGCCTTTGGTATACTTGAAAAAGGAATGAGATACAACCCCAATGAAAGTATGTTGAAAAAATATCTGGCAGGAACAGTGGCTGGAAAAAAAGGAAACAGTAGAGAACTTTTGAAGTTATTTGAAGAGATAGTGAAGGAATCGAGGGATGATCTTCTTATGAATACTCTGGCTTTTTCCTATGAAAAAATATACGAAGAAAGCGGTGAAAGGCAGTATCTGGAAAAATCCATATATTACTGGAAAGAGCTTCTAGACTCAAAGGATGATAAGTATAAAAAGAGGGCAGAGGAAAAACTTCTGAAGTATCTAGAAGATAAAAAACAAAAAAAATAAAAGGAAGAAGAGAGGCAAAAGAGTAGAAGGATGTCATAGGAAACGGAAACAGGGAAAGAAAAAATAAAAACACACAAAGGGAAACTAAGGAGGAAAGGTTATGAAAAAGAAAGGATTTACGTTAATCGAGTTGGTTGTTGTTGTTGCTATCATTTTATTACTTGCTGCTACTCTGGCACCGAAACTGAGAAAAGAGGTTGCTAAGGCGAGAGATGCCAAGGCTGTAGCTGCTCTGGGATCTGTAAGAACTGCTATCAATGTCTATCTAGCAGACGAAGGTGATGGAGTTGATTATATATACGCGACTTCACCGGATTCATTCCTAATTGATAGTTTAGATGATTCTTCGGAATATATGGAGGATAATCTGGTTACCTACTTACTAGGTGAGGAAGACCCTGATGAAGATGCGGTTGTTCCCGTTGGAGGAACGAGAGAGGATGCAGATGGTACAATTACTTATGGAGGATCAATAACTCTTAATTATGACCCTGATGCAGTATCAGCGAAATTAGGAGCTACCAGTGGAGATGCTGGAATATATGATACAAAAGGGAATCTTTGGTCAGAATATTAAGAAGATTTCAAGGCTGTCGGTTTCGGCAGTCTTTTTCTTTTGGGAAAAATCATAGGATATAAAAGATAAAAAATAAGAAATGAAATAATTAATGAATAAAACCTATTTTAGCCCACAGAGTTTCACAGAGAAGGGAAAGAGGTGCACAGAGTGAACCTTTTTAATTTTTTGTCACGAATACACACGAATTTTTCAAATGTTTTCAGTAGAGGTTTTATGGAGATTAAAATATTTACCACAGAGACACAGAGTGAAGGTGAGGTATTGGGGTTCAAGAGAGAAAATGATTTTTAAATGTGAGATGTATTTAAAAATGCACTTAATTTTTGTCTTGTTTTTTTTGAAAGCTATTCCTTATTTTTAAAGGTTTTCTATGAATCTAAGATTTGATTCAGCATTTAGTTCGTGTAAATTCGTGACAAGTGTTTTAATCTTCTCTCTGTGAAACTCCATCTTTTCCTCTGTGTCCTCTGTGGCCAAAAGGTTTTATTATTATTATTATTATTCGTGTAAATTTTTTTATGTTTTATTAGTGTCCATTCGTGACAAAATCTTTTGACTTTAATTTTTTTGGTAAAAATATTTTTCACTTGTAATCCTTACCACTAACAGGGTAATATATTTTTATAACATAAAGAATAAGGAGTGAAAATTTATGGATATATTTTTCTTTGCAGTTATGGGTCTTCTCCTTGGGAGCTTCTATAACGTCTGCATATACAGAATCCCCCGGAAGGAAAGCATAGCCTTTCCACCGTCCCACTGCCCAAATTGTGGCCACAAGATAAGGTGGTGGGAGAATATACCTGTGATATCCTATGTGCTTATTCTCCGAGGAAAGTGCAGCAGCTGCGGTGGGAAAATATCTGTGCAGTATCCCTTGGTAGAGCTTATAACGGGACTTGTCTTCGGAGCAATATATTACCGGTACGGAATGAGTATATGGACGGCGGAACTCATTATAGCAGCCTCTATACTGGTCATCGCATCGGGGATAGACTGGGAGCATTATTATATCCCTGACAGGTTTACCCTGGGCTTGCTCTTACTTGGCTACGGCTTCTCCTTTTTTAACGGTGTGGGGATAGAGAGATCTTTTATGGGATCGGCTGCCTATGGGTTTTTATTTGTGATGATCTACGGCTATGGTGAGAGGCTTTTTAAAAAAGAGGTCTTGGGCTTCGGAGATGTGAAGCTGGCAGCAGGGATAGGGTCAATTGTTGGCTATCTGGGGTTTTACAGGATGCATCTATTTATCACCACATCCTTTGTGGCAGGTGCGGTATATGGGATATATCTAATTATCACCAAGAAAAAAGACAGGAAGGCTGAGGTTCCCTTTGGTCCCTTTATAGCTTTTGGAGGAATTATAAGTGCACTCTTATTTTTATAGGGTGCATTTTTTAATTTTTTGAAGGAAAATCCAATAGGACGAGTAGAAGATACTTAAGGTCAAATCAGAGGGAGGAATGAATATATGAAAAAGAGAGGTTACTCAGTTATAGAGGTGCTTATAGCCATGGCAATATTTCTCTTTGGAATATTTCCTATAATTGGTTTTACCTTTACGTCTCTCAGGGGAGAGAGAATAGCTGGGTCAAAAGAGGAGGCTGCTAGGCTTACAACGACAGTGGTGGATTATATAAAGAGCCGGGGCTATGATAGAGTAAAATCAATGATAGGCAGCGGTTTCAATGAAACATATGAACTGGTTTTGACAGATGACAAAACTGCTTTTCGTACAGAAAACTATGATTTTGAAAAAGATTTTTACGGTATCAGCAGTCCTAGCAGTTCGGATAATATATTTATATTAAACAGCCGGGGTCTAAGGATGGATGACGGCAAGGCTCAGTTTACTGTATATATGAATTTGGCAGATGTGGAACTTATGAGACTGAAAAACAGCACAGGAGACGACGACCCTGAAACAGGCTGGGAAGAAGAGGATAAATATGAAAACCCCATAACAGGAGAAGACGGTGATAATATACTCTTCGGTACAGGGGGTATAAATACCGATGAAACAAATGGGAGCGACAGTTTGACCCGGGACAAGTTTATATTTGGAAAGGTTATTTTTGAATATACACAAAATACAGACGGGGTCTTCGATAAAGATGTGGAGATGCAGTTTGTAATCTCACCTATAGAGGAATGGAGGTGATCCTGTTGAAAAAAGGACTCAGCGTAATAGAGAGTATAGTGGCAGTGGCAATACTTGCCATAGTCATGCTCATGATGTCTCCCATGGTGAAAAACTACGGTATGGTTTATGACAGGATAAATCTTCAGAACAGGATCGATTATGAGTTTGGTAAGATTTTGGAAATAATAAAACGTAAGGTTAGGGCCTCTAGAATTGACGACAACTACGTTGTAGATTCATCTGGGACAAATGCAGAGGCTGTACAGGTTTTGACTGCCTATACTGGTATATATGATGAAATAGTGTCAGAGCTTAAACTTCTAGTTCCGAATGAAGACAATGACCCTGATGAAAACTATATCGCCTTTAGGATTATAGAAGACAGCTCTACTGACAGTGACGGAGACGGTATCAATGACAGGAGTCTGGTGTATGTAACCAATCCAGGAGAGAACTCGTATATATCATCGGAAAGCGAATCCAAAACAGTTCTTATAGATTATATAGATGATCTGGATTATGACGGAGACGGAACAGATGACCATGAATATTTTGAATACAAGGAAGGGGTAGTTCTTATATACCTAGACCTTGATATAGACAGGATGACTGGTGAGAGTATAGAGGGAAAAAGAGATATTTTGGATAAAATAAGAGATGCGGCAGTAACCAGAATAAATATAGATATGTCAGATAATTTTTAGGAGGGGGCTATGAAGAAGAAAGGTTCGGCAATAGTGCTGGCAGTACTGCTTTTGTCCTTCTTTACGGCGATATCCCTTGCTGTATTCTATCTGGGAGGGAAAAAAGGAGAGAGAGCTTATCTTAAGGTTATAGGGGAAGAAGTTTCAAATGATGTAGACATGGGATCTTCTATAGCATACTATGATGCCTATGTATCAGAGCAGTTTGTGAGAAAAGGTAAAGTTTATGACTACTCCCTTCATGACAGGGGGGATGATAAGGATGTGTATCCTGCTGTAAGCACGATGGCAGTAAGTTCAATGTCTTCGGTGGATACCATGAATTATGTTAACGGCTCAACACCTAAATCAGGATACTATTATTTAGGGATAAGACTTGGAAGTTATATAAATTATTTTGCATCTAACTGGGATTATAGACTAGGTACTACGGCTAATAAATACTATCCATACATTGCAATAGACACATTCAATAAAACAGTTTCGAGCGATCCTGTTTTGGCCTACAGAAAATGGCAGCAGGAAGATGATGACAAGATAAACAGGTTGTGGGTTTATGACGGGAAATGGGATGATGACTCTAGGGAGGCAATGACTGTAGGTGGTTACAGGTTGGAGACGCTTGAGTTGGTTAAAGATACGGACGGAGTCTTAGGCAGTGGTGACGACGGGGATCCTGTAGCGATATATACACATGGGGTTACGACATCAAAAATAAAAGATGTCCTAAGCTCTGCTATAGGTACAGATTACGGCTCTTCATGGCTTGTAAGGGCTACTTATGTGAAGAGAATACGTATTGACGGAGGTACTAGTGCCACAGGCACTGCTATAGGAACTGCATACTTTAAAATGAAGGCAGTGCATAAGGCTATAATAAAGTTTAGTGATTCAGATGGTGATACAAATCTAGATTTTGAAGGTCTTTATGCAGACAGTGGAGAGGTTATAGAGGAATTGATCATAGAGAAGATGTAAAAAGGTATAGAGGAGGGGGAAGCATGAAAGAGAAGTTTATGAGGGCGAGAGAAAGGTTGGATAATCTAATCAAAGAAAAGTCTAGAGGAAGTATAGACATAGGTAGCCGGGGAATAAAAGCTTTAAGTGTAAAAGGCGGCATAGTGGGAGATGTGCTGGTAGAAAAATTTAATCAAAATGAGGATAAAGAAACACAGATAAATGAAATTTTGTCTGTGATGATAGAAAGACTTGGGTTCAAGGGTCATGGAGTTTCACTATCCTTACCTAGTCAGAAATTCCAGGTGAAATTTATAAGAATCGGCCAGGAGAATATGGAAAACCGAGATGAATTCATTTCAGAAGAAATGGAAGAGATGATACCTGGATATTCAGAGTATGAGTATCTAACAGAAAAAATCACCATCAATCTAGACGAATACAGTGAAGAGGTTCTCTGTGTAACTATAAAAAGAGAGGAGATAGACTATCTTCTCAATTTCTTGGAGAGTCTGAGGGTAAAAGTATTGAGAATAGTTCCTGATTTCGTTTCTATATTTATGCTTTTAGAGAGAATAGAATCAAATGAAGATAGAGAAGAAAATGTCAATAGTTACAGAATGGTAGTGGATGTAGGGCATGAATCTACAAAGATATACGCTTTGAATAACAGCGTTATGAATTTTTACAGATTTATTCTCATGGGAGGAAATGAGTTTACAGATATTATAAAAAATTATAAGGGAATAAACTTTGAAAAAGCTGAGGAAAAAATAATAGAGTTGGAACTCCATGAGCAAGACCAGGAGATATTGGAGGTTTCTGAAAAATCTATGATGGATGAACTGACAGAGGCATTTAAAGAGCTGGAGAGTCAGATAAGACTTTCTTATGAGTACTACTTTAGAGAAAGATCTTCTAGTATAGTAGAAGAATTAGTATTTGTAGGAGGAGGTTCTCTTTTAAGGGGACTGAGGGACTATGTAAAAAAATCTCTTGAACTAGAGGTTATGCCATTTGAGCTAGACAGTATAACATCAAAAGAGGAGAACAGAAGCAAATTAGAGCCTTATCAATTTGAAGAGATAGCTGTGCTCCTTGGGAATGTTATGGATGAGGTGGTTTAGTTATGAATATGAATATGAGAGATATAAATTTTTTGACACCGGAATATAAAGAGAAGTTAGGGGTATCACAAAACCTTAAAAAAGCTGTTTTAATCGCTGGAGTTTTCTTTTTGATAAATGGAGCTATTTTCTTTGGAATCCACATGAAACAAAAGAATCTTGAAAAAAATATCCATGAGACAAAGAGAGAGATAGCATTTAACCAGGAAGAGATAAAAAAACTAGAGGTAGAGATAGGTAAGATACCTGATTTGACAGATAAAATAGAGATTATAGAAGAGATTTTTTCTGACAAAAAGACAAGAATATCAGAGGTTTTATACACTATTCAGACTCTTGCTCCTGAAAATATATGGGTAGATACTATGCATCATGAAGGCGGAAATGTCAGGATCAAAGGGATATCATACCTAAATTCTGAAATGACACCAGAACAAAATCTTTATGATTTTGAAGATAAACTTATTGAAAGTGGAGATTTTTCTCAGGTTAAACACGATTATTTAAAGATAGAAGAGAGAGATGGAAACAAGGTTATGGCTTTTGAATTTAGCCTTGTGATCTCTGATGAAGAGGAGTGATGGTCTATGGATGTCTTTGGTAAAGAGCTAAATATAGAGATGGATTATAAGAACAAAATAAAATTAATCTATCTAATGACCTTGATTGCAATAGTCATCATGATCATCTTTATGGTCATTAGTCCTATTAATAAGCTTAAAGATAGTAAAAAAGTCTATGAGAAAGAACAGGCTAACTTAGTCAAAGTAAAGGATAAATTTATAGCGACACAGAAAAGACAGGAAGACGTGGAGGCGGAGTTTGAAAAACAAAAAGAGAAATACGCTATATTAAAGATACAGTTTGAGAAAGCAGCTCATCAAAATAACGCTACCTTTAAAAGAGAGATACAGGATCTTATGGATTATCTAGGTATCGGGCTTTCATCTATAGGGTCTCCTGAGATAGCTCCGAAGAAACAAAAGCCAGTGAGTGAAGAAGAGGCAGAAGGCAAGAAAAAAGGCAAAGTAGAGGAGCCTTTAAAAGATGATGAATTAAAATACGAGAAAAAATATTTTGCATACAATATAAGTGGTCCTGCTCCTGAAGTATCAACATTATTTTACTATTTAGAAAATTCAAAACGACTTATAACGTTAAGAGACGGAGCAACTAACATAACTAAAAGCGGCCAGGATGATTTAAATGCCACTTTTAAGATAGGAACTTATTTTTTCCAAAACGATGAAGAGGAGGGGGAGAAAAATGAATAAGAAGTTGATTGTGTTTTTGTTTGTGTTTGTCTCCCTTGGAGCTCTTGCTGAAGAAGAGGTTATAGAAACTGTACTCAGTGATAAAAATCCTCTGAAAGAGATGATGACGGACCAAAATTTTGATGAGGGAATGAAAAGGTTTATAGATGCAAAAAGCAGTATGTTTGACAATAAGCTCACAGATGCGGCAGAACAGAGGAAAAAATTGGAGAGTAGATTTACAGATCTGATACTGCTAGTACAAAAGAACGGAGCTTGGAACGGAACATTTTACTACAAGGATAAAGATAATAAAGTAAGGAGAAACACCGTAAGGGGAAGAGAGATAATGAGAATAGACGGTGACGGATATTTTGTCCATGCCCTTGCAAATGGACTAAGGGTTACAGACTTAAAAACAGGGACATCGATCTTATTAGAAAAGAGGAGTAGGTGGTAGAATTATGAAGAGGAGAGAGTTTTTATTGACAATAATGATGTTTTTTCTAGTAACCAGCTTTGCTTATTCAGATGCTAGACTAGATGCCAGGCTTTCTAGAGTAAGATACAGCAAAGAGATGGATTTTAAAAATGTAATGTTGCCAGATGCTTTGAGCATTTTGTCTAAGACAAGTGGAGTAACAGTAGTGGGAGACAGCTCTACAACAGGAGTAGTTCTTGATCTTTATCTTGGGAAAAATAAAACTTTAAAAGAGATAATAGATACTCTGAAAGTTACAAATAATCTCAAGATGAAAGTTGTGGGAGATGTAGTGGTACTCTCTAAGATGACAGGTGATATGACAGGGGATAATACCCTTGTAGGGACAATAAAATCAAGTGGGTATGAAGAAGGGCTTGACGGTGTTAAAGTAACCCTTTTAAACAGCGGTCTAAATCCAATTTATACTCAGTTTAACGGAATATTTATAATGGAAAATGTAAATCCAGGTGTTTATATCCTGAAGGCCGAGAAAAACGGCTATGAAACAGAAGGTGAACTCTTTGAAGTAAAAGGAGGACAAAATAATTTCCTAGAAATAAGCCTCGACAAGATTTACAAAGAGGGAGAAGTTAAAGAAGGGACGGCAGATTATCAAAAAGGACCTAACGACAGAATGTTGGGATCAATAAGAGATGACTCTGGCTCAGAACTCATGACTACAAGGGTAACTCTCAGACACGCTTTGCCTGATGACGTGAAAACAGTAGTGGAATCAGCTATGAGAGAGGTAGAGGTATCTTCTTTTCCTAAATTGAATATGATAATATTAAAAGGAACATCATCTAATATCCTACCTGCAAAAAAACTTATAGAGGATTTGGATCTTCCTCAGAAACAGGTTAGGATAACAGCTCAGGTATTAGATGTTAAAGACAACCTTTTTGAAACTTTAGGTTTTGACTGGGCTTATGACTCTAATGGTACTAGTACGTATACAGATGGAACTTCAGGAACTTTTCTCGGTACAAGTACTGATGTAGGGATAGGTACAGGTTATTCATCTGCTATAGAGTTTGCTCAAAGCTTTAACGGTGGCGATGATGTCCTAGGAGTTTCTATTAATATGCTTCAGTCTGACCAGGATATGATCATAAGTGCAGTACCTTCAGTAGTTGTTCTGAATGGAGAAGAGGCTGAGTTTAGCACTACTGAAGAGGTAATAGTAGGTTATGAAGAGGAAGAGGATGACGATGGTAATACTACGACTACTCCGATGTTTGAAGAAGCCGGTTTAGTGTTTAATGTAAAACCTATAATAAGAACCGGAGCAGACGGAGGGGATACAATACTTTTAACATTGAGCACAGAGGTCAGCAACTTTAACCTTGTTTCAACCAGTGCAGACAGTGATGCAACAACATATAATGAAGACGGAGGTTCAAAAGCTTCGAGAAATATAGATACCACTGTAAGTGTTAAAAGTGGAGAAAGCCTCTTTATAGGAGGTATGAAAAGAGCAGATGTGAGCAATGTGACCAGTAAAATTCCTTTACTTGGAGACCTACCATTTGTAGGATTCCTATTTAGAAACGAAGCTGTTGAAAGTGAATTAAGAGATATATATATAAAGATAAGAGCAGAGATAATAACAGATGAAAACAGAGAGGATCAAATAGATCTTAAGGGATTTAACAGAGCAGAAATTCATACAATGGATAGTGATATTTTAGACCATAGAAATATTTATCCAGCTGTTCCTGAAACACCTCAAATCTTAGGGTCACCTAATATATTTAATGACTAATATTAAAAGCTGAGATTTTATCTCAGCTTTTTTTTGTGTTATAGTTTAATTTTAATTGTTATAAATTATTGAATTTGTCTTGAGATTTTATTTCTTCCACTGAAAAGTACCCAGAAGGCATTTCTTTAAAGAATAAAGTAAAAAAAATTATAGATTTATAAAACTTACTATATAAAGTTAGTTTTTATGTTAGAAGGGTTTATTCTAACTTGTTTTTTTCAATAACAGCGTGTTATAATTACTTGCAAACTATTTTTTGAGGGAGTGAATAATGGTAAATAAGTTGAAATTAACTAAAATCCTCGATAGATTTAAAGAGATAAAAATAGCGGTGATCGGTGATATGATGCTAGATGATTATATAATAGGAAGTGTAGACAGAATATCCCCTGAGGCTCCTGTACCTGTTGTCAATGTAAAAAGCGAAAAATTTGTACTTGGTGGGGCAGCAAATGTGGTGAATAACCTGGCTGACTTGGGGGCAAAGATTTTTTCTTTTGGAATTATAGGAGATGACTCTAACGGAGAGAGGCTAACAAACGAGTTTAGAAGAAAAAACATAAACTCTGACGGAATAGTAAAAGCAGAAGACAGACCCACCATTGTAAAAAGAAGGATAATAGCTCATAATCAACAGCTTCTGAGACTGGACTGGGAAGATAGAAAAGATCTCACAACAGCTCAGGAAGATATGCTTATAAAAAATGTAAAAGAGAATATAAAAGAAATTGATGCTATTATACTTTCTGACTATGACAAGGGAGTTCTTACTAAAAGGGTTGTAAAAGAAATAATAGACCTGGCTAAGGAAAATAATATAATAGTTACTGTAGATCCAAAACCGAAGAATGCAATGAACTATATAGGCGCTACCTCGATGACACCAAACATGAAAGAGGCTAGAGAGTGCATGGGAGCTGATCCTATAGGTGATGTAGAAAGACTCGGGAAAGAATTAAAGGAAAAACTTAAGCTTGACAACCTTCTTCTTACAAGAAGTGAAGAAGGTATGAGCCTTTTCCAAGATACAGTGGAAAACATACCGACTTTTGCTAAAGAAGTATATGATGTAACTGGAGCGGGAGATACTGTAATATCTGTATTTACACTTTCTGCAGCAGCAGGTGCCTCTTGGTATGAGGCGGCTAAGATAGCTAACACTGCAGCAGGGGTGGTAGTTGGTAGAATGGGGACATCCACAGTTACAAAAGAAGAAATACTGGAATTTTATGAGAGAATATACCATGAGTGGAAATAAAAAAGAGGCCTCAGAGCCTCTTTTTCAATACTGGGATTAAAGAATAACAGAAGGAGGAACTATGTTAAGGATAGGAAATGGTTATGATGTTCATAGATTTAAAGAAAAGAGAAAGTTAATTTTAGGAGGAATAGAAATACCTCATGAAAAAGGACTAGACGGGCACTCAGATGCAGATGTGCTGGTACATTCTATCATGGACGCTATGCTAGGGGCCTTGGCTCTAGGGGATATAGGTCAGCACTTTCCAGATAATGATGAAAGGTATAGGGGTATATCTAGCATGGTTCTTCTTGGACATGTAAATAAGTTGATAAAAGAAAAGGGGTACAGCATAGTAAACTTAGATTCTATTATAGTAGCTCAAAAACCGAAACTTAAACCATATATAGAAGACATGAGGATAAACATTGCAAAAGAACTGGATATAGACAGAGAATGTGTGAGTGTAAAGGCTACTACAGAGGAAAACCTTGGCTTTACTGGAGAAGAACTTGGGATCAAATCTTATTGTGTTATTCTTCTGGAAAAGCTGGGCTAGGTTTTTAAATTTGAAACTTAATTTATAAAAGAGGTAAAATATTTATCAATTATAAATGTAGGAAAAATAGAGTTTTTTTAGAAGAGTCTGAATAACAAAAATTTTTGGAGGACCTATGAAGAAAAAAATAGAGATTGCTCTACTGACCGCACTGCTGACATTTTTACCATTTTTAGTAAGACTCAAGGTTTTGCCCACCAAACCAGGGACTTTGATGTATCTGACACATCCTCTAGGAGAAGCTATAGGGGATATGTTTCACTATGAAAAATCTAGGGTACTAATAGTTCTGGGTCTATCTATGCTTTTTGTTTTGATTTTAAAAAGAAACCTTAAAAAAACTCATTACTATGTGGGACTTATTATTTATGGATTGGGAGTTGTATTATCTACCTTTTTTTCTCCTTTTCTTCCTATCGCCCTTAGTGGAGGAGGGAACAGATATGAAGGGGTATTTGTATTGCTTTCCTATATAGCGGTTTCGATTTTTGTTATAAATTTTGTACGGGAAAAAAAAGATGTGAAGTATTTCATCTATATATTATTGATGGGAAGTTTTTTTGTTTCTCTTGCAGGAATAACGGAATTTATGGGAATGAGTATTTACAAAATCCCTTTTTTAGCAAAAATTGCAATTCCTCAGGAAGGTCTCTTAGACAAGGTGGCATATCCAGAAGGTTATATTAATATGGCTCAGGTGATAAAATTTTCACCGAAATTTCATAATGTGAAGGCTAGTCTTGGAAATTCAAACTACAGTGGATCTTATGGGGTCATGATCTGCATGTTTGTTTTTCCGCTTATATTAAAATCTAAAGACAAGTTTACAAGATATATTTTCATGTTTTTCTATGCTGCTAATCTAGCTCTGCTTCTAGCAGGGAGGTCTAGAGCGGGTATTTATGCAACTATAGCCTCCTTTATAGTATTTATTGTACTTTGTCGGAAAGAGATCTGGAAGCGAAAAATGTTCCTCTTAGAAATTCCTCTTATCACATTTGCTGTGTTTTTGGCTTTGAACCTCTTATCCTCTGGTGCTGTAGGGGACAATATAGAAAACATTGAAGTAAATAAAAAAGTTAATCTGAGAGAGGTTAAGAGTATAGGAAATACCTTAGAGGTGAGCAGCTATGATAAGAAGCTTGTATTAAAATCTGGCAAAGAAGAGCTGTCTTTTTACAGAGAAAACGGAACTCTAATACCTTCAAATATTGAAAAAAATATGATAAGCCTAGAAGATCCTGAATTTCAGAAGTACTCCTTTGAAAATAAGGAAAATGGAATTTTAGAACTTCAGTATGATGGAATTGAATTTCCTTTGGTGATTCAGAACCAGAAATTCAAGACTATAGGTTGGTCTAGAAAGCCCGAAGAGATAGTCTCTCCAGAGAGGATAGAAAACTGGGACAGATACCAGAGAAAGGCTACTTCAAGGGTCTATATTTGGTCTAGAAGCTTGCCACTGTTAAAGAAGTCTGGATTTCTCGGTTTCGGCCCTGACACCTATCCAATAATCTTTCCACAGAATGATTATTTTGGAAAAATATTATCCTATGGAAACCCCTATATGTTTGTATCCAAGCCTCACAACTTGTACCTGCAGATAGGTATAAACACAGGATGGATCTCCCTTTTTGGTTTTCTCCTTCTGGTGATCTGTTATTGCCTAGACTCCCTGAGGATTTACTTTAACAGCAGCTATGAGGATATATATGAGGTTGTGGGATTGGGATGCAGCCTAGCTGTTATAGGATATCTTATGGCTGGAATGTTTAATGACAGTGCAGTTTCTGTAGCGCCGACATTTTGGGCCATACTGGGTCTCGGAATCTCAATGAATATTAAAATAAGAAAAGGAATAATATAGTTTCAGGGGCGAAAGCCCCTTTTTTAATTGCAGCATAATCGGCTTTAAAAGATTTAGTACAGGTTGCAAAAGCTTGGAACAGATGATAGTTTATGATATAATTTTAAAGAATGAAAAACCTATTAAAAGTTAGGAGAAAAAAATGGCTGTATTGCAGATAAACAACATACACAAAAGTTTTTCAGGGGAAACTCTTCTGAAAAACTTAAGCTTTTCAATAGATGAAAAGGACAAGATTGGTCTGGTGGGCTTAAATGGTGCCGGGAAAACCACCTTGGTGAAAATACTTCTGGAAGAGGAGCACCATGATACGGATGAAGAGACTAAAATTCAGGGTACCATATCAAAAAAAGGCGGACTAAAGATAGGCTATCTCTCACAGAATTTTGATCTGAACAAAGAAAACAGGGTTTTTGATGAGCTCATGTCAGTTTTTTCTCACCTTAAGAAAGATTATGAAAGAATACAGGAACTAAATGAAAGACTGGCTGTGGATATAAATAATTTTGATGAAATAATGGAAGAACTTGCAAGGCTGTCAACAAGGTATGAACAGGAAGAGGGTTACTCAGTAGAGTATAAGGTAAAGCAGATTCTCACAGGGCTGAATTTTCCGGAAAACCTCTGGAAAAATGTCATAGGAGATCTTTCAGGGGGGCAGCAGTCAAGAATAGCTCTGGGAAAAATACTCCTTGAAGAACCTGAGCTTCTTATACTAGATGAGCCTACAAACCACCTTGACTTAAATGCTATAGAGTGGCTTGAGAAGTTTTTGAAAGATTATAATAAGGCTTTTATACTGATATCCCATGACAGATATTTCCTAGATAATGTGATAAATAAGGTTTTTGAGCTTGAGAGAAAAACTATAAATATCTACAGAGGAAACTTTACAGACTATACTATACAGAAGGAAGCCTACCTCACAGGAGCCATAAAATCCTATGAAAAAGAGCAGGATAAAATAAAAAAAACCGAGGAGTTTATAAGACGTTATAAGGCCGGAGTTAAGTCCAAGCAGGCCAGAGGCCGGGAAAAGATTTTAGACAGAATGGAAAAAATGGACGATCCTGTTGTCAGTATCAGGAAAATGAAGCTTAAATTTCAGGTGGAAAACGTCAGCACAGACAGAGTTGTAAAAATCAGAAATCTTTCTAAGAGTTTTGACGGACAGGAGATCTTCCGTGATGTGAACATGGAGGTGTATAGGGGAGACAGAATAGGACTCATCGGTAAAAACGGTGTTGGGAAATCTACTATACTGAGAATAATAAACAGCTTGGAAAATAAAGACAGCGGTGAGATCCTCTGGGGTGAAAGAATAAAAATAGGATATTATGATCAAAAACATGAAGGACTAAATGAAGATGCCACAGTTATAGAGGAACTTCTTAACAATTATCCTCTAAGTGAAGAACAGGCCAGATCCATATGTGGAGGTTTTTTGTTTTCAGAAGATGATGCCTTTAAAAAAATAAAAACTCTAAGTGGTGGAGAAAAAGCGAGAGTTGCTCTGATGAGGCTTATTATGGATAAGCCAAATTTTCTGATCTTAGATGAGCCAACCAACCATCTAGACATATATTCTAGGGAGATACTAGAATCCGCTTTAGAAGAGTATGACGGAACTTTAATTGTGGTTTCCCACGACAGACATTTTTTAGAAAGTGTAGTCAATAAGATATATGAAATTACAAAAGACGGCAGCACTCTTTTTAAGGGAGACTATGAGGCCTATAAGAGTAACTCTGAAGTAAATGAAAAAGATACCCAGGGGAATATTGATTATGAGGAACAGAAAAAAATAAAAAATAGGATAGGATCTTTAGAGAGAAAAGGTCAAAAACTTGAAGAGGGTATAGAGGGGCTAGAATTGGAAAAAAGCATCTTGGAAGAAAGATATCATGAGGCAGGAAAAATAAATAATCTTGAGACATTAATGGATATCCAAAAAGAACTAGATCTAATAGATGATAAAATAACAAAGACTATGGAAGAGTGGGAAGCAGTACAAGAAGAACTATCTGAAATTTCAGAGTAAAAATTAAAACAAAAAATATAGTTGTAAAATAAAAAATATGTTATAATATTTTTTGGACAACAAAAAAGTATCTGGGAAATTATTTTTTGAAGATTATCTATAATTTTTCTCTTAAAACACTGAGTGTTTTTTTGAGTGTTGACTTTTTGAAACAAAGTCAGTATAATGTTCAAGTTATAATTAAATTTTTAATTTAAAATTCGGAAGGAGGGTAAAATGCCTACTTTAAATCAATTAGTAAAAAAAGGAAGAGCGACTTTAGAAGAAGCTAAAAAGTCACCGGCGCTACACGGTAACCCACAAAGAAGAGGAGTTTGTATAAGAGTTTACACAAGTACTCCAAAGAAGCCAAACTCAGCACTTAGAAAGGTTGCAAGAGTAAAGCTTACAAATGGAATCGAGGTTACTACGTATATTCCAGGTGAAGGACACAACTTACAAGAACACTCGATTGTACTTGTAAGAGGTGGAAGAACAAAAGATTTACCAGGGGTAAGATATAAAGTTATCAGAGGAGCTTTAGATACTGCTGGTGTTGCAAACAGAAAAAAATCAAGATCAAAATATGGAGCTAAAAAAGCTTAATTTTCGGGAGGTGAAATAAGATATGTCAAGAAGAAGAGCAGCAGTAAAGAGAGATGTATTACCTGATTCTAGGTATGGAGATAAAGTTGTAACTAAATTTATCAATTCGATAATGTTAGATGGAAAAAAATCACTTGCAGAAACTATCTTTTACGGAGCGATGGACCTAATTAAAGAAAAAACTGGTCAAGAAGGATACGAAGTATTCAAAACAGCTATAGACAACATCAAGCCGCAAGTAGAAGTTAGATCTAGAAGAATAGGTGGAGCTACATACCAAGTACCAGTAGAAGTGAGAATAGAGAGACAACAAACTCTAGCACTTAGATGGTTAACAACATACACAAGACAGAGAAAAGAATACGGTATGATGGAAAAGCTTGCAGCTGAATTAATCGCAGCAGGAAACAATGAAGGTGCAACTGTTAAGAAGAAAGAGGATACTTATAAAATGGCCGAAGCAAACAGAGCTTTCGCACACTATAAGTGGTAATATCTTAATTTAGGATTATATCTTTTAAGGAGGGCAAAACCAGATGGCTAGAAAAGTTTCTTTAGGTATGACAAGAAACATTGGTATCATGGCCCATATCGATGCGGGTAAGACAACCACTACTGAAAGAATCCTGCTTTACACAGGGATAACTCATAGAATTGGTGAAGTACACGATGGTGCGGCTACAATGGACTGGATGGAACAAGAGCAAGAAAGAGGGATCACTATCACTTCTGCGGCAACAACTTGTTTCTGGAGAAATCACAGGATAAATATAATAGACACACCAGGGCACGTGGACTTTACTGTAGAGGTGGAAAGATCTTTAAGAGTTCTTGATGGTTCAGTAGCTGTGTTCTCAGCTGTTGATGGAGTTCAACCTCAATCTGAAACAGTTTGGAGACAGGCAGATAAGTACGAAGTTCCTAGAATGGCTTTCTTCAACAAAATGGATAGAGTCGGTGCAGACTTTGATATGTGTGTAAATGATATCAGAGAAAAATTAGGATCAAATGCAGTTCCTATTCAGCTTCCAATCGGAGCAGAGGAAAATTTTGAAGGGATCATAGATCTTATTCAAATGAAAGAGATCATTTGGCCTTTAGATACTGCAACTGGACAGGATTTTCAAGTTGTAGATATCAGAGCTGAACTGGCTGACAAAGCTGAAGAAGCTAGAAACTTTATGATTGAATCTATAGTTGAAACTGATGATGATCTTATGGAGAAATTCTTCGGTGGAGATGAAATCAGCGAAGATGAGCTTAGAGCTGGTCTTAGAAAAGCAACTATAGCAAATGAAATTGTTCCTGTAACTTGTGGAACAGCATTTAAAAACAAAGGTGTTCAACCTCTAATGGACGCAGTGGTTGATCTTATGCCTTCTCCACTTGATATTGGAGCTATAAAGGGAACTGACGTTAAAAATGATGAAATAGAGATGGAAAGATTGCCTGGAGACGAGCAGCCATTCTCAGCTCTTGCTTTCAAAATTATGACTGACCCTTTTGTAGGGAAACTTGCTTTCTTTAGAGTTTATTCAGGAATCATAGAGAAGGGAACTTCAGTTCTTAACTCGACAAAGGGTAAAAAAGAAAGAGTAGGAAGAATCCTACAAATGCACGCAAACAACAGAGAAGAGTTAAGTGTAGTTTACTGTGGAGATATCGCAGCAGCGGTTGGTCTGAAAGAAACTACCACTGGAGACACTCTATGTGATATGAGTCAACCAATCATACTTGAGAAAATGGAGTTCCCTGAGCCTGTTATCTCAGTAGCGGTTGAGCCTAAGACAAAAGCTGACCAAGAGAAAATGGGAATTGCCCTTGGTAAATTGGCAGAAGAGGATCCTACATTCAGAGTTCAAACTGACGAAGAAACAGGTCAAACTATCATATCTGGAATGGGTGAGCTTCACCTAGAAATCCTTGTGGATAGAATGAAAAGAGAATTCAACGTTGAATCTAGCGTAGGAAAACCTCAAGTTGCATACAGAGAAACAATCACTACTAATATCGACCATGACGTTAAATACGCTAAGCAGTCAGGTGGTAGAGGTCAGTATGGACACGTTAAGATAAAAGTAGAACCAAATCCAGGAAAAGGATTTGAGTTTATCAATAAAGTTACAGGTGGAGCTATCCCTAGAGAATACATCCCTGCAGTGGAAAGAGGATGTAAAGAGGCTCTTGAAAGTGGAGTCGTAGCAGGATACCCAATGGAAGATGTAAAAGTTGAACTTTATGATGGATCATATCATGAAGTCGATTCATCAGAAATGGCATTTAAAATTGCCGGTTCTATGGCAGTTAAGCAGGCTGCTGCTAAATGTAGCCCTGTAATTCTTGAGCCTGTCTTCAAAGTTGAAGTTACTACTCCAGAAGAGTATATGGGAGACCTTATAGGAGATCTTAACTCTAGAAGAGGAATGGTTTCTGGAATGACAGATAGAAATGGAGCTAAAATCATTGATGCAAAAGTACCACTTTCAGAAATGTTTGGTTATGCAACTGATCTTAGATCTAAATCTCAAGGAAGAGCTACTTATGCAATGGAATTTTCTGAATATGCTCAGGTACCTGCTAGCATTCAAAAAAGTATCCAAGAAGCAAGAGGGAAGTAATTCTTTTTTACTTAAAGGACTATATATCCAGAAGGTGCCCACCTAAAAGTGGGTGCCTATTAAGAAATACACAATAATTATTATTTTAATTTTTTAGGAGGATTGAAATGGCTAAGGAAAAATTTTCAAGATCAAAACCCCATGTAAATGTAGGAACAATAGGACACGTTGACCATGGAAAGACAACAACAACTGCAGCAATCTCAAAAGTACTTTCTGACAAAGGATTAGCAAAGAAAGTAGACTTTGCAAACATTGACCAGGCACCAGAAGAGAGAGAAAGAGGAATCACAATCAATACAGCTCATATCGAGTATGAAACAGCAAACAGACACTACGCTCACGTTGACTGTCCAGGCCATGCTGACTATGTAAAGAACATGATCACAGGAGCAGCTCAGATGGATGGAGCTATCCTAGTAGTATCAGCAGCAGACGGACCAATGCCTCAAACAAGAGAGCATATCCTTCTTTCAAGACAGGTAGGAGTACCTTACATCGTAGTATACCTAAACAAAGCAGATATGGTAGATGACGAAGAGTTACTAGAATTAGTAGAGATGGAAGTAAGAGAACTTCTATCAGACTACGGATTCCCAGGAGACGACATTCCTGTAATAGCAGGATCAGCACTAGGAGCTCTTAACGGAGAAGCTCAATGGGTAGCTAAGATCGAAGAACTTATGGATGCAGTAGATTCTTACATTCCATCACCAGAAAGAGCAGTAGATCAGCCATTCCTAATGCCAGTAGAAGATGTTTTCACTATCACAGGTAGAGGAACAGTTGTAACTGGAAGAGTAGAAAGAGGAATAATCAAAGTCGGAGAAGAGATTGAAATAATCGGAATCAAAGACACACAAAAAGCAGTTTGTACAGGAGTAGAGATGTTCAGAAAGCTTCTTGATCAAGGAGAAGCCGGAGATAACATCGGAGCACTACTAAGAGGAATCAAGAAAGAAGACGTAGAAAGAGGACAAGTTCTTGCTAAGCCAGGAACAATCACTCCACATACAGGATTCACATCAGAAGTATATGTACTAACAAAAGAAGAGGGAGGAAGACATACTCCATTCTTTACAGGATACAGACCACAATTCTACTTCAGAACAACAGATATCACAGGAGCAATCAACTTACCAGAAGGAGTAGAGATGGTAATGCCTGGAGATAACGTAGAGATGACAGTAGAACTGATTCACCCAATCGCGATGGAAGAAGGACTAAGATTCGCAATAAGAGAAGGTGGAAGAACAGTAGCTTCTGGAGTAGTTGCTACAATCACTAAATAATAAAATATTAAAATGAAAATTATCGGGGAAGCTCGTGTTTCCCCGATAAAATTTGTTTTGGAGCATTGTTTGAGATAAAAGTTGAAAACTTAATTATTCTTTTCAAAAAAGACTTTGTTATTTTTGGAGAGTGTGATATAATCTCTAAAGTGTGTGAGCAGAGGATGTTTGACATCCCTGACCTATTGATAAATTTTACAGGAGGTGCAAGAGATAGATGGCTTCTAATAAATTAAGAATCTATTTAAAAGCTTATGATCACGCATTGTTGGATCAATCAGCTAAGAGAATTGCTGAAGTTGCTAAAAAGTCTGGGGCGGAAATCGCAGGACCTATGCCACTACCAACAAAGATTAAAAAGTACACAGTACTTAGATCTGTACACGTGAACAAAGATGCTAGAGAGCAGTTCGAAATGAGAGTGCATAAAAGAATGGTAGAGATCAAAAACTCAAGCCAGAAGACAATCTCTTCATTAACAGCGGTTAACTTACCAGCTGGTGTTGGAATCGAAATTAAGCAAGCTTAATTTCTGACGAAAAAGAGCGCGGATCAGCTGATTATCGGGTAATTGGGGTTTTTAAAGACAAAATTCTTTTGAAACTTATAGTTATCCTTACAGAATAATACAAGTTGGCGGTACTTTTTTTAAAAGTTAAGTCGTGGAACCACGAGGAGAAGTTGTCAACCAATATATTATTTGATGGAGGTAAAAGAATGGCAGGAATTTTAGCTAAAAAAATTGGAATGACACAAATTTTCGAAAATGGAAAATTTGTTCCAGTAACAGTTGTAGAGGCGGGTCCTAACTTTGTTCTTCAGAAAAAAACTGAGGAAAAAGACGGGTACACTGCTCTTCAATTAGGATTTGACGAAAAGAAAGAAAAGAACACTACTAAACCAATGATGGGTATCTTTAACAAGGCTGGTGTTAAACCTTTAAGATTTGTTAGAGAGCTCAAGGCTGATTCAGTAGAGGGATATGAATTAGGACAAGAAATCAAAGTTGACATATTAGATGGTGTCGAGTTTGTAGATATCAAAGGAACTTCTAAAGGTAAAGGTACTGCAGGTGTTATGAAAAGACATAACTTCTCAGGAAACAGAGCCACTCACGGGGTTTCTAGAAACCACAGACTTGGAGGTTCTATCGGACAATCATCGTTCCCTTCAAAAGTATTGAAAGGTCTAAAGATGGCTGGAAGATATGGAAACGCTGCAGTAACAGTTCAGAACTTAAAAGTAGTAAAAGTTGATGTAGAAAACAATTTATTACTAATAAAAGGTGCGGTTCCTGGACCGAAGAACGGTTACATTGTAGTGAAGCCAGCTATAAAAAAATAACTGGTTAGTAGATTTGAGGAAGGAGGAAAATGATGGCAGTTTTAAACATATATAACTTAGCAGGAGATCAAACTGGAACTCTTGAAGTTAAAGATACAGTGTTCGGAATCGAGCCAAACAAAGCGGTGCTTCATGAAGTGTTGACTGCTGAACTAGCAGCTGCCAGACAAGGAACTGCTGCTACGAAAACGAGAGCAATGGTTAGAGGTGGAGGAAGAAAGCCTTTCAAACAAAAAGGTACAGGTAGAGCTAGACAAGGTTCTACAAGAGCCCCTCACATGGTAGGTGGAGGAGTTACATTCGGACCTCAGCCTAGATCTTTCGAAAAGAAAGTTAACAAAAAAGTTAGAAAGGTTGCACTTAAGTCAGCTTTATCTGCTAAAGTTGCAGAAGGAAGCATTGTAGTTTTAGATGGCGCTATCGAAGCACCTAAAACAAAGACTATAATGGCTCTGACAAAAGCTTTAGAAGCTAACACGAAGCAACTGTTTGTTGTTAATGATCTTGCTAACGATGCAGATTTCAATTTGTATCTATCAGCTAGAAACCTTGAAAATGCGGTTGTTCTTCAACCAAATGAACTTGGTGTTTACTGGCTTCTTAAGCAAAATAAGGTGATCATAACAAAAGAAGCACTAGCTACTATTGAGGAGGTGCTTGGATAATGACTGTTTATGATATAGTAAAGAAACCAATCATCACAGAAAAAACTGAACTTCTAAGAAGAGAGTTCAACAGATATACATTTGAAGTAACACCTAAAGCAAATAAAATTCAAATCAAAAAAGCTGTGGAAGAAATTTTTAACGTAAAGGTTGAATCTGTAGCTACTCTCAACGTTAAATCTGTTGTGAAAAGACACGGAGCAAAACTTTACAATACACAGGCTAAGAAAAAAGCTGTAGTAAAGCTTGCTGAAGGTAATACAATAACTTACTTTCAAAATGTTTAATCTATAATTTAAGGATTTAGATGAACGGATTAAAGATAATTATAGGTCTAATTATCGAAAATTTTTTTTCGGAGGTTAAAGAGAAATGGCAATCAAAAAAATGAAAGCTATGACTAACGGTACAAGACATATGTCTAAAATTGTCAACAAAGAGTTAGACATGGTAAGACCTGAAAAGTCTTTAACTGTACCTTTAAAATCTGCTTATGGTAGAGATAACTACGGGCACAGAACAGCTAGAAATAGACAAAAAGGACACAAAAGACTTTACAGGCTAATAGATTTCAAAAGAAACAAACTAGATATACCTGCAAGAGTAGCATCTATTGAATATGATCCAAACAGAACAGCTAACATAGCTCTACTATTTTATGCTGATGGAGAAAAGAGATACATACTTGCACCTAAAGGACTAAAGAAGGGTGACGTAGTAATGGCTGGTTCAAACGCTGAAGTTAAGCCAGGAAATGCTATGAAACTTAAGGATATGCCTGTGGGTACACAGATCCATAACCTAGAGCTTCAAATTGGAAGAGGTGGACAGCTAGTAAGATCTGCAGGAACAGCTGCAAGACTTATGGCAAAAGAAGGAACTTACTGTCATGTAGAGCTACCTTCTGGAGAAGTTAGACTTATCCACAAAGAGTGTATGGCTACTATTGGTGAAGTAGGGAACTCTGAACACCAACTAGTTAACATCGGTAAAGCTGGTAGAAACAGACATATGGGTAGAAGACCTCATGTAAGAGGATCTGTAATGAATCCGGTTGATCACCCTCACGGTGGTGGAGAAGGAAGAACACCTGTTGGTAGAAAAGGACCAGTTACTCCTTGGGGTAAACCGACACTTGGATACAAAACTAGAGGAAAGAAATCTTCGGATAAATTTATCGTAAGAAGAAGAAACCAAAAGTAATTTTCGAGAGAGGAGGCTAACACGTAATGGCAAGATCGTTAAAAAAGGGACCTTTCTGTGACCACCACTTAATGAAAAAAGTTGAAGAGGCAATCGCTTCTGAAAATACAAAAGCAGTAATTAAAACTTGGTCAAGAAGATCGACAATATTTCCTAACTTCATCGGTTTGACTTTTGGAGTATATAACGGAAAAAAACATATACCAGTACACGTGACTGAACAGATGGTAGGACATAAAATGGGAGAATTTGCTCCAACAAGAACTTACTATGGTCACGGTGTAGATAGGAAGAAAAAGAAGAAGTAAGTAAAGTTATCAATATATTAGAGAGATAAAGGAGGTGCGACTAGTGGAAGCTAGAGCAACGACCAAATATGTAAGACTATCTCCTCAAAAAGCTAGACTAGTAGCTGACTTAGTGAGAGGTAAATCAGCTTTAGAAGCGTTAGATATATTACAGTTCGCAAACAAAAAAGCTGCGACGGTTATCAAAAAAACATTAGCATCAGCGATTGCTAATGCGACTAATAACTTTGATATGGATGAAGAAAAATTAGTTGTATCTACAATAATGGTAAATCAAGGTCCGGTTCTTAAAAGAATCATGCCAAGAGCTATGGGAAGAGCTGATATAATCAGAAAACCTACAGCACATATTGTAGTAGCAGTATCTGAAAAGTAGTTTAAGGAGGTAAGACTGTGGGACAAAAGGTAGATCCTAGAGGGTTAAGACTTGGAATAACAAGAACTTGGGACTCTAACTGGTATGCAGATAAAAAAGAATATGCTAAGTACTTCCATGAAGATATAACTATCAGAGAAGTTATTAAGAAGACTTATTTTCACGCAGGAGTTTCTAAGATCAGAATAGAAAGAACTTCACCTTCACACGTGGTAGTTTTTATTCATACAGCAAAAGCTGGTATAGTTATCGGAAGAAAAGGTGCGGAAATAGAGTCTCTTAAGAGAAAGTTAGAAAAACTGACTGGAAAGAAGCTTACAATAAAAGTACAAGAAGAGAAAGGGTTCAATACAGATGCAGTTCTTGTTGCTGAAAACATCGCAACTGGAATTGAGAGAAGGGTTGCTTATAAAAGAGCGATCAATCAAGCTGTAATGAGAGCTATGAGAGCAGGAGTTAAAGGTATAAAAATCATGGCTTCTGGAAGACTTAATGGTGCTGAAATAGCAAGAAGCGAATGGGTAGTGGAAGGTAAAGTACCTCTACACACACTAAGAGCTGACATTGACTACGCAACAGCGACAGCACAAACAACTTACGGAGCGCTTGGAATTAAAGTTTGGATCTTCCATGGAGAAGTTCTTCCAAGTAAGAAGGAAGGAGGCGACAAGTAACCATGTTAATGCCTAAAAGAACTAAACACAGAAAAATGTTTAGAGGTAGAATGAAAGGTAAAGCACAAAAAGGTAATACTGTTGCTTTTGGAGATTTTGGACTAATGGCAATGGAGCCTCATTGGATTACTAATAGACAGATTGAATCTTGTAGAGTAGCTATAAACAGAACTTTCAAAAGAGAGGGTACTACTTATATCAGGATATTCCCTGACAAGCCAATTACTGCAAGACCTGCAGGGGTAAGAATGGGTAAAGGTAAAGGAAACGTTGAAGGTTGGGTAGCAGTTGTAAAACCTGGAAGAATTATGTTTGAAGTTGCAGGAGTAACTGAAGAAAAGGCTATGCAGGCATTAAGAAAAGCTACTATGAAACTACCTATCAAATGTAAAATTGTAAAAAGAGAGAATGGTGGTGAAACTAATGAGAGCTAAAGAGATAAAAGAGATATCAACTGAAGACTTAGTTGTTAAATGCAAAGAGCTTAAGGAAGAACTTTTCAACCTAAAGTTCCAACTTTCATTAGGTCAACTTACTAACACTGCTAAAATCAGACAAGTTAGAAGAGACATTGCAAGAATTAAAACTGACTTAAACGAAAGATAATCTCATTGTATAGATAAGTCCTAAGAAGGAGGTTAGAATTTTGAGAAACGATAGAAAAGTTAGAGAAGGTATTGTTGTTTCTGACAAGATGGACAAAACCATCGTTGTTTTAGAAGAGTCAATGAAATTACACCCGATCTACAAGAAGAGAATGAAATCATCAAATAAGTTCAAAGCTCACGATGAAAATAATGTAGCTAAAACTGGTGATAAAGTTAAAATTATGGAAACTAGGCCATTATCTAAAGATAAGAGATGGAGACTAGTTGAGATTATAGAAAAGGCTAAATAATCCCAATTATTGTGAGAGGAGGATATTTTAATGGTACAACAACAAACTATCCTTAATGTTGCTGATAATTCTGGTGCTAAAAAAATAATGGTAATCAGAGTACTAGGTGGTTCTAGAAGAAGATTTGGTAAAATCGGTGACATTGTTGTGGCATCAGTTAAAGAGGCATCACCTGGCGGAAACGTTAAAAAAGGAGATGTAGTAAAAGCGGTTATAGTTAGAACAAGAAAAGAATTAAGAAGAGAAGATGGTTCTTACATCAAGTTTGATGATAATGCTGCAGTTGTATTAAACAACAACTTAGAAGCAAGAGCTACAAGAATCTTTGGCCCAGTTGCAAGAGAGCTAAGAGCTAAAAACTTTATGAAAATAGTTTCCCTTGCACCAGAAGTATTATAATCAGAGAGGAGGCTATCAATCGTGGCTAGACCTAAAATAAAATTCGTACCTAATAAAATGCACGTTAAGACTGGAGACACTGTTTATGTGATTTCAGGAAAAGATAAAGGTAAGACTGGAAAAGTACTACAAGTTTTTACTAAAAAAGGTAAAGTTGTAGTAGAGGGAATAAATGTAGTAACTAAGCATATGAAGCCAACTCCAATGAACCCACAAGGTGGAGTTGTAACTAAACCAGCTCCTATTTTCTCATCAAAAGTTATGCTGTTTGATGAGAAAGCTGGAAAACCTACAAAAACTGGATTTAAATTTGTGGATGGAAAAAAAGTAAGATACTCAAAAGTATCAGGAGAAGTTTTATAAGAAGGGAGGATAACGTAAGTGTCTAAATACGTTTCTAGATATCATAAGTTTTACAATGAAGAAATAGTTACTACTCTTATGAAAGAGTTAGGACTTAAAAATGTAATGGAATGCCCTAAGCTAGAAAAAATCGTAGTTAACATGGGTGTAGGAGAAGCTACTCAAAACTCAAAGCTTATCGACGCAGCCCTAAGTGATCTTACAATTATTTCTGGACAGAAGCCAATAGTTAGAAAAGCTAGAAAGTCTGAAGCAGGATTCAAACTTAGAGAAGATATGCCTATCGGTGTAAAAGTTACTCTAAGAAAAGAAAGAATGTACGACTTTTTAGATAGATTAGTAAACGTAGTGCTTCCAAGGGTTAGAGATTTCGAAGGAGTTTCTGCAAATGCTTTTGACGGAAGAGGAAACTATTCTATAGGTCTTAGAGATCAATTAGTTTTCCCTGAAATCGATTATGATAAAGTTGATAAACTACTTGGAATGTCTATCACTATCGTTTCTTCTTCCAAATCGGATGAAGAAGGAAGAGCATTACTTAAGGCTTTCGGAATGCCTTTTAAAAAGTAATTAGTGAGGAGGTTAAAGTAAATGGCTAAAAAGTCAATGATCGCTAGAGACGTCAAAAGAGCTGAACTTTGCGATAAATACGCTGCTAAAAGAGCAGAATTGAAAAAAAGAGTAAATGACGGTGATATGGAAGCTGCATTTGAGCTTAATAAATTACCAAAAAATGCGTCACCTGTTAGAAAAAGAAACAGATGTCAATTAGACGGTAGACCAAGAGGGTACATGAGAGAATTTGGAATCTCGAGGGTAAAATTTAGACAATTAGCCGGTGCTGGTTTAATCCCTGGTATTAAAAAGTCATCTTGGTAATTGATAGGAAGGAGGATTTTCGTAGATGTATTTAACAGATCCAATCGCTGATATGTTAACAAGAGTAAGAAATGCCAATGCAGTAATGCATGAAAAGGCAGATGTTCCTCACTCGAATGCAAAAGAAAGAATCGCTGAGATTCTTAAAGAAGAAGGATATATTTCTAACTTTAAAGTAATAACTGATGGAAATAAAAAGAATATCAGAGTTTATCTTAGATATTCAGGAAAAGAAAGAATTATTAAAGGAATTAAGAGAATTTCTAAGCCTGGAAGAAGAGTTTACTCTTCTGTAGAGGAAATGCCAAGAGTATTGTCTGGTTTAGGAATCGCCATAGTTTCTACTTCTAAGGGAATTGTCACTGATAAAGTCGCTAGAAGAGAAAACGTAGGTGGAGAAGTACTTGCATTCGTTTGGTAATATAAGCATAGGAGGTGCACAATAAATGTCAAGAGTAGGTAGAAAACCTATTTTAGTGCCTGCTGGTGTTGAAGTTACAGTTAACGAAGACAATCAAGTTGCTGTAAAAGGACCAAAAGGGACTTTAACTAATGAATTTTCAAAAGAAATGACTATAAAAATTGAAAACAATGAAGTCGTTGTAGAAAGACCTAACGATCTTCCACAAATGAGAGCACTCCACGGGACTACAAGAGCCCTTATCAATAACATGATATTAGGAGTAAGCCAAGGCTTCAGAAAAACTCTTAACCTAGTAGGTGTAGGTTACAGAGCAGCAGCAAAAGGAAAAGGACTAGAGTTATCTTTAGGATACTCTCACCCAGTTCTTATCAACGAAGTTAAAGGGATAACATTCACTGTAGAAAAAAATACAGTTATTCATATAGACGGAATTGAGAAACAGGTAGTCGGACAGGTTGCTTCTGAGATCAGATCAAAGAGAGCTCCTGAGCCGTATAAAGGAAAAGGTGTTAAGTACTCGGACGAGGTTGTTAGAAGAAAAGAAGGAAAAAAATCGTAAGGTAGCTTGACAAAAAGGAGGTAAGTCAGTTGTTTAAAAAGGTTGACAGACAAGCTGTAAGAAAAAGAAAACAATTATCTATCAGAAATAAAATTTCTGGTACAGCTGAGAGACCAAGACTTTCTGTATATAGATCTAACGATAACATCTTTGCTCAACTTATCGATGACGTTAACGGAACTACATTAGTAACGGCATCAACAATCGATAAAGAGATCAAATCAGATGTTAAACACGGAGGAAATGTTGAATCTGCTGTGTTAGTAGGGAAAGCTATTGCTGAGAGAGCTACGGCTAAAGGAATAACTAACATTGTATTTGACAGATCTGGATATGTATACACAGGAAGGATTGCTGCTCTTGCTGAAGCTGCAAGAGAAGCAGGTCTGAAATTCTAATTCTTGTAGAGAGGAGGATATCACTTGTCTAAGTTTGTAAATAGAGAAGAAAAACAATTTGAAGAAAAGATACTAACTATATCTAGAGTTTCTAAAACTACAAAAGGTGGAAGAACTATATCTTTCTCAGTTCTAGCTGCGGTTGGAGATGAGAACGGTAAAGTAGGTATAGGACTAGGAAAAGCTAACGGCGTACCTGATGCAATCAAGAAGGCTATAGCTGCGGCAAAAAGAAATATGATCACTGTATCTCTTAAAGGAACTACTATTCCTCATGAAATCATTGGAAAATGGGGAGCTACTTCAATCTGGATGGCTCCAGCTCATGAAGGTACAGGGGTAATAGCAGGTTCTGCTTGTAGAGAAATTCTAGAGTTGGCAGGTCTACACAACATCCTTACAAAGATCAGAGGATCTAGAACTAAGGGGAATGTTGCTAGAGCAACTATAGAAGGTTTAAGAGAGCTTAGAACAGCTGAGCAAATCGCTACTTTAAGAGGTAAAGAAGTAAAGGATATCTTAAGCTAGGAGGTAAGTATAATGGCAAAGCTTAGAATTAAGCTTGTAAAAAGCATGATCGGAAGAAAGCCTAACCATATAGCAACTGTAAAGTCGCTAGGGCTTAAGAAGATAAATAACGTTGTAGAACTAGAAGCAACACCTGATATCGTAGGGAAAGTTCATTTAGTATCTTACCTACTCAATGTAGAGGAGGTGTAACAAAAGAATGAAGTTAAACGAATTAAAGCCTTCTGTACCTAGAAAAGACAGAAAAAGAATCGGAAGAGGAGAGTCTTCTGGTACTGGTAAAACTGGAGGTAAAGGACATAACGGACAAAAGTCAAGATCAGGTTCTTATGTTCATCCTGGATTTGAAGGTGGACAAATGCCTTTAATCAGAAGAGTGCCTAAGAGAGGATTCTCTAACTCACTTTTCAGAAAAGATTATGCAGTTGTTAATCTTGATACATTAAACAGATTCGAAGAAGGATCTGTAGTGACTCCAGAAGCTTTAAAAGAAGCTGGAATCGTTAAAAAAATGATGGCTGGTCTAAAAGTTCTTGGAAAAGGATCTTTAGAGAAAAAACTTACGGTAAAAGCTCACAAAATTTCTGCATCTGCTAAAGAAGCTATCGAAGCTCAAGGTGGAGTAGTAGAAATCATAGAAGTTAAGACTTTTGCTGACATCGCTGGAAACAACAAGTAATAAAAATTCACCATAGTTATGATTTTTAGTAAAAAGGCGGGGTGAAGAGTTTTGACTTTGTTAGAAAGATTCAATGAAAAGGTAAATGCCATAGGCAAAATACCTGAGCTGAAACAAAAGATTATCTTCACTCTGTTGATGTTCTTAATAGCCAGAGTAGGGACTCACATCCCTGCTCCTGGTGTGGACATTGACAGGTTATCATCAATGACAGCTCAGAATGACCTTCTTGGCTATATAAATATGTTTTCAGGAGGAGCCTTTCAAAGAGTCTCCATTTTTGCGCTTGGGGTAATGCCTTACATCAATGCATCCATCGTGGTGAGTTTACTGGCAGTTATTATTCCTAAGCTCGAGGAGATTCAAAAAGAAGGTGAATCAGGAAGAAACAAGGTCACTCAGTGGACCAGATATCTGACTATTGTAGTCGCAATGATACAAGGATTTGGTGTATGTATGTGGCTTCAGTCTGCAGGTCTTGTTACAACTCCTGGATTCGGATTTGTAACAACAACTGTGACAACACTTACAGCAGGAACAGTGTTTCTTATGTGGGTGGGAGAACAGATATCTTTAAAAGGTGTAGGAAATGGAATCTCGCTCTTGATATTCTTAAATGTAATATCTAGAATGCCATCAACAGTTGTACAAACAGTACAAAATATGAAGGGTAGTAAGTTCCTTATTCCGATACTTGTGATCGTGGCAGCTTTTGCACTTATAACAGTTGCAGGAATAGTAATAATTCAACTGGGACAGAGAAATATACCTGTTCACTATGTAGGAAGAGGATTTAGTGGTAAAGGGGGAGTGGCTCAAAGCACTTACCTTCCATTAAAAATAAATACTGCTGGTGTAATGCCGGTAATCTTTGCTTCAGTGCTTATGATGATTCCATCTCTTATTGTAAATTCCTTGCCAGCAGATATGCCTGGAAGAATAATGTTAGGAAGACTATTTACTCAAACTCATCCTGTTTATTTAATAACTTATGCAGCTTTGATTATGTTTTTCTCATTTTTCTATACGGCTATTATGTTTGATCCTGAGAAAGTTGCAGACAACTTGAAACAGGGCGGAGGAACTATTCCGGGAATAAGACCTGGAGAAGAGACAGTTGTATATTTGGAAAATGTTGTCACAAAGATTACCTGGGGAGGAGCAGCATTTCTTGCGACGGTGTCAGTACTACCTATAGCGATATTCAGTTCAATGGGACTTCCTGTATTTTTCGGAGGAACCGGGATCATAATCGTTGTGGGAGTTGCACTTGATACTGTACAGCAGATAAACGCTCACCTTGTAATGAAGGAATATAAAGGGTTTTTATAAAACCACTGACACGGCTTGTTCCGTGTCTTTTTTTATATAATATAAAGCTTTAAAGTTGAAAAACTTGGCTTTTAAAAAAATCAAAAAAAAAATCAGTAATTCCCATAAAAGCTTTAAATAAAGTGCATTTTAAAGGGAATTATAGTATAATAACAACTGTGTAAAAATAAAAATAAAGAGGAGATGAGTGTCTGAATGAACATTATGTTATTTGGTGCTCCAGGAGCAGGGAAAGGGACCCAGGCTAAATTTTTAATCGAAAAATACGGAATCCCTCAAATTTCCACTGGAGATATACTGAGATCTGCAATTGCAGACGGAACAAAAATGGGACTAGAAGCTAAGAAATATATGGATGAAGGAAAACTTGTTCCAGATTCAACAATTATAGGGATAATAAGAGACAGACTTGCAGAAGAAGATTGCAAAAAAGGATTTATTCTTGATGGATTTCCTAGAACTCTTGCCCAGGCAGAGGCATTAGAAGAACTTATGAAAGAGATGAGCATATCTCTAGATAAGGTTATATCTTTAAATGTACCAGACGAGATGATAGTAGGAAGAATAACAGGAAGAAGAGTATGTAAAAGTTGCGGAGCATCATTTCATGTGGAATTTAATCCTTCTAAAGAAGAAGGAAAATGTGACTTCTGTGGCGGAGAACTTATAACCAGAAAAGATGATACTGCAGAGACTGTGGAAAAAAGACTAGGAGAGTATCACTCACAAACAGCTCCTCTTTTTGACTTCTACAAGGGAAAAGGTGTCCTTGCAGAACTTGACGGTACAAAGGACGTAGCTGAGGTAACGAAGGATATAGTTTCTATCCTTGGTTAGTTCCCTTAGGATTGAAAGGACTAAAATATGATTGTTTATAAAACTATAGATGAAATAAAAAAAATAAAAGAAGCTAACCAAATAATAGCCCGTCTATATGAAGAAATTCTTCCAAAGCATATAAAGGCTGGTATTTCTACACTAGAGATAAATCAGATCATAGATGATTATATACGATCTCAGGGAGCCTTTCCTGCCAGTATAGGGGTAGGAGGACCTGAAAATCCATTTCCTGCAGGATCATGTATATCGGTAAATGAAGAAGTCGTACACGGGATACCTCGTGAAGACAAGATTTTAACGGACGGAGACATTGTAAGTATAGACGTTGTTACAGAATTAAATGGATTTTACGGAGACTCGGCAATAACTTTTCCTGTAGGCGATATAGATGAAGAGTCCAAGAGGTTGCTTGAAGTTACTAAAAAATCCAGAGAAATAGGTATAGAGATGGCAGTGGTAGGAAACAGACTCGGAGATATAGGCAACGCCATACAAAAATTTGTAGAGTCCAACGGTTTTTCTGTTGTGAAGGACTTTTGTGGACACGGAATCGGAAAATCTATGCATGAAGACCCTGCTATTCCTAACTTTGGGAGGAAAGGCAGAGGTTTGAAAATAGAAAATGGAATGGTGCTGGCAATCGAGCCAATGGTTAACTGCGGTTCGTATAAAGTGAATATTTTAGGTGACGGATGGACAGCTGTAACCAAAGATGGAAAAAGATCAGCCCACTTTGAACACTCTATTGCTATAATCGAAGGAAAACCAGTGATTTTGAGTCAATTGGACTAGTTAAAAAAACAAAAAAGACTAGACTTTTTATGGTGAAAGTGTTAGAATAATATGAAATTCTGTCTAGTAGGAGGAATTATGTCGAAAAAAGATGTCATTGAATTAGAAGGTACGGTTCTAGAATCTCTACCAAACGCCATGTTTAAGATAGAGTTAGAAAACGGCCATGTAATTCTAGGTCACATCTCTGGGAAGATGAGAATGCATTATATCAAAATCTTACCTGGGGACAAAGTAACAGTACAAATCTCACCTTATGATTTATCAAGAGGTAGAATAGTATACAGGAAGAAGTCATAATCAGGATGTGGAAGGGGGAAAGAAATGAAAGTAAGAGCATCTATAAAGAAAATTTGTGAAAAATGCAAAGTTATCAAGAGACATGGAAAAATCAGATGTATCTGCGAAAATCCAAAGCATAAACAAGTTCAAGGATAATTTGTTGTTTGATTGAATTTTTTTAAGGTAATTATAGTACTGATATCAGGTACTGTAAAGGCATGTTGAGCCGTAGGGCCACGACCTGATTTTTCAGGGCATGCCGAAGAAAGTGTTTAGTTGATTGTTATATCAACAAATATATAAATTTTCGGAATAGGAGGAAGAAACGTTGGCTAGAATAGCAGGAGTAGACATTCCTAGAAACAAAAGAATCGAGATAGCTTTAACTTATATTTATGGAATCGGAAAATCAACTTCTCAGAAAGTTTTAAAAGAAGCTGGAGTAGATTTCAACACTAGAGTAAAAGACTTGACTGAGGAAGAGTTAAACAAAGTAAGAGCTATAATTGACACAGTAAAAGTAGAAGGGGACCTTAGAAAGGACGTAAGACTTTCAGTAAAAAGACTTATGGACATCAGGTGCTATAGAGGTCTTAGACATAAGATGAATCTTCCAGTAAGAGGACAAAAGTCGAAGACAAATGCTAGAACAGTAAAAGGTCCAAAGAAACCTATCAAGAGATAGTAAACGTGGATTATATTCAGATAGACAGTTTAATAGTAAGGAGGTAGCTTAACTTGGCTAAGAAAAGAGTAGCTAAAATCAAGAAAAAATTAAAAAATATTCCTAATGGAATAGCTCATATACACTCAAACTTCAACAATACTATTGTTACCATTACTGACACTGAAGGAAAAGTAATTACTTGGAAATCAGGTGGAACATCAGGATTTAAGGGGACTAAAAAATCAACTCCATTTGCTGCACAAATTGCAGCAGAGCAAGCTGCAAATGTAGCTATTGAAAATGGAATGAAAAAAGTCGAAGTAAAAACGAAAGGTCCTGGTTCAGGAAGAGAAGCTTGTATAAGATCAATGCAGGCTGCGGGATTAGAGGTTACTAAAATTTCTGACGTAACTCCAGTTCCACACAACGGTTGCAGACCACCTAAAAGAAGAAGAGTGTAGTTTCTCTACTTATCGAGTTATCGTAAAAGGTAGAAGCTCATTTTTGTGTAGAATTTTATAAAGGAGGAATATTAGAGAAATGGCAAGAAATAGACAGCCCGTTTTAAAGAAATGTAGAGCTCTTGGTATAGATCCAGTTGTTTTAGGAGTAAACAAATCTTCTAAGAGAGGACCTAGACCAAATGCAAATAGAAAACCAACTGAGTATGCTATTCAGTTGAGAGAAAAACAGAAAGCAAAATTCATATATAGTGTAATGGAAAAGCAGTTCAGAAAACTATATGCTGAAGCAAATAGAAGAGATGGGGTTACAGGTCTTAACCTGATACAGTACCTTGAAAGAAGACTTGACAATGTAGTTTATAGACTTGGTATCGCTAAGACTAGAAGACAAGCTAGACAAGTAGTTTCTCACGGACATATCGCTGTAAATGGAAGAAAAGTAAACATCGCATCTTACAGAGTAAAAGTTGGAGACGTTATATCTGTAATTGAAAACTCTAAAAATGTTGAAATAATCAAGAGTGCTGTAGAAGCCTCAAATGCTCCATCTTGGTTGGAAGTAGATAAAGCTAGTTTTACAGGGAAAGTATTACAAAACCCTACAAAGGACGACTTAGATTTTGAATTAAACGAAGCTTTGATCGTTGAGTTCTACTCTAGATAATAAATCCTTTATATAGGAGTTGATTAAATGTTAAAAATTGAAAAACACTCAAGAAGTATTAATATTTCCGAAGTTAAAGAAAATGACTTTAAGGCTCAATATATTGTTGAGCCACTATATAGAGGTTATGGACACACAATTGGAAATGCCCTGAGAAGAGTTTTATTATCTTCGATTCCAGGAGCGGCTATAAAAGGCCTAAGAATAGACGGAGTATTAAATGAATTCTCTATCATAGAGGGAGTAAAAGAAGCAGTTACCGATATAATACTTAATGTAAAAGAGGTAATTGTAAAAACTGAAACTTCTGGTGAAAAGAGAATGAATCTTTCTGTTCAAGGACCAAAAATAGTTACAGCAGCAGATATCAATCCTGATTCTGAGTTGGAAATCATAAATCCAGACCAGGTTATCTGTACTGTAACTACAGAAAAAGAGATAAACATGGAATTTCTTGTGGATACAGGTGAAGGTTTTGTTGTTGCAGAAGATATCGAGAGAAAAGATTGGTCTGTAGATTATATAACTGTAGATGCAATATATACTCCGATAAAAAGAGTTTCTTACAGCGTAGAAGATACTATGGTTGGAAGAATGACTGATTTCGACAAACTTACTCTAAATGTTGAAACTGATGGAAGTATTGTTATAAGAGATGCTATCTCTTATGCAGTAGAACTTCTGAGATTACACTTTGATCCATTCTTAGATATAGGAAACGGAATGGAGAATTTAAGAGGAGATCTAGAGGAAGAAGAAGTAGAAGAAGTAGATTCTTCTAAAGATGAAGATGTTCTTAACTTAAAGATAGAAGAGCTTGACTTGACAGTAAGATCATTTAACTGTCTAAAGAAAGCTGGTATCGAGGAAGTAGGGCAACTAGCTATACTATCTCTTAATGAACTTCTAAAAATTAAGAACCTTGGAAGAAAATCTCTAGATGAGATTCTCGATAAAATGAAGGAATTAGGCTTCGATTTATCGCAGAATGGATCTTCTGAATAATTAAGGATAAGGAGGATTGCTGAGTAATGAACCATAATAAGTCATATAGAAAGTTAGGTAGAAGAGCAGACCATAGAAAAGCTATGCTTATGAACTTAACTATATCTTTATTAAGAGAAGAAAGATTAGAAACTACAGTTACTAGAGCTAAAGAATTAAGAAAGTTTGCTGAGAGAATGGTAACTCTTGGTAAAAAAGGAGATCTTTCTGCTAGAAGAAGAGCTTTTGCTTTCTTAAGAGATGATGCTGTTGTAGCAAAATTATTTGCTGAACTTGGACCAAAATATGCTGAAAGAAACGGTGGATATACTAGAATCATAAGAACTAGTGTAAGAAGAGGCGATTCAGCAGAGATGGCAATTATTGAATTAGTATAATATTGCTTTTAAAGAGAGACTTAGGTCTCTCTTTTTTTCTTTTTTGTATGTGATAAAAAAATTATTTATAAAACTAGTCAAAAATCAAAAAGATTGTGATATAATAAACTAAACGATGAAAGATATGGAGGAAATATGAAGACAGCTGAGATTTTAAATAAAGAAAAGCTCACTAGAGAAGACCTTTTGTATCTAATGAATACAGAAGATCCTAAGGACCTCAATCTTATATATGAAAAGGCTTATGAAATTAAAGAAAAAGAGGTCGGGAAAAAGGTTTTTTATAGAGGGCTTATAGAGTTTAGTAATAACTGTATAAAAGACTGTAATTACTGTGGTATAAGAAGAAGCAGCGGCAATGTAGAGCGTTTTTTTATGGATAAAAAAGATATACTTGAAAGTGCTAGGTGGATATATGAAAATAACTATGGTTCGTTAGTCCTTCAGTCTGGAGAAAGACAAGATGAAGAGTTCATATTATTTGTAGAAGATGTAATAAAAGAGATAAAAGAACTTTCAGGTGGAAAACTGGGGATAACCCTTTCCTTGGGAGAGCAAAACAGAGAAACCTATAAAAGATGGTTTGATGCCGGGGCACATAGATATTTATTGAGAGTTGAAACAAGCAATAAAGAACTGTATAAAAAAATGCACCCTCAAGATGGTAAACACAATTTTGAAAATAGAATTATATGTCTAAAAGAATTACGTAATATAGGTTTTCAGGTTGGTACAGGGGTAATGATAGGTCTTCCTGGTCAAAGCACTGAAGATCTAGTGGAAGATTTGCTCTTTTATGAAAAATTGGACGTAGATATGATAGGGATGGGACCTTATATAATTTCTGACGAAACTCCAATGGGAGAAGAATATAGAGATAAGGTTATGTCCAAAGAAAAACGTGTCTCTCTGGGACTAAAAATGATAGCTCTTTCTAGAATATATTTAAAAGATATCAATATAGCTGCCACAACGGCACTCCAAGGTTTAGATCCCCTAGGCAGAGAAAAAGGCTTAAAGGCCGGGGCAAATGTTCTGATGCCAATAACCACAAAGGACGAGTACAGGGCAAAATACCAACTATATAATGATAAGCCGTGTATTGATGACACAGCAGATCAGTGTAAAGGGTGTCTTGCTGGAAGGGTAAAGTCTGTAGGAGATGAAATAGCTTACGGAGAGTGGGGAGATTCACCTCATTTTTTCAAAAGAAAAAACAGATAGTAAAGTATTAAAAAATCCGGGTTTTTTAACCCGGATTTATTTTGTTTAAATTTCGAGTTTCGTGCTGGAAATAATTTCTGCTCCTTTTTCCTTCATTTTAAAAAAAGCAAGCTTTGAATCTTCAGGATTTATATTTACTCCTTGGCAGCCATCTTTTATGACGATCACTTTGTATCCCAGAGACAAGGCATCTAAAACCGTAAATTTAACGCAATAATCAGTAGCTAATCCCACTATATAGAGTGTATCAACTTTTTGTTTTTTCAAAACTTCTTCTAAAAGAGTTGGTTTACCTGAAGCACTGAAAAACCCGCTGTAAGAATCAACTTCAGGATCGGATCCCTTATGTATAACTGTATCAACAGTGTTTAAATCAGGATGAAGTTCTGCACCTTTAGTTCCCTGAATACAGTGATCAGGCCACCATATCTGAGGTATTCCATTTAGTTCTCCCAATTCGCCGATTCTACCTCCGGAAACTGAAGCGAAGCTCTTGTGGTTAGAAGGGTGCCAGTCTTTTGTGGCTATAACCGGATACGACAGCTGTTTAAATTTATCAATCAATTTATTTATAACAGGAATAATATCTAAGGAGTTCTTTACCTCTAAACTTCCTCCTTCACAAAAATCATTTTGAACGTCAACAATCAAAAGTGCTTTATTCATATCCCCCTCCTTGAAAAACAGATAAGAAATTATTTTTTTATTTATCATAAATTTTCCAGTTTTATATAGGATATTATAAATCCCTGAAAAATTCAAATTTATTAATAGTTTTAATTGAAATTAACTTGAAAATCTATTGGAATCATTGACAAAAGAGACAGTTGATGGTATACTGAAGCGTTGTTTAAATACACACACTGGTTATTTCTAGGGATGGTGTCTGCAAAAGCAGATGTCCTAGTTTTCAGGTCAGTGGAAGAAAAAACCAAATTATCTAGGAGGAAAAAAATGGCAGTAGTAACTATGAAGCAACTACTTGAGGCTGGAGTACACTTCGGTCACCAAGCAAAAAGATGGAACCCTAAGATGGCTAAGTACATCTTTACAGAGAGAAATGGAATCCACGTAATCGATCTACACAAATCACTTAAAAAAATCGAAGAGGCTTATTCAATATTAAGAGGAATAGCTGCTGACGGTGGATCGGTACTTTTCGTAGGAACAAAAAAGCAAGCTCAAGATTCTATCAGAGAGCAAGCTGAAAGAGCTGGAATGTACTATATCAATAATAGATGGCTAGGTGGAATGCTAACTAACTTTGAAACTATCAAAGCTAGAATAGAGAGACTTAAAATGCTTGAAACTATGGATAAAGACGGAACTTTAGACGATTCTTATACTAAAAAAGAAGCTGCTCAATTAAGAAAAGAGCTTGCTAAACTTTCTAAAAACCTTTCTGGAATCAAGAACATGAAAAAACTTCCAGCAGCTATATTTGTAGTTGATGTAAAGAAAGAAGCTCTTGCAATCACAGAAGCGGTTAAGCTAGGAATACCTGTAATCGCTATGGTTGACTCAAATGTAGACCCTGAGCCAATTACATATCCTATCCCAGCAAATGATGATGCAATCAGATCTGTAAAACTTATGTCTACAATCGTTGCAAACGCAGTTATCGAAGGGAATCAAGGAGCTGAAGCTGAAAGAGCAAAAGCTGCAGAGAAAACTGTAATAGAAGAAGGATCAGCTGAGTAATAGCTGACTCAATATATAAAATAACGGATTGAGTACTTGAAATCGGTACTCAATTCTTGTATTGATTTATATAATCAAAAAGAAATAAAACTCACTAGGGAGGAAAATTAAATGGCAGCTATCACAGCTAAGATGGTAAAAGAGCTAAGAGAAAAAACTGGTGCTGGAATGATGGATTGTAAGAAAGCACTTATAGAAAAAGATGGAAACATGGAAGCGTCTATCGACTACCTAAGAGAAAAAGGTATGGCTAAAGCAGCTAAAAAATCTGGAAGAACAGCAGCAGAAGGACTTGTTTTTGACGGTGTTTCAGATGATAACAAAACTGCTGTATTGATAGAATTCAATTCTGAGACTGACTTCGTTGCGAAAAACGAATCTTTCATAAACTTTGGAAATAAACTTGTTGAGATCTCTCTTAACAGTGATGTAAATACTGTGGAAGAGCTTAAGGCTGTAGAAATAGATGGAAAAACTGTAGAAACTTTAATAACTGAATTAATCGCTAAAATCGGTGAAAACATGAACCTTAGAAGAATCGAAAAGGTTACTACTGATGGATTTGTTGCTACATACAGCCACTTAGGTGGAAAATTAGCAGTAATCGTAGAGATGTCAGGAGAGGCTACAGATACAAACAAAGATAAGGCTAACGGAATCGCTATGCACGTAGCTGCACTTGATCCAAAGTACTTAACTTCATCTGAAGTAACTACAACTGACCTTGAAAAAGAAAAAGAGATTGCTAGAAAGCAACTTGAAGCTGAAGGAAAACCAGCTCAAATTATAGAAAAAATCCTTATAGGTAAAATGAATAAATTCTACGAGGAAAACTGTCTAGTTAAACAAATATATGTAAGAGCAGAAAATAAAGAAACTGTTGAGAAATTTGCAGGAGATATCTCTGTACTTTCATTTAAGAGAATGAAAGTTGGAGAGGGAATCGAGAAAGAAGAATCTGATTTCGCAGCAGAAGTTGCAGCTCAAATTAACGGATAATAGTTAAAAATTATAGGGGATGCTGCTGCATCCCCTTTTTTTAAAATAACTGGGAGGTTAACAGATGAAACCTGTATACGAGAGAGTTCTCTTAAAGCTTAGTGGAGAAGCATTGATGGGAGATCAGGAATTTGGAATTTCTTCAGAAGTAATAGGATCTTATGCAAGACAGATAAAAGAAGTCGTAGACCTCGGAGTGGAAGTAGCTATTGTAATTGGCGGAGGAAATATTTTCAGAGGACTTTCAGGTGCAGAACAAGGTGTAGACAGAGTAACGGGAGACCACATGGGAATGCTTGCCACTGTTATAAACTCTTTGGCACTTCAAAACTCCATTGAAAAAATAGGTGTACAAACAAGGGTGCAGACAGCAATAGAGATGCCTAAAATTGCTGAGCCTTTTATAAAAAGAAAAGCCCAAAGACATATGGAAAAGGGAAGAGTTGTAATCTTTGGAGCGGGAACTGGAAACCCTTATTTTACAACAGATACGGCAGCTGCATTAAGAGCCATAGAGATAAATGCTGACGTGGTAATAAAAGCCACAAAAGTAGACGGAATCTATGATAAAGACCCTGTAAAACATAGTGACGCCATGAAATATGAAACTGTTACTTATACAGAGGTTTTAAATAAAGATCTCAAGGTAATGGATGCCACTGCAATATCCCTTTGCAGAGAAAATAGTCTTCCAATTATTGTATTTAATTCCTTATTAGAAGGGAATATAAGAAGAGTTATAACTGGTGAAGATATAGGAACAACAGTAATAGAGGGATAAACCTTGATATATCTGTAAAAAAAATTGAAAATAAATAGTTGATATTATATGGGAGGTAATAAATGTCTGCACAAGAAATCATGAATGACTGTAGAGAAAAAATGGATAAGGCTATTGAATCTACAAAACACAAGTTTGCTTCAATCAGAGCAGGAAGAGCAAACGTATCAATGTTAGACGGAATAAAAGTAGAGCAGTATGGATCTGAGATGCCTTTAAATCAGGTGGCCAATGTATCAGCTCCAGAAGCCAGACTTTTAGTAATCGATCCTTGGGATAAATCCATAATCCAAAAGATAGAGAAAACAATTATGCTATCAAATCTAGGGCTTACTCCTAATAACGATGGTAAAGTAATAAGACTTCAAATACCTGAATTAACAGCTGAAAGAAGAAAAGAGTATGTTAAATTGGCAAAAACAGAAGCTGAAAATGGTAAGATTGCCATAAGAAATATAAGGAAAGATGCCAACAACCACCTCAGAAGATTAGAAAAGGATGGAGACATAACTCAGGATGAGTTAAAATCATTTGAAGATGATACTCAGAAAATAACTGATAATCACATCAAACTAGTAGACGAGTTACTTAAAAAGAAAGAAAAAGAGATAACTACTGTATAAAAAGACACAGTTTTTTAAAAAATATTGAGTTTGTAAATAATCAGAAGTCTAGCCTGCAAAGCCAGACTTCTTTTTCTTTTTGTTATAAAATTTATTGAATTGAGTTTATAATGCTAATATTGTTTAAGGTAAAGTTTCAGCAGAAAAAGTGAAAAAGATACAGAACAGATAAAGGGTATGGTATCTTGTATTTGTCAAAGGCTAATGCCTGTGGAAAAAACCCTCTAAATATGATAGAATATAATGTAATTTAAAAAAAAGGCGGTAATTTTGTGTCAGGTTCGGAAAAAAAAATACCAAAACATATAGCTATAATAATGGACGGAAATGGGAGATGGGCTAAAAAAAGAGGTCTTCCAAGAACGATGGGTCACAGAGCAGGAGCTAAGACCCTAAAAAAAATTCTGACTCATGCAGGGGAACTAGGTGTAAAATATCTCACAGTATATGCATTTTCTACAGAAAACTGGAAGAGGCCTCAAAATGAGGTAGATACCCTTATGAAACTCTTTAAGGAATATCTGAAGAACGAAAAAAAAACTATGATGAAAAATGGTGTACGTCTCATGGTTTCAGGTAAAAAAGAGGGAGTAAACAAAGAGCTTATTGAGGAGATAGAAAAGACAGAAAAGCTGACTGAGGGGAATGACAAAATAACCCTAAACATAGCCTTCAATTATGGAGGAAGATCAGAAATAGTAGATGCAGTTAATAAAATACTAAAAGATGGAGTAACTGAAGTGACCGAGGAAAGTTTTTCTAAATATATGTATAGGGATATACCTGATCCTGAACTGCTCATAAGAACTAGTGGAGAGATCAGAATATCAAATTTTCTTTTATGGCAGATAGCATATACAGAACTTTATATTACAGAGCTAACTTGGCCGGATTTTGATGAGTCGGAATTGGAAAAAGCCCTCAATACATATATGAAAAGAGATAGGAGATTTGGAGGATTAAAAAATGAAAAGTAGACTAATTGTAGCTATACTTGGAATACCGATTTTGATCTACATACTATTGAGTGGAGGGCTGCTTCTTCTACTTTTTGCAAATGTTATAATAGGAATTGCCCTTTATGAATTTTTTAATATGATGGAAAAATCAGGGAAAAGACCTTTAAAAAAATTAGGTATGGGTCTAGGACTTTTGATCCCTAATTTCACTTATCTACATATGAAGGGACATCCTTTTGGAGAGCTTTTACCACTTATAATATCAGTGGGAGTAATGCTTCTTATAATAAGCAGAGTATTTGAAAATTCCTCTGAAGAAGCAAGCAGAGATATAGGGGGGACGCTTCTAGGAGTTATGTATATATCCTTTCTTTTTTCTCATATAATTGCCATGAGCTTTTTGCCACAGGGAAACTTATGGATACTGACTGCCCAGCTTATGGTATGGGTCTGTGACTCTTCGGCTTATTTTGTAGGACTTTCCACAGGAAGAAAGTTCTTTAAGAGAGGCCTCAGTGAAATAAGTCCGAAAAAATCTATAGAGGGTACGATCGGAGGAATATTTTTTACAGTTTTAACTCTTGTAATAATAAGATATTTTTTGTATCTCAAAGACAGTACACTTCCTTTTGCAGGGGTTGTGGCAATAGGCGTTTTTGTAAGTGTGACAGCACAAATAGGTGATCTCGGAGAGTCACTTTTTAAACGTGACTTCAAGATAAAAGATTCAGGGAATCTTTTGGGAGGACACGGAGGAATATTGGATAGATTTGACAGTATGATATTTGTTGTGCCTACGATGTTTTATCTACTTAAAATATTATTTGTTTAAAAACCAAAGGCAGCCAAAGCTGCCTATTTTCTTCATTAGGGGGTAAATTAATGAAAATGATAACAATTCTTGGATCTACAGGCAGTATAGGAAGAAATGCCCTTGAAGTAATAAGAAACAGCAAAGGAAAATTTAAGGTACTGGCAATGAGTGCCCACAGGAACCACGAGCTTTTATTAGAACAGATAGAGGAGTTTTCCCCTAAGTATGTGTCTGTAGGAACTGAAAAAGGCTTTGAGGCCATAAGAGAAAGATATCCTGACCTGTTGACTTATAGAGGGGAAGAGGGATTAAAAATCTTAGGAGGACTAGAGGAAGCAGACACAGTCTTGACTGCAGTAAGTGGCGCAGTAGGTATAGAGGCTACAATAGAAGCTATAAAAAAAGAAAAAAGAATAGCTCTTGCCAACAAAGAAACAATGGTAGCAGCAGGAGACCTCATAAACAAACTATTAGAAGAGTATAGAAAAGCAGAGATAATACCTGTAGACAGTGAACATTCGGCTATATTTCAGTCTATGCTCGGTGGGAGAAAAGAAGAGCTAAAAAAAGTGATAATAACAGCCAGCGGAGGAACCTTCAGAGGTAAAAGCATAGAGGATCTAAAAAATGTCACTGTGGAAGAGGCTCTTAAACATCCCAACTGGTCTATGGGAAAAAAGATAACAATAGATTCATCTACCCTTGTAAATAAAGGACTAGAAGTTATAGAGGCACATCAGCTTTTTAAGGTACCTTATGAGAGTATAGAGGTACTGGTGCATCCTCAGAGTATAATTCACTCTATGGTTGAATTTCGTGACACAACGGTTATGGCACAACTTGGAGCACCTGATATGAAGGTTCCGATACAATATGCTTTTACCTATCCAGAGAGAGAAGCAAACTCTTGTTTTGGCAGTTTGGATTTGGAAAAAATGGCACAGCTTACTTTTGAAAAACCAGATCACGAAGTATTTAAGGGGATTGAATATGCCTTTGAGGCAGGAAAAATAGGAAAATCTATGCCTACGGTTTTTAATGCTGCCAATGAAGTTGCAGTAGAGCTTTTTTTAGAAGGAAAAATTAAATTTTTAGAAATATATAATATACTGAGAAAAGCAATGGACAGGCATATTCCTGTTGAAACACTTAATTTTGATACTATAAAAAAAGTAGATGTAGAAACCAGAAACTGGGTGATGGCTAATTTTGCATAAAATTATTAAATTATTTTAATAGTAATTTAATTCAAATATAGTAGAATACACTCGTGGAGGTTTAATAAAATCAGAAAGGATAATAGATGGGAAAACTGATAGTAATAGAGGGGACTGACTCTAGCGGGAAACAGACTCAAACTGAGATTTTATATGAAAAATTAAAATCGCAAGGGATAAAGGTAAAAAAGATATCATTTCCAAATTATGACAGCCCTGCTTCAGCACCAGTAAAGATGTATCTGGCAGGGGAGTTTGGAAAAAAGGCCAATGAGGTAAATCCTTATCCTGTATCTACAATGTATGCAGTGGACAGATATGCTTCTTTTAAAAAAGACTGGGAAGATTTTTATTTGGAGGCTGGAGTGGTGATAACAGACAGATATACTACATCAAATATGGTTCATCAGGCTTCTAAATTTACAGATCCACATGAAAAAGTAAAATATCTAGATTGGCTTGAAGATCTTGAATATGATAAGATGGAAATACCGAAGCCAGACCTTGTATTTTTCTTAAATATGCCAGTGGATGTGGCTCAGAAACTAATGTCTGATAGAAAAAATAAGATAACAGGTGATGATGCTAAGGATATACATGAAAAAGATGTGGAATATCTCAAGATGTCCCATCAAAATGCATGTGATATAGCAAAGACATACAAATGGAAAGAGATAATGTGTGTTGAAAAAGGCAGACTAAAAAAAATAGATGAAATTTCAGAGGAGATTTTTGAAGCTGTAAAAGAGATACTATAATAATCTTCTAAAGGGAGGTGTTATAGATGAAAAAATTGACTGTTTTATTTATGACTTTGTTATTAGTGGCCTGTGGTTCTATCGAGATAAAAGAATCAGCTGGGGATGAAGAAAGATTTTCAAGAAGGCCTGCAAATGAAGAAAAAGTTATTTATTCGGAAGTCAACCTTGAAGAGGGAGTAGAACCTCTTTACAAAGAACAGTTTGTACCTCAATATGACTACAAACCAGAGACAAAGAGCGACGATTTCATGCTTGAAAATTTAAATAAATAAATGAAATACTTTTATTGCTTAGGACGTTTTATTCTGGAGGATTTATGAATGTTTTGATAACAATAATTATACTAGGGATTATAATATTTATCCATGAGCTAGGTCATTTTATGGCTGCAAAGTTTTTTAAGATGCCTGTTTCGGAGTTTTCCATAGGGATGGGGCCAAAGCTCTATTCTTACGAGGGGATTGAAACTACTTATTCGGTGAGAGCGATTCCGGTAGGTGGGTTTGTGAATATAGAGGGGATGGAAGTGGATAGTGAAGTCGAAGACGGCTTCAACACTAAATCCCCTTTTTCACGTTTCATAGTTCTTTTTGCAGGGGTATTTATGAACTTCTCTCTTGCCTTGGTTATAATATATTTTATGGTGGTTTCCACTGGGAAGATGATTCAAAGTGAGGAGGCAGTAATAGGGGGCATAATGGAGACCTCTAATGCTTATGAGCTTATTCTTGAGGGAGATAGAATCTTTGAAATAAATGACAGGGAGATTGTTGACTGGGATGATATAAGTACGATAATTAAGGAAGAAGCTGGGGAGACCCCTTTAAAGATAGAAGTTATTAGGGACGGAGAAGAGAAGAGCTTTTTGGTAGAACCTATATATGAACCTGGTAGAGACCAGCCGCTACTAGGAATACTGCCTGAATACAGTGTTGAAAAATATGGGATTATAGAAAGTTTTAAAGTCGCAGGAGGAGTTTTTAAGGATTTATTTATTCAAATAATAAGCGGACTAAAACTCCTTGTTACAGGTAGGGTAAAGGCTGACGATATAACCGGTCCAGTTGGGATGATAAAAGTCGTGGGTGAGGCCTCAAAGGGCGGAGCTTCACTTCTTGTATGGCTGACTGCCTTACTTTCGGTAAATATAGGAATATTTAATTTACTTCCATTTCCAGCTCTTGACGGGGGAAGGATAGTATTTGTGGTATTGGAGCTTATAGGAGTAACAGTCAATAAAAAACTTGAAGAAAGACTTCATATGGCAGGGATGATAGTGCTCATAGGTCTTATACTTTTTATAACAATGAATGATGTATTTAATCTAATATCAAATTGATAATTTTAATCTAGATCTAGGGAGGGAAAATTTTAATGGTCAAAATGGAAGATATGAGCTTATGGTATCCTTATGCTCAAATGAAAACAAAAGATGAAAATCTTCATGTAGAATGGGCTAAGGGAATGAAGATAAAGGTAAAAGACGGGAAAGAACTGCTAGACGGTGTAGCATCTTGGTGGTGTGCGTGTCATGGCTACAGTAATGATGAGCTGAATAAGGCAGCTGTGGAGCAAATGGAAAAGTTTTCCCATGTAATGCTGGGGGGACTGACTCATGATCCTGTAAAAAATTTGGCAAAAAAACTGGTGGAGATAACTCCAGAAGGATTAAATCACGTATTCTTTTCAGACAGTGGATCTGTCGGAGTGGAAGTGGCCTTAAAGATGGCTATCCAATATTTTTCAAATAAGGGGTATGAAAATAAGATAAAAATAGTAGGTCTTAAAGGTGGATATCACGGAGATACATTTAAAACAATGGAGGTAGGAGATGATCCTGCTTACCACGGAGCTTTTTCAAACTTATTTAGAGACACCTATCATATAGACAGACCAACAGGAGGCTATGATGCTTCAGAGGAAAACGTTGAAAGAGATATAGCTAAACTAGAGGAATTTCTAAAGGAAAAACACAGTGAGGTAGCGGCCTTTATAGTGGAACCGCTAATACAGGCAGCAGGAGGATTTAATTTTTACAGTCCTAAGTATCTAGAAAGAGCCAGAGAGATCTGCGATAAATATGATGTACTGCTGATTTTTGACGAGGTTGCAACAGGTTTCGGAAGAACTGGAAAACTCTTTGCTATGAATCATACCAACATAGCACCTGATATAGTTATACTTGGAAAAGCACTTACTGGAGGTTATTTAGGCCATGCAGCAACAATTGCAAGTACAAAGGTATTTGAGGCTTTTTACTCAGACAAAGGAAGAGATGCCTTTATGCACGGACCTACATATATGGGAAATGCACTTACTTGTGCAATTGGACTGAAAAGTATGGAGATATTTGAAAGAGAAAACTACCTGGAAAAAATAGCAGCAATTGAGAAACAGCTGAGAAGAAGACTAGGGAACATAAAATCTGATAAAATTAAGGATGTTAGAATCCTTGGAGTAACTGGAGTTATAGAGGTAAAAGAATCGAAGAGTCTTAAAGGGTTCGCAAAATTTGCTTCTGATAGAGGAGTGTGGCTCAGACCATTTTACAGACACCTCTATACTATGCCTCCTTATATAGCTACAGAAGAAGAAATGGATCATATTATTGATGTCATGGAAGATTGGTTTAAATTATAATATAGTCCTTTAGTGAATGAACAGCCTCTTTACATTAAAAAATTTTAATGGTATATTAATATCAAAGAAATGTTTAACAGGAAAATCTTTATTTCATGTAAAAGGGAGAAAGTCATGGAAACTGTTGAAAATGGAGTTAAAAGAGATCTTATAGTAGAGGCAGCAAGAAAAACCTTTGTCGATAAAGGATACACAGCGACAACAATAGAAGATATATCCAGATCAGGCAATATTTCTAAAGGAACTTTTTATAATTATTTTAAATCCAAGGAAGAAATTTTTGTACACATACTGAATTTAGACGTTAGAGAGCGGCGTGAAAAGTTTGAAAAAATCCTTAATCTGGATCTTTCGCTGAAAAAGAAATACAGATATATATGCAGGGAATATTTAAAAGATTGTTTTGAAGCCCCGGATATGTCTCTTTACAGATTGAAAGTATTATTTTCAAATAATTTAAAGGACAGTGAAGAAATAAAGGCATTAAAGTACAATCTTTGCTATACATCTACCCAGTATTTCGAGAAACTTTTTGAAATGCATAAAGATGAGCTGCATGAATCTATGCAGGAGAAGATAAAACTTTCTGCACGAGGTCTGTCAAATCACCTTAGAATTTTTATATATACTTTTCTTACTGGAGAAGAGTATTTCGGTGAGACAAAACTAAAGTCTAATGATGAACTCAGAAAAAACATAAAAATGTTTAAACTAGATGAAATAACCGATTTGATGGAACAGGTAACAATCGGCGGCTTCTTGAAGTAAAAAAAAAACCGGATTTCCGGTTTTTTTACTCTTATTTTGATCAACAACCATGAGAAAATTTAAATTTATTTATAATGAGATTGTAAACTAGATCAATTTTTAAAACTTAAAGAAAGTAAATCTTTATTACTGAACTATTATTCTTACAGAATCAACATCAAAACATCTGTGTATATTATCCATAAATTGTCTTGTGATAATACTTCTGTTGATATTTCTGTCTGTTGTTATCATCATTTTATTTTCAAATTTTTTAATATCAAGAAGGGTATTAAAATATTTTTCGAAATCGTCTTCTCCTATTTCATTTCTGAGATTTTTTAAAGGTTCTAATAATTTCGGCTTATTTGCTTCTATTCTCTCTATAAGAGGTGTAAATTTTTCTACAATAAATGCATCAGGATACTCTATAGAGATCTCTTTTCCTAAATCATTTGTTTCTATCATTCTGTATTTTTTATCCATTTTTTCACTCCTTTAGATTTAATCTTATAATATTGTATCACAAATTTTAACGGTTAAGAACCATTATGTATATTTTTTTTACAATATATATGTAAAAATTTAATTGAGAATTTTAAAAAGAAGTTTTTGAAGGAGATGGTAAATTAATTTATAGTATATTTTATTTTTATGTGAGGAGAGATAAAGATGAAAAATTTTTTAATTGTGATATTGATAACGTCCTTATCTATGTATGCATACAGTGAAACAATTACACTGGACCTTAATCAGTGTATAGAAAGAGCTTTGTCTAGTAGTTACACTATAAAGAATGCAGATATTGATCTAGAAAACTCAAAACTTCAGGTACGAGAGGCCTATAAGGAGGCACTTCCAAAAATAAGCTATACCGGTCTATATGATAAAAATGATGAAAGTATCTATGGAGACAACCAAGACAGAAATGACAACTATTATAATAGGATAGAGCTTATACAGCCATTGTATAGGGGAGGCTTAATCGGAGCCGGTATAGAAGCGGCAAAAAAGATAAGAGAACTTTCAGACTATGAATTTTTAGAATCTAGAAGTGATTTGAGACTTTTGGTAATAGAAAAATATTTAAATATATTAAAACTTCAAAAAGGGCTAGAGGTTTACCAGGCTTCTCTGAAAGATGTAAATGGACAGTATAAAAAAGCTCAGAGAAAATATGAACTTAGACTGTTTTCAAAGGCAGATGTTCTTCCATTTGCCACTAGAGTCAGGAATATCAGGACAAATATTATAAGAATAAAAAATGAAATAAAGATCACGGAGCTGGAGTTGAAAAATGAAATTGGAATTCACAGAAAAACGGAATTAAAACTTGAGCCTATTGATTCAATGAATTATGATTTGTCAGGAATAGATATAGAGGCCGATGTAGATTTAGCTAGAGAAAATAACAGGGACTCAAAGATGGCAAGGTTGGATTATGAAATTACAAAGGCTAATGAATCTCTGGCTAGATCAGAGTTCTTTCCAAAAGTTGATTTAAATTTTGGATATACAGGAGAAGATGGTGATTTTGACGGAGCTTCAGAAGACTGGAAGTGGGATGCAGGAATAACTGTTACGATGAACTTATTTGAATTTGGACAAAATGTAGATGCATATAACAGGTATAAAAATGAAACTGAAAAATCCAGAAATCTTGAGAGTAAAGCAAGGGATAATATAGAGGTAACTCTCAGAAGTAATTTTTCGGAACTTATCAGACTGAAGGAAACAGTAAAAGAACAGCAGGCAGCTGTAGAGTCTTCATATGAGAATTACAGTGTGGAAAAAAGAAGGTATGAAAATGGATTGGTAAGTGTTGTAGATTTACTCCAGATAGAAAGTGACCTTAGAGAAGCGAAGCTATCTCTTCTAGAGGCAGCTTTAGATTATTATCTGGCCTACGAAAGATACTATGAGTATCTAAAATAGGGGTGGAAACTAAATAGGGGGATGTGATATGGAAGAGTATAAGTTGCTTAGAATAATATGTGACTCTTCACTAGAGGATGAGCTTGTTGGGATTTTGGCGGGAGAGGGTATAGAGGAATATACAATTTTTCCGTCGCTGAAAGGTTCTTGGGAGAAAACTAAAAAGCATCTGGACAACCATGTATGGCCAGGGACAGACAGTATTATTTTTACTGTTTTAGAAAAGAATCGATGCGAAAAAATTATTGAAAAATTTAAAATGAAAAAAGAATCGATGGATTATTATATTACATTTAAAATACTTGTGACTTCTGTAGACTTATACTTAAAATAATTTAATACGTAAAATGTACATGAAATCACCTTCTATAGGAGTACACTAATTTTTTTTAACTGCCAAAAAATAAACTCTTTGTTTTATTTTTATATATTTTTTTAATAATTGTATTGAAGAAATTGATAATATCTATTATAATACAGATATAAAACTAACAAGCGAAAATAGAACGCTTTATTTTAGAACAACTCAGGAGGAAAAATAGATATGAAAAAGTCAATTTTGGCAATTTCGGAGAGAAAAGAAACTCTTAAGCAAATAAGAAAAGAACTTTCTGAAGAATATGAAGTAATAACATTTAATAATTTTTTAGATGGATTGGATATGCTTAGAGAAAGTGATTTTGATATCGTACTACTAGATGAGTACATGACATGGTTTAGCTTCTCAGAAGTAAAAAGAAAACTCGGTGGAATAGGTAAGGACTTTGTCATAGTAGGTCTTATAGACGAAGAAAAAGAAGAGATAATAAATGAACTTAAAAATGCAGATGTCTATAACTACCTGCTAAAGCCTGTAAATCTTAAAGAAATGAATAGGATAATAATTCCGGCTTTAAAAAATCTTGAACTTCTTAAAGAAAAAAGAAAATTAGAAGAGAAGCTTTCTTATGTAGAGGAGGCAAATGAAATAGTCGGTCAGACTATGAAGGTAAAAGAGGTAAAGAATCTTGTAGAGAGAGTTGCTGAAAGTGACCTTACTGTACTTATAAGTGGAGAAAACGGAGTAGGTAAAGAGCTTATAGCAAAAGAGATATTCAAGAAAAGTGACAGAAGAAGAAACAACTTTATAATAATAAACTGCGCTTCTTTGCCTTCTGAATCTATAGAATCAGAATTATTTGGTTATGAAAGAGGTGCATTCCCAGGAGCATCTTCAAGTAAAAGGGGAATTTTAGAAGAAACTGACAGAGGAACTGTATTTTTAGATGAGATCTCTGCAATGGATCTTAAGTCTCAGGCAAAACTTCTCAGAGTCATAGAATATGGAGAATTTAGAAGAGTTGGTGGGAATAAATCAAGAAGAGTAGATGTCAGATTTATAGTTTCTACCAATAAAAACCTCAAAGAGGAGACTGAAAAAGGTAAGTTCAGAAGCGATCTTTACCACAGACTATCGGCATTCCCAATCGAAGTACCACCTCTAAGAGACAGAAGGGAAGATATACCTTTACTTGCAAATTATTTCCTAAACAAGATAATCCTTGAACTTCATAGAGAGATGCCTGTAATTTCTGGAGAGGCTATGAAATATCTTATGGAATACTCTTATCCTGGAAATATCAGAGAACTCAAGAACATAGTGGAGAGAATGGTAATCCTTTCTAATACAAAAGCAATAAGCGTAGAAGATCTTCCGTTAGAGATAAAGATGAAGTCTGATACTTTAGAGAATAAAACAGTTATAGGTGTAGGACCTCTAAAGGATATCCTTGAACAGGAAATATATGATCTAGCAGAGGTAGAAAAGGTAGTAATAGCAACTGCTCTGCAAAAGACTAGATGGAATAAACAGGAAACTGCAAAACTTCTAGGAATAGGAAGAACAACTTTGTATGAGAAAATAAGAAAATACAATCTTGACCAAAAAGCATAATAGAAAAATTTACTTGATCAAAATTAGGCCTTTTAGGCCTTTTTTTATTAAATAGATTGAAAATTGAATTATCAGTTGCTATAATTGAAGAAATACTAAAAATATTAAGGGGGACATAATGGCTGTCAGAAAACTCAGGAAAAATATGAAGCCGATAATTTGGGTGATAACTATAGCTTTTTTTGTATCTATGCTAACGGTTATTGTATCAAATATCAGAATGGGAATGGGAAATCAGAGTTATGCATTCAAAATCAACGGGGAAAAAGTAGAAACTTTAAAAGTAGAGAGAACTATGACTAACCTTTCGGGGGTTTATCAACAATACTTCGGTGCTAATCTAGATAAAGAACTTAGCAATTTAATCGCTTTTAATCAAGTGATTGAAAAGGAACTGACAATGCAGATAGCGAAAAAGCTTAAGGTAAAAGTTCCTAAAAAAGAGATAAATGCTGAATATGATAAAATCGTAAACTCAATAAATGACAAAGAACAATTTAAAAGGATGCTTCAAATACAAGGGTATACAAAAACGACTCTGAAAAAAGAGATCGAAGAAGGACTGCTTTTAGAAAAGACCATTGCAGCTATAAAAGAGCAGTATATCCCTAGTGAAGATGAATTAAAAGAAGAGTATGAGGAAAATAAATATGGAACATATCTCGGAAAAACTTACGAAGAAGTTAAACCGGAACTAGAGGCTCAACTGAAAGATAAAAAAGGTATCGAAAAATATTCTGCCCTTTTACATGAAGAAAAAGAGAATATGAAATTAGAAGCTGTAGATGAAGAATATGTGAAGTATCTAGAGCAGCCTTCACTTGAAAAAGATGGTTTTGTAATAACTAATGTTGATATGGCTAACAGAACTATCAGAAATTTATTTGCCACAGGAGGCGAAGTCACTCAGGCAGAGGAGATGACAAAACAATCCTTCGAAACGGATATAAAAATAGCAAAAGAGGCAATAAAAAGAGGATTGTCAGTAGAAGAGAATCTTTCTACAACAGACAAGCTTTACGGACTCAGAACAAAGCTTGAAAAAGACATAAAAGATTCTTATAAAGTAAGTGAGGATGAACTCAAAAATTTCTTTGAAAAAAATAAACTGGCTTATGATACAGCAGCAAGTAGTGATGCTAATATTGTAGAGTTTAAAGCAGAAGTTTCAGAAAAAGATAAAGAGACGGCCTTAGAAAAAGCCAAAGAGATACTAAAAGAAGCAACTCCTGAAAACTTTGAAGAACTTGCTATAAAATATTCTGAAGGACCTTCTGGACCAAAAGGAGGGGACTTAGGATGGTTTGAAAAAGGACAGATGGTAAAACCTTTTGAAGATGCAGTATTTAAAGGAGAATCTGGAAAAGTCTATCCTGAAATAGTGGAAACACAATTTGGACATCATATTATATATGTAGAAGAAAAAGAAGAGTCTAAGGCAAAAGCCAGACATATTCTTATTACCAATAAAATATCTGATGAAACTAAAAAATTGTTAAAAGATGAAGCTTTATCAGTAGTTGATAAACTTCAAAATAAAGAACTGACATTTGAAGAAGTATCAAAAGGCGGAAAAAATATAGTAGCTAGTAAAGCCTATACCGGAATAACTGAGGGTGGATATATCCCGGAACTAGGATATAAAATAGAACTTGCCAAGGAGATATTTAAAAGTGAACTTAATAAGTTTCAGTTTGTAGAATCTCAGGGAGAAATCTATGTGTTCCAAAAAATAAAAGAAGTGAAATATAAAAAAGCGGATTTTGAAGAAGTAAAGGACAGAGTTAAGTATGATCTTCTAAATATAAAATCCCAAGAAGAATTGAAAAAAATAATTGAAAATTAATAATCTAGGCCTGCTTTTTAGTAGGCCTATTTTTATATTTTAAATTATAAAATTATTTTCTTGAGAATTTTATAATTTTTGGTGTAAGATTAGGTGTAAAACAAAATAACGGAGGTAAAAGTATGGCAGATGTTATAGATTATAAAATTTACGGACACGACATGCAACTTGTTGAGATAGAACTAGATCCAGGAGAGGGAGTTAGGGCTGAGGCCGGAGCTATGACTTATATGGAATCTCAAATTGAGATGCAAACTGGGGCCGGAGGAGGTCTTTTTGGAGGCTTCAAAAGAATGATCACAGGAGAAAGTTTTTTTATAACAACATTTAAAAATAACGGAAAAGCAAAAAAATCAGTGGGATTCAGTGCTCCATACCCGGGGCAGATAATTCCTCTAGATTTAAATAAATTTAACGGAGAGTTTATATGCCAGAAAGATTCATTTTTATGTGCAGCTAATGGAATAGACATAGATGTTGCTTTTACAAAAAAACTGGGAGCCGGGTTTTTTGGTGGAGAGGGTTTCATACTTCAGAGGCTCAAGGGAGACGGTATGGCATTTGTCCATGCGGGAGGATCTATCATAGAGAAAGAACTCAAGGCTGGAGAGACTCTTCGAGTGGATACCGGATGTATAGTTGGTTTTGAAAGGAGTGTAGACTATGATATAAGATTTGTAGGGGGATTTAAAAACGCACTTTTTGGAAAAGAGGGACTTTTTCTGGCAACACTTGAGGGCCCAGGGAGAGTTTATATTCAGAGTATGCCTATATCCAAACTTGCAGAAAGACTTTATGCAAACATGGGTAGTTCTAGAGAAAGGGGAGGTTCTGGAGGAACTCTCCTAAGTGGAGCTGTTGCAGGTGGAATTCTTGGAGGAATATTAGACAGGGATTAATAAAACTATAACAGAACGTTTGAGTTTGAAATAACACATAATTTTTTTTGGGTTATTAATGAGTAACATATGATTAAAAATAGAACAAAGCCCTGTCTTTACTAAGGAAAATAAATGTGTTATTATCTTATAGTAATCATAAATATAGTATGGAGGTATTTAAGAATGACGACAATAGTAGACGTAAAAGCTAGAGAAATTTTGGACTCAAGAGGAAATCCAACTGTAGAGGTAGATGTAAGATTAGAATGTGGAGCAATGGGAAGAGCAGCTGTTCCATCTGGAGCATCTACTGGTGAAAGAGAAGCAGTAGAACTTAGAGACGGAGATAAATCAAGATACCTTGGAAAAGGTTGTCTTACTGCAGTAAATAACGTAAATACTGAAATCAGAGAGGCTATCTTAGGAATGGACGCCACTGAGCAAGTTGCCATCGATAAAGTAATGATCGCCCTTGACGGAACTAAAACAAAAGCTAGATTAGGAGCTAATGCAATACTAGGAGTATCTCTTGCAACTGCAAAAGCAGCAGCTGAGGCTTTAGGTCAATCTTTATTCAAATACCTTGGAGGAACTAATGCTAAAGAATTACCTCTTCCAATGATGAACATACTAAATGGTGGATCTCATGCAGATTCTGCTGTAGACGTACAAGAGTTTATGGTTCAGCCAGTAGGTGCAAAAACTTTTGCTGAAGGATTAAGAATGGGAACTGAAGTATTCCACCACCTTGGAAAACTTCTTAAAGCAAATGGTGACTCTACAAACGTAGGAAACGAAGGAGGGTATGCTCCAGCTAAAATAGAGGGAACTGAAGGCGCTCTTGATATCATAATTGAAGCTATCAAAGCAGCAGGATACGAGCCTGGAAAAGATGTAACTCTAGCACTAGATGCAGCAGCTTCTGAGTTCTGCGATGGTGGAGAAGATGGAAATAAAGTATACAACTTCAAAAGAGAAGGCGGAGTAAAAAGAACAACTGACGAAATGATCGAATGGTATGCAGGTCTTATCGAAAAGTATCCTATAACTTCAATTGAAGACGGACTTGACGAAAATGACTGGTCTGGATTCGCTAAACTTACTGAAAAAGTAGGAGCGACTACTCAAATAGTTGGAGACGATTTATTTGTAACTAACACAGAGTACCTTGCAATGGGAATAGAGAAGAAATCAGCTAACTCAATCCTAATCAAATTAAACCAGATCGGAACTTTAACTGAAACTTTAGAAGCTATCGAAATGGCTAAAAAAGCTGGATACACAGCAGTAGTATCACACAGATCTGGAGAAACTGCAGATGCAACTATCGCAGACGTCTCAGTAGCAACTAATGCTGGACAGATCAAAACTGGATCAGCTTCAAGATCAGACAGAATGGCTAAGTACAACCAACTTCTTAGAATTGAAGAAGAACTTGGAGAAACTGCAATATACGCTGGAATGAACGCTTTTTACAACATTAAAAAATAATAATTATAGGCTGCCTTAATGGGCAGCCTTTTTTATTTGTATTTATTAAGAATATTGTTGTCTTAATAAAGGAAGTCTCTAATATAAAGTAAATAATATAAGTGAAGATTGATGCTTGGTATGGTCAATAATTGGATTGATAAGTGAAATAATATGAAACAAAATATCGAAAAATGAAAATAAAGGTCTTTTTTTGATCTCGTAAAGTTTAAATATCATCCGATGTGTTTCTTGACTTTAAAAGTATAAAAGGATAAAATTTAATGTACACTGGAATAGGTGATTGAATTAATAGTGAGTTAAAAATCAATTTAATTTTTTAAAATACAGTCTATATATTAACTAGAAAAATTTTGGAAGTTGAAATGTCGAATTATGAAAATTATTAAGGGGGAACACTAAGTGAAAAAAACGAAAATAGTATGTACGATAGGTCCTAAGTCAGAAAGTAAAGAGATGCTTACAAATCTTGTTAACGCAGGTATGAATGTTATGAGACTAAATTTTTCCCACGGAAACTATGAAGAGCACGGGGAAAGAATCAAGACTATGAGAGAAGTAAATCAAGAAACAGGAGCTAGAGTAGCTATTCTTTTAGACACTAAAGGACCTGAAATCAGAACTATAAAACTAGAAGACGGAAAAGACGTAACTCTTGAAGCAGGACAGGAGTTTACAATAACAACTGATAAAAGTGTTATAGGTAATAAAAACATTGTCGCTGTTACTTATGAAGGAATAGCAAACGATCTTGAAGCAGGAGATACAGTGCTTGTAGACGACGGTCTTATAGAACTTACTGTAAAATCAGTATCAGACAAGGAAGTAAAGTGTCTTGTAAATAATACGGGAGAACTTGGAGAAAATAAAGGAATAAACCTTCCTGGAACGTCTGTTCAGCTTCCTGCTCTTTCTGAGAAAGATAAAGGGGACCTTAAATTTGGTTGTGAGCAAAAAGTAGATTTCGTAGCTGCCTCTTTCATAAGAAAGGCAGATGACGTAAGAGAAGTAAGAAGAGTTCTTGATGATAATGGCGGAGAAGATATAAAGATAATCTCTAAAATAGAAAATCAAGAAGGTGTAGATAATTTTGATGAGATATTGGAGCTGTCTGATGGAATAATGGTTGCCAGAGGAGATCTAGGGGTAGAAATTCCAGTAGAGGAAGTTCCATTTGCTCAGAAAATGATGATAGATAAATGTAACGAGATCGGAAAAATGGTAATAACTGCAACTCAGATGCTAGATTCAATGATAAAAAATCCAAGACCTACAAGAGCAGAGGCTGGAGACGTAGCGAATGCAATAATTGATGGTACAGATGCAGTAATGCTTTCTGGAGAAACAGCCAAAGGTAGTTATCCAGTAGAATCTGTAGAGATAATGGCACAGATAGCTGAAAAAACAGATTCAATGATCCCAGCATATGACATGGACTTTGAAGGGGAGATAAGCATAACAGAGGCCGTAGCAAAAGGAACTGTAGATGCAGCAGAGGTATTGAATGCAAAACTTATAGCTGTGGGAACACAGAGTGGAAGATCAGCAAGAGCTTTAAGAAAATACTTCCCAACTGCTCACATATTGGCTCTTACAAACAACACGAAGGCTGCAAATCAGCTTGCTCTTTCAAGAGGTGTTGAATCTTTCGTAGGAAAAAATGTAATGACTTTAGACGAATTCTACGCAGTAGTAGAGCAAGAAGCTGTATCAAAAGGACTTGCAAAAGCTGGAGATATAATTGTAGCAACTTGCGGAGAAGAAGTATTCAAAGTTGGAACTACAAACTCATTTAAAGTTATAGTTGTAAAATAGAACAATTACGTCCCTTTTATAGGGGCGTTTTTTTTGTCTCTTTTTGAATGGATAGTTGTGGAGAAAGGAAATATTTATTAAAATAATAAGACCTTGAATTACTAATATAAGCTTATATTGTTTTTGTTAAAAAAAATTATATATGTTATAATCAAGGCTGTTAAAGTTGTACGGTAGATTTATTTAAGTTTAATTTTGATAAGGTGATTTTTTGAAAGATGTTGTTTTGAGAAGAGCAGAAGAGCGTGATATACCAGAAATATATGAGCATCTTCACAGGGACTATGTGAAAAAGTATTTTACAGAAAATGAAAAACGAGAGTGGGAAAATCATAAAAAATGGTATAAATTTCTGATAAACTCTCCATACTTTTTACTTTATATTTTAGAGGACTCAAGGGGACAGTTTTTGGGTCAGCTAAAGTTTGAGCTTGATGGAGAAACGGCTATACTGAGTATATATCTGTCAAAGTCAATAAGGGGAAAAGGCATGGGTAAAGCCGCTATATTAAAAGGTATAAAAGAGTTGACCTTATATTCGGAAAATATAGAAATAGTTTTGGCTTATATTTTGGAAGAGAATGAAGCTTCTATAAAAACCTTTGAAAAATCAGGCTTTATATTTGAAAAAGAAGAGGATTACCACGGTATAGAACACCTTCTTTATGTAAAAAAACTCAAGTCTTGAGAGTTTTAATATAATATGATATACTTTCTTAGGATTTGATTTTTGGAGGAAAAAATGAATAGAAAAATCAACTATAACGGATACTATTATTATTACCATTAAAAAGGGCTGTACTTTAAAGTATAGACCTTGTTTGTAATGATAAAAAAGGGTCTGTATCTATGGTTGAGGAAAGTTTAGTATATATAAGCCTCATAGGTGCATCCTATGAGGCTTTTTAATTATAAAAATTGTGAAGGGAGTGTATATTTATGAATATTGAACAAGAAGTAAAAAAACAGATGGAAATCCTAAAAAGAGGTGTAGAGGAGATAATATCTGAAAAGGAACTAGAAGATAAAATAAAAAAATCCTTAGAAACAGGAAAACCTTTAGTGATAAAGCTAGGAATAGATCCTACTGGATCGGACCTTCATATAGGTCACGCAGTTCCCCTTAGAAAGCTCAGACAGTTTCAGGACCTAGGACACAGAGTGAAATTCTTGATAGGGACATTCACTGCAAGGATAGGGGATCCTACAGGGAAATCTGAAACTAGAAAAATGCTTAGTTCTGAAGATATACAGAGAAATATAGAGACTTATCTTGAGCAGGTAAAACTTATTCTTGATCTTGAAAAAACAGAGGTTGTATATAACGGAGACTGGCTAGAGAAACTTTCTCTTGAAGATGTACTCAAGCTTCTTTCTCAGTTTACAGTTGCTCAGATGGTTCAAAGAGAAGATTTTTCCAAAAGACTAAGTGAGGGAAAACCTGTATCTCTTGTAGAGTTCATGTATCCAATTCTTCAGGGGTATGATTCTGTGGCTATAGAGGCAGATGTGGAGCTTGGAGCCACAGAACAGAAATTTAATATTTTAAGAGGAAGGGATCTTCAGAAAAATGCAGGACAGCAACAGCAAGTGTGCATGATGATGCCTATTCTCGTGGGGCTTGACGGAGTTGAAAAAATGTCAAAGTCTCTTGGGAATTATATAGGGGTGACAGAAGCTCCTAATGATATGTTTGGTAAGGTAATGTCAATATCTGATGATTTAATGTGGAATTATTATGAAGTTGCAACAGATGTTGCTTTAGAAGAAATTAAATCCCTAAAAGAGGGAGTTGCCAACGGGACAATTCACCCTATGGATTGCAAAAAAAGACTTGGAGAAGAGATTGTAAAAATATATCATTCTGAAGAAGCTGGAAAACAGGCCAGAGAGTGGTTTGAAAATGTGTTTTCTAACAAAAATATGGCTGTAGACCTTCCTGAGGTAAAAATAGAGGCTGATGAGATAAATGCAATAGATCTTTTGGTAAAAGAGCTAATGTTTCTTAAATCTACATCTGAAGCCAGAAGATTGATAAGTCAAGGTGGATTCAAAATCAATGATGAAGCGGTAAAAGATTTAAAGGCAGTAATAAAGATAGAGGATGGAATGGTAGTAAGAGCAGGAAAGAAAAAAATAGTAAAAATTATAAAGTAACATATTAATTTAAAATTGATTTATATACAAAAGGGCTTCTGAAAAGAAGCCCTTTTGTGATTTGTCAGATTGTCTAAGTTTAAAGATTTATATAATATTGATGTGTTTTTATATTGGTTTGTAAAATTTTTGCTTACAATTATTTTTGAGAGTTTTTAATAGATTTGTATTTTTCAAGTCCTGCTTTTAAAATTTTAAGTGCTTTTTTAAGATCTTCCTCGTTTAATACATATGCCAGTCTAACTTCATCTTTACCCATTCCAGGAGTGGAATAGAATCCTTCTGCTGGGGCCATCATAACTGTCTCACCGTCTAATTCAAACTCCTTTAGCATAAATATAACAAAATCTTCTGCACTCTCTATTGGAAGTTTTGCAATGGTGTAGAATGCTCCGGCAGGTTTGTGGCAGATTACTCCGTCTATATCTTTTAAGCCGTTGTAAAGAACATCTCTTCTTCTTTTATACTCAGCATTGACTTTTTCAAAATAGCTTGAAGGTGTTTTATAAAGTTCCGTAGCTCCTATCTGCTCAAGTGTAGGTGCACAAAGCCTTCCCTGACACAACTTTAGCATAAGTGCCATGAGTTCCTTATTTTTACTGGCAACAGATCCTATTCTGGCACCACATGCACTGTAACGCTTTGAGATACTGTCTACGATGATAACTCTATCTTTAACCTCTTCTATGTCGTTAAAGTTTGTATATTCACCGTCATAAACAAACTCTCTGTATACTTCGTCTGATATTATAAAAAGATCATGTTCTACTGCTAATTCTGCAAGGGTTTGGATCTCTTCTTTTGTATAGATAACACCAGTAGGATTTCCAGGGTTAGAAATAACAATTGCCTTTGTTTTTTTGTTTATAGATTTAGCCATTTCTTCCTTTGTAGGAAGTCTGAATCCATTTTCAGCCTTTGTTGTAACTGGAGAAACCTCTATATTTACTATAGATCCAAAACCTGTATAGCTGGAATAAAACGGTTCTGGAATAATAACATTATCTCCTGGATCACACGTAGATATAAGAGCGAAAAGAAGAGCTTCACTTCCTCCGTTAGTGATCAGTATTTCATCCTTTTCAAATTCCATGTTGTAAGTTTTATAATAATCAATAGTTGCCTGTATAAGGTCAGGATCTCCTTGAGAATTTGAATATGCTAAGACCTCTTGTTTTGCATTTGCTATAGATGTAAAAAAAGATTCTGGTGTTTTTATATCAGGTTGACCGATATTCAGGTGATAAATTTTTTTTCCCTTTGCTTTTGCCTCTATTGAAAAAGGTAAAAGTTTCCTTATTGGAGAGGTTTTTAAATCTTTGACTCTACTTGAATAATTCATAAAAAAAAGCCTCCTTTAATAATTGTTTGTATATGAATATTTATTTTATATAAAAAATTAATTGGAATATAGTTTGTATCTAGTCATACTAAGAGTCAATAAAAATAATAATATTATTCTCTAGCTTATCAAAAAAAAAGGAATTTTACTATAGTGAAAATAATATAATTTTTTTTCTATAGGATATTAAGGTGTGATATAATAGTTAAAAATTCTTCAAGGAGAAGACGGGTGAAGAAAAGATTTGAATATGAGTTTGCTTTAAAAGAGTATAAAAAACTTTATAGATATATAAAAGAAAAAGGTTTTAGATGTGATGCTAGTGGAAGTCTTAGAAGGAAAAAGGGAGACGTTGGGGATATAGACTTTGTTATAGAGGGGCCCGAGAAAATGGTATTAGAGATAATAGCCTTGTACTCTCAGATAGAAAAACCTATAAATAAATATGAATTTATGCTAAAAAGCGGAATCTGCATCCATGCAATACCTGAAAACAGCAGTAAATACACTTTTACTTTGTGGCATTCCACAGGTCCGAAATCCCATGTTAAGTTTATAGAAAAAATTTATGCTGAAAAAGGTATTGAAATTATCGAGGAAAATATCCATGAAGATGAAATATACAGTAAAATAGGCATTGAATATATAAAGCCTGAAGAAAGGTATAAACTTCAGGAGGTGGAAAATGACCAAGATAGAAAAATCTAAAAAAATAATAAAAATACTCAATGAAAAATTTGGGAAACCTCACTGTGCATTAAATTATAATACGGATTTTGAACTTTTGGTAGCTGTAATTCTTTCGGCTCAGTGCACGGATGTCAGGGTAAATATGGTAACCGAAAAGATGTTTAAAGTCGTCAATACACCTGAAGCTTTCATGGAGATGCCTTTGAAAGATATTGAAACTCATATAAAGAGTACGGGCTTTTTTAGAAATAAGGCTAAGAATATAAAAATGTGCAGCAAAGAGCTTGTAGAGAAATATAACGGAGAGGTTCCTTCTAAAATGGAAAACCTGGTGGCTCTTCCAGGTGTTGGAAGAAAAACTGCCAATGTAGTAAGAGGTGAGATATGGGGTCTTTCAGACGGAATAACTGTGGATACACATGTGAAAAGGCTGAGTAATCTCATAGGATTTGTAAAAGAAGAAAATGTAGAAAAAATAGAGAGGGAACTTATGGAAATAGTTCCTAAAAAACGATGGATAGACTTTTCTCATTATCTAATTCTTCAGGGTAGGGACGTGTGTATAGCCAGAAGGCCTAAATGCAGTGCGTGTGAAATAAACCATCTATGTAATTACGGAAGAAAGATGATGAGAAAAAGTAGTGAAAAAAATTAATTTTTTTCCTGTGAACCCTTTAGAAACTAAGTGAAGTCAGGTTGAAAATAGAGCAAATAAATTCTTGACATTGGGAATAAAGAATGGTATTATTAATTTAATTTCTATAGGGGAGAGGATGAATAATGAGAGTGTATCTAGATAATAACGCCACAACAAAGATGGATAAGGAAGCTCTCGAAGCCATGCTTCCTTATTTTAGTGAAATTTATGGCAATGCGTCGAGCATGCATAGTTTTGGAAATGAATCTAAAAAAGCGATGGTTGAAGCTAGAAAGACAATAGCAGAAATTTTTGGAATAGAGACAGATGAACTTATATTTACAGGCTCAGGTTCAGAATCTGATAACCTAGCAATAAGAGGGGTAGCAAAGGCATATAAAAAAAGAGGGAATCATATAATAACTAGTTCCGTAGAGCATCCTGCAGTAAGAAATACATGCAGGGAACTTGAAAAAGAGGGATACGAGGTTACTTATATTTCTGTAGATGAAAACGGAGTCATAAACCTTGATGAGCTGAAAAAGGCTATAAAAAAAGAAACGATACTGATAACAGTAATGCATGGTAACAATGAGGTAGGAAGTATCCAGCCAGTGGAAGAGATCGGTAAATTGGCTAAAGAAAACAGAATTGTTTTTCATGTAGATGCAGTGCAGACTGTTGGAAAGTTAAATATAAAACCTAAAGAGATGGGAATAGACCTTCTTACTTTCTCAGGACATAAATTTTATGGTCCTAAGGGTATAGGGGGACTGTTTATTAAATCGGGAACAAGGCTTGGAAAGGTGCTTACCGGAGGGGGTCAAGAGAAGAAACTGAGACCTGGAACATCTGATGTACCTGGAATGGTAGGTATGGCAACAGCCCTAGAAGTGGCATACAGAAATATAGATGAAGAATTTAAAAGAGAAGAAGAGTTGAGAAATTATTTTGAAAGAGAACTTCTCAATAAAGTGCCTGAAATACAAATAAATGCAAAGGGTGCTAAGAGGCTTCCTGGAACTTCTAGCATTACCTTTAAGTATCTTGAGGGTGAATCAATACTTCTTAGTCTCAATTACAAAGGGATAGCGGTTAGTTCTGGGTCTGCTTGCTCTTCAGATGACCTTCAGGCATCACATGTTTTATTGGCAATGGGAATACCTGTAGAGATAGCTCACGGAACCATAAGGTTTAGCTTTGGTAAGTATAACACTAAAGAGGAAGTTGATTATGTAATACAGGAACTTCCGCCTATTATTGAAAAATTGAGAATGATATCGCCTCTTTGGAATGAATTTAAAGCTGGAAAATAAAAAATAAAAGGAGCTGGAACAGATGCAGTATTCAGAAAAAGTAATGGATCATTTTATGAATCCAAGAAATGTAGGAACAATAGAGAATCCAGATGGATATGGAAAAGTAGGAAGTCCTTCATGTGGAGATGTCATGGAGATTTTTTTAAAGATAGAAAATGACATTATAACTGATGTAAAGTTCAGAACATTTGGCTGTGCATCGGCTATAGCAACTTCATCTATATCTACAGAAATGATATTGAATAAAAATGTAAGTGAAGCTTTACAGCTTACTAATAAAGCGGTAGCAGAGGCACTAGACGGACTTCCGCCTGCAAAAATGCACTGCTCTGTTCTTGCAGAAGAGGGTATAAAAGCTGCTATAGAAGATTATATGGGTAAAAAATAGGAATGTAACCATGAGAGAGGATTATCCCCTCTCTTTTTATTTTGAAATTTTTTTTTAAAGTGATATAATATTTCAATTGAAAATAAACAGGAGTTGAGAATAATTGAGAAGGAAAATTGGGATATTTTTATCTGTAATATTGTTTTTGACAACTTTTTCCAATGAAGACTATACATCTTTATTGGTAGGAGATAAAGATGAAAACATATATTATAGTGAAAATCTACATGAAAAGCATCCTTTAGCATCTGTTACTAAGATGATGACAGTCATGGTAGTCTATGATCATATCAGAAATAAAGATATAAGCCTAGAGGACAGAGTGGAGATATCTCCGGAGGCAAGATCTGTTGGAGGAAGCATGATCTGGATAGCACAAGGATCTAAGTTGACGGTAAGAGATCTTCTGAAGGCTACTGCAATCTATTCAGCCAATAATGCAGCCTATGCCCTTGCAGAGTATATCGGTAAAGGGGATGTGGATTTTTTTGTACAACTTATGAACCAGAAGGCGGAGGATCTTGGGCTAGGAGATGAAGTTGAGTTTTACACTCCTATGGGCCTTCCTCCTTCTATGACGGGTAAACCTATGGACAGAGGAACAGCTCTTGGGATTTACAAACTGTCTCTAGAGGCACTGAAATATCCAGAGTATATAACTATCGCCTCATTAAAAGAGGATTTTATCCAAGATGGTACTCAGCGTATAGTTAACAGAAATAAGCTTCTTTCAAAAGAAAATGGGGTTTTCGGAATAAAGACAGGGCATCATTCTAAAGCTGGTTATAATATCAGTATCGCTGCCAAAAGAGATGAGGTAACAACTATAACAATCGTGTTCGGATCTCCTAAAGAGGAAATAAGAGATAAAACCGTAGCTGACTCATTGGATAAATTTTATGATGAATATCACTTGGAAAAACTAATAGACACTTCAAAACCAATGATCGAAATAGAAGTTGTACATGGTAAAAAAGATGTTGTACAGGGTTATCCAGATGAAGAATTTGAACAGTTAATTAGTAAAAATTGGGGAGTGGAGACAAGAAAGACTTATATAAAAAGTATAGAGGCTCCTGTAGAAAAAGGAAGGATACTAGGAAGTTATCAGCTTATTGTAAATGGTAAACAAGTTAAAGAGGGAAAGATTTACGCTGCAGAGAGTGTAGGAAAAGAAAAATTTATGGATAAATTTAAAAAGATATTTTAAATGAGTGCCCTTTAGTTATGTTTAAAGGGCGCTTTTTTAATTAAAAACCTTGGTTTTATTGAGATGTGAACTTTAATAGGTTATTCTAAATAAAATTTTGTTAAAAAAAACAAAAAAATCGTTGACTCATCTTTTTAGTTGTGTTATTATATTTCTTGTCCGCGAGAGAAAAGGACAGACGAAACTTCAGATGGCAAGTCAGCTGGAGATTTGGAAAACAAAAGGACATTAGCAATTAAATAGAGAAGGAAGTCAAAATCGTCATCATAGATGACAAAGAAGTCCAAACAAGATTTGGACACAGTTAGGTGTTAATAATCTCGCAAGAGATTTAAATAAACTTTTTGAATGAAGAGTTTGATCCTGGCTCAGGATGAACGCTGACAGAATGCTTAACACATGCAAGTCGACTGGAATTCACCTTCGGGTGATAGTACGGTGGCGGACGGGTGAGTAACGCGTAAAGAACTTGCCCTCTAGACTGGGACAACTGTTGGAAACGACAGCTAATACCGGATATTATGGAACTGCGGCATCGCGGAACTATGAAAGGCTATATGCGCTAGAGGAGAGCTTTGCGTCCCATTAGTTAGTTGGTAGGGTAATGGCCTACCAAGACGATGATGGGTAGCCGGCCTGAGAGGGTGATCGGCCACAAGGGGACTGAGACACGGCCCTTACTCCTACGGGAGGCAGCAGTGGGGAATATTGGACAATGGACTAAAAGTCTGATCCAGCAATTCTGTGTGCACGATGAAGGTCTTCGGATCGTAAAGTGCTTTCAGGTGGGAAGAAGAAAGTGACGGTACCACCAGAAGAAGCGACGGCTAAATACGTGCCAGCAGCCGCGGTAATACGTATGTCGCAAGCGTTATCCGGAATTATTGGGCGTAAAGCGCGTCTAGGCGGCCTTTTAAGTCTGATGTGAAAATGCGGGGCTCAACTCCGTATTGCGTTGGAAACTGGAAGGCTAGAGTATCAGAGAGGTGGGCGGAACTACAAGTGTAGAGGTGAAATTCGTAGATATTTGTAGGAATGCCGATGGGGAAGCCAGCTCACTGGATGAATACTGACGCTAAAGCGCGAAAGCGTGGGGAGCAAACGGGATTAGATACCCCGGTAGTCCACGCCGTAAACGATGATCACTAAGTGTGGGGGGTCGAACCTCCGTGCTCAAGCTAACGCGATAAGTGATCCGCCTGGGGAGTACGTACGCAAGTATGAAACTCAAAGGAATTGACGGGGACCCGCACAAGCGGTGGAGCATGTGGTTTAATTCGACGCAACGCGAGGAACCTTACCAGCCCTTGACATCCCAAGAACTAGGCAGAGATGCTTAGGTGCCTTTTCGGAGGAACTTGGTGACAGGTGGTGCATGGCTGTCGTCAGCTCGTGTCGTGAGATGTTGGGTTAAGTCCCGCAACGAGCGCAACCCCTATCGTATGTTACCATCATTAAGTTGGGGACTCATGCGAGACTGCCTGCGACGAGCAGGAGGAAGGTGGGGATGACGTCAAGTCATCATGCCCCTTATGGGCTGGGCTACACACGTGCTACAATGGACAATACAGAGGGTAGCGATCCCGCGAGGGGGAGCCAATCTCAGAAAGTTGTTCTTAGTTCGGATCGCAGTCTGCAACTCGACTGCGTGAAGTTGGAATCGCTAGTAATCGCGAATCAGCAATGTCGCGGTGAATACGTTCTCGGGTCTTGTACACACCGCCCGTCACACCACGAGAGTTGGTTGCACCTGAAGTAGCAGGCCTAACCCGTTTACGGGAGGGATGTTCCTAAGGTGTGATTAGCGATTGGGGTGAAGTCGTAACAAGGTATCCGTACGGGAACGTGCGGATGGATCACCTCCTTTCTAAGGAGCACAGACGACCTTCTCTATTTATTTGGTAGTGTTCTCATTACTAAAACGCGTTCGTAGCTCAGGTGGTTAGAGCACACGCCTGATAAGCGTGAGGTCGGTGGTTCGAGTCCACTCGAACGCACCATAGGTATGGGGATATAGCTCAGTTGGGAGAGCGTCGCACTTGCACTGCGAAGGTCAGCGGTTCGACTCCGCTTATCTCCACCATTTTTTTATGTATGGACATTGGAAACTATATAGTAGAGAAATCAACATAAAATTTTTTTTCTGACGAAATTTTCGAGGATGAATTTATTTCATTCGAAGTAAAAATTGTCAAGAAAGAGAGTTAGCTGATGAACAATTTAGGTTAAGATATTAAGGGCACACGGAGAATGCCTAGGTAACAAGAGCCGATGAAGGACGTGATAAGCTGCGATAAGCTGTGGTTAGCTGCAATTGAGCATTGATCCGCAGATTTCCCAATGGGGCAACCTGCTAGATTGAAGATCTAGCGCGAAAGAGGTAAGTGGGTGAACTGAAACATCTAAGTAACCCGAGGAAAATAAAGTAAAACGATTCCCTAAGTAGCGGCGAGCGAACGGGGATGAGCCTAAACCAATACAGTGTCAAGGATGTAGCCGTTGCTGTATTGGGGTAGTGGGAAGAACGCCTGGAGAACTACAAGGTATCCGGCAATTTTAAAGACGTAACTGGAAGGAATTGGAAAGTTCCGCCGTAGCGGGTGATAGCCCCGTACAGGTAAACTCTTTAAGTTGTGCGTTCTCTCCCGAGTAGCACGGGACACGTGAAACCCTGTGTGAATCTGCGAGGACCATATCTCGTAAGGCTAAATACTCTTGTTAACCGATAGTGAATAGTACCGTGAGGGAAAGGTGAAAAGAACCCCGGGAGGGGAGTGAAATAGAACCTGAAACCGTGTGCTTACAAGCGGTCAGAGGTCTTCGGACTGATGGCGTGCCTTTTGGAGAATGATCCTGCGAGTTACGATCAGTGGCAAGGTTAAGTATAACGGAGCCGTAGGGAAACCGAGTCTGAATAGGGCGATACAGTCGCTGGTCGTAGACGCGAAACCTGGTGATCTATGCCTGTCCAGGATGAAGCTGTGGTAAGACACAGTGGAGGTCCGAACCCACCGTCGTTGAAAAGCCGGGGGATGAGGTAGGTATAGGGGTGAAAAGCCAATCGAACCAGGAGATAGCTCGTTCTCTCCGAAATGCATTTAGGTGCAGCCTTAAGCGTTCAACTATGGGGGTAGAGCACTGAATGGTCTAGGGGGCGTACCGCTTACCGAAATCAATCAAACTCCGAATACCATAGTTCTAGAGCTTAGGAGTGAGACTATGGGTACTAAGATCCATGGTCAAAAGGGAAACAGCCCAGACCACCGACTAAGGTCCCTAATTATAGCTAAGTGGGAAAGGAGGTGGAGATTCTGTAACAACCAGGAGGTTGGCTTAGAAGCAGCCATACCTTTAAAGAGTGCGTAATAGCTCACTGGTCGAGAGTCTCTGCGCCGACAATGTAACGGGGCTAAGCTATAAACCGAAGTCGTGGAATTCAACTTTTAAGTTGGATTGGTAGGAGAGCGTTCTGTAGGCCGTTGAAGGGGAACTGATAAGGGACCCTGGAGGTATCAGAAGTGAGAATGCAGGAATGAGTAGCGAGAAAGGGGGCGAGAATCCCCCTCGCCGGAAGAACAAGGGTTCCAGGGTAAAGTTTGTCTTCCCTGGGTAAGCCGGGACCTAAGCCGAGGCTAGATTGCGTAGGCGAATGGAAAGCAGGTTAATATTCCTGCGCCGGTTATAGTTTGTGATGGAGGGACGCAGAAGGGTATGCGCGCATGGCGACGGTTGTCCATGTGCAAGCATGTAGGGTGACTTGGTAGGAAAATCCGCCAGGTTATATCTGAGGTGTTACGCGGAGTCTTCGGACGAAGGTGCAAATCCCACGCTGCCGAGAAAAGCTTCTAAACGTTAAATTATAACCGCCCGTACCCGAAACCGACACAGGTGTTCAGGGTGAGAAACCTAAGGCGTACAGGCTAACTCTCGCTAAGGAACTCTGCAAAATGGCCCCGTAACTTCGGGAGAAGGGGTGCCACTGATTGTGATAGTTACAAGCGAACTAAAGCGATTGGTGGCCGCAGTGAAGAGTCTCAAGCAACTGTTTAGCAAAAACACAGGTCTATGCTAAGCTGAAAGGCGATGTATATGGGCTGACACCTGCCCAGTGCCGGAAGGTTAAGAGGAGGAGTGAGAGCTCCGAATTGAAGCCCCGGTGAACGGCGGCCGTAACTATAACGGTCCTAAGGTAGCGAAATTCCTTGTCGGGTAAGTTCCGACCTGCACGAATGGTGTAATGACTTGAGAGCTGTCTTGGCGGGAGGCCTGGTGAAATTGTACTACCGGTGAAGATACCGGTTACCTGCAGTAGGACGGAAAGACCCCATGAAGCTTTACTGTAGCTTGGTATTGGGTTTTGGCATTACGTGTATAGGATAGTTGGGAGACTATGAAGGCATGGCGCTAGCTGTGTGTGAGTCGCTGGTGGAATACCAACCACGTAATTTTGAAATTCTAATCTGTGCTTTGTACGCATGGAGACAGTGCTAGGTGGGCAGTTTGACTGGGGCGGTCGCCTCCGAAAGAGTAACGGAGGCGTTCAAAGGTTCCCTCAGGTTGGATGGAAATCAACCGAAGAGTGCAATGGCATAAGGGAGCTTGACTGCGAGACTGACAGGTCGAGCAGGTGCGAAAGCAGGACATAGTGATCCGGCGATTCCGAATGGAAGGGTCGTCGCTCAACGGATAAAAGCTACTCTGGGGATAACAGGCTGATTTTGCCCGAGAGTCCATATCGACGGCAAAGTTTGGCACCTCGATGTCGGCTCATCGCATCCTGGGGCTGGAGAAGGTCCCAAGGGTTGGGCTGTTCGCCCATTAAAGCGGTACGTGAGCTGGGTTCAGAACGTCGTGAGACAGTTCGGTCCCTATCCACTGCAGGCGCAAGAGTATTGAAAAGATCTGTCCTTAGTACGAGAGGACCGGGATGGACAAACCTCTGATGTACCAGTTGTCACGCCAGTGGCACAGCTGGGTAGTCACGTTTGGAACGGATAACCGCTGAAAGCATCTAAGCGGGAAGCCAGCTTTGAGATAAGTACTCTGTTCTATATGAACTAAGACACCTTCGAGACTAGGAGGTTGATAGGTTGGGGGTGTAAGGACCGTGAGGTTTTTAGCTGACCAATACTAATATGTCGAAGTCTTAACCTAAATCTACTATATAGTTTTGAATGTCCATGACAGACAAAAGAATATGATATCAATATATAAATGTTGATAACAGCTTGGTGAGAATAGCTGTAGGGGTACACCTGGTCACATTCCGAACCCAGAAGTTAAGCCTGCATACGCTGAAAGTACTTGAGGGGCAGCCCTCTGGGAGGATAGGTACTTGCCAAGCTTTTAAATATGTGCTTCCATAGCTCAGTTGGTAGAGCGCGCGACTGTTAATCGCGTTGTCGCTGGTTCGAGTCCAGCTGGAAGCGCCATTTTTTTATTTTTTGGACTTTTTATAAAATCAAATGCTCTTTCAGCTTTTAAAAGTGGTCAAACCAGAGATATTGTGATATAATTTTAACTAATAAAAATAAATGTTTTCAATAAAGGAATGTAAAATAAGGCTACAAGTATAAGAAAAAAAGGTATAGGGGTATACTTTTCATAAAAAATAAAAATAGGGGGAACACAATGTTTGAAATAAAGAAAAAAAGGAAACTAACTGAAAACATATACCTGATGGACATATATGCTCCAGCTCTAGCTAACTCGGCTAAGCCAGGACATTTCCTTATAGTCAGAAATGAGGAAAAAGGTGAGAGAATCCCTCTTACAGTTTGTGATTACAACAGAGAACAAGGTATTGTAACTATTGTTTTTCAAGTGCTTGGACAAAGTACTCAAAGCATGGCTCAAATGAACGAAGGGGATTATTTTATAGATGTAGCAGGACCTCTAGGACATGAAAGTGAATTTGTAAATGAAGATATAGATAAATTAAAGAAAAAGAAGTTTCTTTTTATAGCAGGGGGAGTAGGAACTGCACCTGTATATCCACAAGTAAAATGGATGAAAGAGAATAACATAGATGTAGATGTAATAATAGGGACTAGAAGTGCAGATACACTTATATTAGAAGATGAGTTTAAAGAAGTATCTAAGAACCTCTATATCTGTACTGATGACGGAAGTTACGGAGTACACGGAAAGGTAACCGACCTTTTAGAGCAGTTAGTAGAAAAAGAGGGGAAAAAATATGATGAGGTTGTTGCAATAGGACCTATGATAATGATGAAGTTTGCAGCAATTAAAACCAAGGAATACAACATACCTACAATTGTCAGCTTGAACCCACTGATGGTTGACGGAACGGGAATGTGCGGAGCATGTCGTGTAACAATAGGTGATGAGGTTAAATTTGCCTGTGTAGACGGTCCTGAATTTGATGGACATCAAGTGGACTTTGATGAGGCTATGAGAAGGCAGAGAATGTACAAAAGTGAAGAAGGTAGAAAGGTCCTAGAAAAAGAGGATCATGAAAGTGGGCACGAACATCACCACGGCGGATGCGGATGTCATGACCATAATGAAGAACAACCGGTAGAAAGAGACAAGAAAAAAAGAGTTATAGCACACTCCCTAGCCCCTGAAATAAGAGTTAAGAACTTTGAAGAGGTGTGTACAGGTTACACTCTAGAAGAGGCCATATGTGAGGCAGAAAGATGTCTGAATTGTAAAAATGCCAGGTGTATAGAGGGGTGTCCTGTATCAATAAATATACCTGGATTTATACAGGAGCTAAAAAAATCAAACATAGATGAGGCTGCCAAAATAATATTTGAAAGTTCGTGTTTCCCTGCAATATGTGGAAGAGTATGTCCACAGGAATCCCAATGTGAAGCTAAATGTATAGTTGGAATAAAAGGAGAACCTGTATCAATAGGTAAATTAGAAAAATTTGTTGGAGACTATGCTTTAATGCATGGAACAAAGGCTGATCAGGCAGAGGAAAAGCCTGAAAAAGTGGCCGTAGTCGGAAGTGGACCTGCAGGTCTTGCAGCAGCTAGTGAACTAGCAAAATTGGGTTACAAAGTAACAGTTTTTGAGGCATTACATGAAGCTGGTGGAGTATTGACTTACGGTATACCAGAGTTTAGATTACCTAAAGAAAAAGTGGTACAAAAAGAGATAGATAATGTAAAAAAACTAGGAGTAGAGATAGTAACAAACGCAGTGATCGGAAAAACGTTCACCATAGATAATTTAATGGAAAAAGAGGGTTACAGTGCCGTATTTATAGGAAGCGGTGCAGGACTTCCAAACTTTATGGGGATTCCAGGTGAAAATGCAAATGGAGTATTTTCTGCAAATGAATTCCTAACGAGAGTAAATCTGATGAAGGCACATAAAACTGATTATATGACTCCTGTCGCTGTGGGAAAAAAATGTGCCGTAGTCGGTGGAGGAAATGTGGCCATGGATGGAGCCAGAACTGCAGCCAGACTAGGTGCTGAAACTCACATAGTCTACAGGAGAAGTGAGTCTGAACTACCTGCCAGGGTAGAAGAGGTACACCATGCAAAAGAGGAAGGCGTAATAATGGATGTCCTTGTAAATCCAGTAGAAATAATTGTTGATTCTACAGGAGCAGTGGAAGGGATGAGGTGTGTCAGAATGGAACTAAGAGAGGCTGACCAATCAGGAAGAAGAAGACCTGTAGAAATAGAAGGATCTGAATTTGTGATGGAAGTGGACAGCGTTATAATGGCCATAGGAACTAAACCGAATACTTTGATACCGTCTACAACTGAGGGTCTTGATATAAACAAATGGAACTGTATAGCTACAGAAGAGGGAAGCTACAGAACCTCGAGAGAAGGTGTATATGCCGGTGGAGATGCAGTAACAGGTGCAGCTACGGTAATTCTAGCTATGGAAGCTGGAAAAAAAGCAGCAGCTGAAATAGAGGTATATTTGGAGAAAAATAGGAAAAAATAGTTTTTATAAAAGTTTTGTGATAATTTCATGAATATACAAGTTAAAAAGTAGAGGCAACTCCTCTACTTTTTATTTTAGACTTATAATAAAGGATATTCAGTGTTATAATTAAGTGAAGGTATTATTTCTACACAAAATTAATGAGTAAAAATCTCTTTAGTTTTGTAAGAATTACTTGTTTTTTAAGGAGGAATATATGTCAAATTTTATCAAAGAAATACTTGAAAGAAATCCTGTGATACCGGCAATAAAGGACGAGAAAGGATTTCAAAAGGCTCTAATGGAAGAAAGTGAAATTGTATTTATACTTACATCAAATTTGTTTAATATAAAAGGCATGGTGGAAGAGCTCAAGGAGAAAGGTAAAATTGTTTTTGTACATGCAGATTTAGTGGAGGGCTTGTCTCATTCTACATACGCTTTGGAATATCTTATAAAAAATACGGAATTAGATGGAATAATAAGCACTAAATACAACTTGATTAAAACCGCTAAAAAACTAAATGTAAGAGTAATCCAGAGATTTTTTCTTTTGGATTCGATATCTTTGGAAAACAGTCTGAAATATGCTAGAGAAACAAAACCTGATGCAGTGGAAATACTGCCGGGACTTATGCCAAAGATAATAAAAAGACTTTCGAACGAACTAAATCTTCCTGTAATAGCAGGGGGCTTGATAACTGATAAAGAAGATATAATGAATGCTCTTGGAGCTGGAGCTTCTGGGGTGTCCACGACCAAAACACAACTATGGGATGTATAGTCAAAAATATGATTATATTATTAAGGCGAGGTTTCTTGAACTTCGTCTTTTTATTTTGAAATTATATTATTTTCTATTTTTGATCGAATAGAGAGATACCAGGGGTTGCAGTCTAGAAGATATATAAGAAATCAAAGTGAAAAAAATATTTTTAACTTGTTTCATTGACAATAGCAGCAAAGTGTAATAACATAAAAGTGTAAGGAATGACCACATTATGACTAAAAAAAGATCTAAAGCTTTTTAAAAGTGGACATTTAATTTTTTTGGAATTGGAATTTTAAAATAATATATGTAGTAGGAGAATGGAGAAACTACAAGAGGACGGCACTTTGGGTGTCTGAATTTTTGTGGTTTTTTTATTTGTAAAAATGCATATAAAAAAACAGGAGGAGTGATGAAATGGGAGTTTATTTAGCAGAGTTTATAGGTACGATGATCCTGATATTACTTGGTAACGGAGTGGTTGCAAATGTGGTTCTAAACAAGAGTAAGGGTAACAACAGTGGTTGGATAGTTATCACAGCAGGATGGGGATTTGCAGTGGCAGTGGCAGTATACGTGACAGGATGGGTAAGTGGAGCTCACATCAATCCTGCGGTGACAGTAGCACTTGCAACTATAGGTGCATTTGACTGGGGAATGGTTCCTGGATATATAGCGGCTCAGGTAGCCGGGGCATTTACTGGAGGAGTACTTGTATATCTGACATATAAACAACATTATGACGAAACAGAAGATGCAGACGGTAAACTTGCTACTTTTTCTACAGGTCCTGCAATAAGCGGAGCTAAATGGAATGCAACAACTGAGATAATCGGTTCTGCTATGCTGGTTATGGGTGTATTAGGAATAACAAACGGAAATAACAATGTAGGACCTATGGCTGCCTTACTTGTAGGTATACTTGTATGGTCACTTGGTCTAAGTCTTGGAGGACCGACAGGATACGCTATAAACCCAGCAAGAGATTTGGGACCTAGAATAGCTCATGCATTACTTCCTATAAAAGGAAAGAGAGATTCTGACTGGGCTTATGCATGGATTCCTGTAGTGGCTCCTATTGTAGGAGGAATTATAGGGGCACAGTTATATGCGGCCTGCTTAGCTGTTTGGAGTTAATCTGATATTTTAAAGATAAAAATAAAGGTTTTAAAGATATAAAGAGGTTCATTATCAAATTATTTACGGTGTTTTTATATTAACATTTGATAATTCGGCTGATTTTTACATCAAAAAATTCTGGGAGGTCAAGTTAAATGGATAAAAAGTACGTAATCGCATTGGATCAAGGGACAACAAGCTCAAGGGCAATAGTGTTTGATAAAGACGGAAATGAAGTAGGAGTATCTCAAAAGGAGTTTACTCAGATATATCCAAAGGCAGGATGGGTAGAACATGATCCAATGGAAATATGGGCAAGCCAGAGTTCAGTTGTAACAGAGGTAATAGCTAAGACTGGAATAACAAATGACGAGATAGCAGCTCTAGGAATAACAAATCAAAGAGAAACAACTATTGTATGGGATAAAAATACCGGGAAACCTGTATATAATGCAATTGTCTGGCAGTGCAGAAGAACTGCAAATATATGTGATGAATTGAAATCAAGAGGTTTAGAAGAGTACGTAAGACATAATACAGGTCTTGTAATAGATGCCTATTTCTCCGGAACTAAAGTTAAGTGGATTCTCGACAACGTAGAGGGTGCGAGAGAAAAAGCTGAAAAAGGAGATTTACTTTTCGGAACTGTAGATACATGGCTTATCTGGAAACTGACTAACGGAAAAGTTCACGTAACAGATTATACAAATGCCTCAAGAACTATGTTATTTAACATAAGAGATCTTAAGTGGGATGAAAAGATGTTAGAAGAGCTCAACATACCAAAATCTATGCTTCCTGAAGTGAAAAATTCCAGTGAAGTATATGGTCAGGCTAACCTCGGAGGAGTAGGAGGAACAGGCGGAATAAGAGTACCAATCGCAGGAGCTGCAGGAGATCAGCAGTCGGCATTATTTGGACAGGCTTGTTTTGAAAAGGGAGAAGCTAAAAATACATATGGTACTGGATGTTTCCTTCTTATGAATACAGGGGAAAACGCAGTAGAGTCTAAAAACGGACTTCTAACAACAATAGCAATAGGTATAGACAACAAGGTAGAATATGCCTTAGAGGGAAGTGTATTTGTAGGAGGAGCCTCTGTACAATGGCTTAGAGATGAACTCAGACTTATAAATGACGCAGCAGACACAGAGTATTTTGCCAAGAAGGTAAAGGACAGTAACGGTGTATATGTAGTACCTGCCTTTGTAGGTCTAGGATCACCATACTGGGATATGTATGCCAGAGGAACAATAGTTGGTCTTACAAGAGGGGCTAACAGAAATCACATAATCAGAGCAACTCTAGAATCTGTAGCTTATCAATCTAGAGACCTTATAGACGCAATGGAAGATGACTCTAACATTAAACTAGCGGCTCTGAAAGTAGACGGAGGAGCAGTAAAGAATAACTTCTTAATGCAGTTCCAATCAGACATACTAGGAACAGACGTGCTAAGACCAATGGTAACTGAGACAACAGCCTTAGGAGCAGCTTATCTGGCTGGACTTGCTGTTGGATTCTGGAAAAGTAAAGAAGAGATAAGAAACAGATGGCAGGTTGAAACTAAGTTTGATCCGGCTATAGGTGAAGAACGTAAAGAGAAATTGTACAAAGGATGGAAAAAGGCTGTAGAAAGATCAATGGCCTGGGAAGAAAAAGAATAGTCTAAACAGAACTTGGTTTTTATGCCTTAGGAAATTTAAAGATAAAAAAACATTGACTGTGAGCAAAAGAATAGTATAATATAAAAAAGAACATAATAAAGGCAAGAGAGATTATGAGAGCCAAGTATGCAGGGGTACCATTGTACCTTCCTGTTTACTTGGCATTTTTTATTGATCTGGTATTCTTTCTTAGATAAAGATCCTTGAATGTAGTTATTTATTAGGGAGGTAGAAGAGATATGTATGATGTTGCGATAATTGGGGCTGGGGTTATAGGTGCTTCTGTTGCTAGGGAGCTTTCTAAATATGACCTGAATGTAGTAGTTATAGAAAAAGAAAATGATGTGTCGAACGGAACAACAAAGGCAAATTCTGCGATTGTACATGCTGGATATGATGCTCATGAGGGAACACTTATGGCAAAATACAACGCTCTTGGAAATGCCATGTTTGATAAAATATGCGATGAGCTGTCTGTTCCTTTTGAGAGATGCGGATCTTTGGTTCTTGCCTTTTCTGAAGAGGAAAGAGAACACTTAGATTTACTGTATAAAAGAGGAATCGTAAATAATATACCTGAAATGGAATTATTAGAAAAAGATGAGATAAAAAAGCTAGAACCAAACATAAGTGATGAGGTAGTAGCAGCTCTTCACGCTAAAACAGCAGGGATTGTAGGACCTTGGGAACTGACTATAGCGATGCTTGAAAATGCAGCAGAAAATGGTGTGAATATAGAATTAAATCAAGACGTTGTTGATATAGAAAAGCTAGAAACAGGATACAGAATAATAACTCAAGAAAGAAACTTTGAGGCAAAGGTAGTAATAAATGCTTCTGGAGTTTATGCAGATAAAATCCACAACATGGTATCTGAAGAAACTTTTAAGATAAAACCTAGAAGAGGTCAGTACTTTGTAATGGATAAGACACAGGGAGAACTTGTAGGGCAGGTAATATTCCAGTGTCCAACAGAACTTGGAAAAGGAATACTGGTAACTCCTACAGTTCACGGGAACCTATTGTTAGGACCTGACGCGCAGGATATGGATGACAGAGATGATATCTCTACAACTACAGAACAACTTGAATTTGTAAAGGAGCATGCAGTAAAATCTGTTCCTGGAATTCACTTCAGAGAGTCAATAAGAAGTTTTGCAGGGCTTAGAGCTGAAGGAGACAGGGGAGACTTCATAATAGAGGAAGCACCTGGTGCGCCACTATTCTTTGATGTGGCCGGTATAAAATCTCCAGGACTTTCTGCGGCGCCTGCTATTGGACTTGACGTTGCTAAGATGGCGGTAGAAAAATTAGGAGAAGTAAAAGAAAAATCAGACTTCAATCCTAAAAGAGAGCAGATAATATTTATGGAACTAAATGCAGAAGAGAAAAAAGAACTGATAAAAGAAAATCCACAGTATGGAAGAGTAATATGCAGATGTGAGAATATAACTGAGGGTGAAATAGTAAGCTCTATTCATAGAAAAGTAGGAGCAAGAACTGTAGACGGAGTTAAGAAGAGATGCAGACCTGGTATGGGAAGATGTCAGGGAGGATTCTGCGGTCCGAGAGTTCAAGAGATATTGGCAAGAGAACTGAATGTAAGCTTGGAAGAAGTTGTTTTGGATAAGAAGAACTCTTACATCCTAACAGGGGAAACGAAATAGGGAGGTATTATATAATGAAACGTGAGCTTGTAGTTATAGGAGGAGGACCAGCTGGTCTTGCAGCGGCAATAGAGGCAAAGAATAACGGAGTAAAAGATATATTGGTAATAGAGAGAGATAAAGAATTAGGCGGAATTTTACAGCAGTGTATTCATAATGGTTTCGGACTTCATGAATTTAAAGAGGAACTTACAGGACCTGAATATGCCCAGAGATTCATAAATCAAATGATGGAACTAGGGATAGAATATAAACTAGATACTATGGTACTGCATATGGATAACAGTAAAAAGCTTCAACTGATAAATACTGTAGACGGATATATGGAAGTTGAGGCTGAAGCTATAATAATGGCCATGGGATGCAGAGAGAGAACAAGAGGAGCGATCTCTATACCTGGAGACAGACCTGCAGGAGTATTTACAGCAGGAGCCGCTCAGAGATTCATAAACATGGAAGGTTACATGGTAGGTAAAAAAGTAGTAATCTTGGGATCGGGAGATATAGGTCTAATAATGGCCAGAAGAATGACTCTAGAAGGTGCTAAGGTAGAGGCAGTGGTTGAACTTATGCCTTTCTCAGGAGGACTTACAAGAAATATAGTACAGTGTCTAGAGGACTATGACATACCACTTTTACTTAGCCACACTGTAACAAATATAAAGGGAAAAGAGAGAGTCGAGGGGATAACTGTAGCTAAGGTAGATGCCAACAGAAGACCTATTCCTGGAACTGAGATAAATTATGATTGTGACACTCTTTTACTTTCAGTGGGACTAATACCTGAAAATGAACTTTCTAGAACTGCAAAAATAGATATAGATCAGAGAACTTCGGGACCTATTGTAAATGAACTAATGGAAACAAGTGTTCCAGGAATATTTGCATGCGGAAACGTAGTACACGTACATGACCTTGTAGACTTTGTGAGCGCAGAATCTAGAAGAGCAGGAAAAGCTGCCGCAAAATATATAAGCGGAAATGTAAAACAGAGTGATGTATACAAAAAAGTTAAGGCTGACTTTGGAGTTAGTTATACTGTTCCACAGAAAATCAGACTTGAAAATATAGATGATAAATTAGAAATATTTATGAGAGTAAATAATGTCTACAGAGATGTAAAATTAGAGGTAAAAGACGGAGATCAGACTCTTGTATCCCTCACTAAAAAACATCTTGCTCCAGGAGAGATGGAGAAAATAATATTACCTAAAAAAATACTTGATAAAATAATCGGAGACGAATTAAAGGTATCAATAGCTGAAGTTAAGTAAGGAAAAGGAAGGTGAATATTTGATGAAAAAAGAATTGATTTGTATAGTGTGTCCTATGGGATGTCACTTGGAAGTAGATGTAGAAAATGATTATAAAGTGACAGGGAATCTATGTCCTAGAGGAGAAAAATATGGATTTGTAGAGCTTACAGCACCTACAAGAGTAATAACTTCTACGATAAAGATAACAGACGGACTGCATAACAGAGTTCCTGTAAAAACAGACGGAGCAATACCAAAGGAACTAAATGTAAAATGCATGGAACTGATAAACAGTATATCAGCAAAGGGACCGGTAAAAATGGGTGATGTAATAGCTGAGGATATTTTTGGAACAGGTGTAAATCTTGTAATCACCCGTAACATGTAGTAAAAAAAATAAAATTATTAAAGCAGAGGGTATTGATCCTCTGCTTTTTTTTATGGATGTAATGAATTAAAATGTAGCTGATTTATAAAGAATAAAAAAAAACAAATAAAAAAAATGAAAAATTGTGAAAGTGTAGAAAGAATAAATCGTGAATGATATTTGACTGAAATAAAAACTTAATGATTTATAAGTGGACAATAAATTTTTAATTAGAAAATAATATTTAAATTTTGACACGACTGTTATAAGGAGGTTGGAGTAATGATAAGAGAAATGGTGTGCATAGTATGCCCTATAGGGTGTCATATGACAATTGATGACAGTGATGGAATTAAAGTCAGTGGAAACAAGTGTCCTAGAGGTGAAATATATGCAAAAGAGGAGCTGACTGCACCGAAGAGAATTATAACTTCTACAATAAAAGTAAAAGGAGGCATTCATAAAGTTGTTCCTGTAAAAACAGATGGTGGGATACCGAAAGAGCTTAATTTTGAATGCATGAAGATAATAAGCGAGTTGGAAGTGGAGGCTCCAGTGAAAATGGGGGATATAGTTGTGGAAAATATCCTGGGTAGTGGGGTAAACCTTGTCATAACACGGGATATGTAGCTAAGAATATAATTTTATAAATTGTTTAAAATACAATAAAAAAGGAGGAACAGAAAAATGGGGGTTTATTTAGCAGAGTTTATAGGTACGATGATCCTGGTATTACTTGGTAACGGAGTGGTTGCAAATGTGGTTCTGAACAAGAGTAAGGGTAACGACAGTGGATGGATAGTTATAACGACTGGTTGGGGTTTTGCAGTTGCAATAGCGGTATATGTAACAGGATGGGTAAGCGGAGCTCACATAAATCCGGCGGTTACTATTGGATTGGCTTCTGTGGGAGCTTTTGACTGGGGGATGGTTCCTGGATATATAGTGGCTCAGGTGGCCGGGGCATTCACCGGAGCGATTCTTGTATATCTCACATATAAACAGCATTATGATGAGACAGAGGATGCTGGAGGTAAACTTGCTACGTTTTCTACGGGTCCTGCTATAAGAGGAGCCAAATGGAATTTTATAACTGAAGTAATAGGAACAGCTATGCTTGTTTTGGGAGTTATGGGGATAACAAACGGAAATAACAATGTAGGACCTATGGCTGCCTTACTTGTAGGTATACTTGTATGGTCACTTGGTCTAAGTCTTGGAGGACCTACAGGATATGCTATAAACCCAGCAAGAGATTTGGGACCTAGAATAGCTCATGCGTTACTTCCTATAAAAGGAAAGGGAGATTCTGACTGGGGATATGCATGGGTTCCAATAGTGGCTCCTATTGTGGGAGGAGTTATAGGGGCAAATATATATATGATATGTTTAAGTGTTTGGAGTTAAGTTGATTTTTATATAAAAAAATTCTGGGAGGTCAAGTTAAATGGATAAAAAGTACGTAATCGCATTGGATCAAGGGACAACAAGCTCAAGGGCAATAGTGTTTGATAAAGACGGAAATGAAGTAGGAGTATCTCAAAAGGAGTTTACTCAGATATATCCAAAGGCAGGATGGGTAGAACATGATCCAATGGAAATATGGGCAAGCCAGAGTTCAGTTGTAACAGAGGTAATAGCTAAGACTGGAATAACAAATGACGAGATAGCAGCTCTAGGAATAACAAATCAAAGAGAGACAACTATTGTATGGGATAAAAATACCGGGAAACCTGTATATAATGCAATTGTCTGGCAGTGCAGAAGAACTGCAAATATATGTGATGAATTGAAATCAAGAGGTTTAGAAGAGTACGTAAGACATAATACAGGTCTTGTAATAGATGCCTATTTCTCCGGAACTAAAGTTAAGTGGATTCTCGACAACGTAGAGGGTGCGAGAGAAAAAGCTGAAAAAGGAGATTTACTTTTCGGAACTGTAGATACATGGCTTATCTGGAAACTGACTAACGGAAAAGTTCACGTAACAGATTATACAAATGCCTCAAGAACTATGTTATTTAACATAAGAGATCTTAAGTGGGATGAAAAGATGTTAGAAGAGCTCAACATACCAAAATCTATGCTTCCTGAAGTGAAAAATTCCAGTGAAGTATATGGTCAGGCTAACCTCGGAGGAGTAGGAGGAACAGGCGGAATAAGAGTACCAATCGCAGGAGCTGCAGGAGATCAGCAGTCGGCATTATTTGGACAGGCTTGTTTTGAAAAGGGAGAAGCTAAAAATACATATGGTACTGGATGTTTCCTTCTTATGAATACAGGGGAAAACGCAGTAGAGTCTAAAAACGGACTTCTAACAACAATAGCAATAGGTATAGACAACAAGGTAGAATATGCCTTAGAGGGAAGTGTATTTGTAGGAGGAGCCTCTGTACAATGGCTTAGAGATGAACTCAGACTTATAAATGACGCAGCAGACACAGAGTATTTTGCCAAGAAGGTAAAGGACAGTAACGGTGTATATGTAGTACCTGCCTTTGTAGGTCTAGGATCACCATACTGGGATATGTATGCCAGAGGAACAATAGTTGGTCTTACAAGAGGGGCTAACAGAAATCACATAATCAGAGCAACTCTAGAATCTGTAGCTTATCAATCTAGAGACCTTATAGACGCAATGGAAGATGACTCTAACATTAAACTAGCGGCTCTGAAAGTAGACGGAGGAGCAGTAAAGAATAACTTCTTAATGCAGTTCCAATCAGACATACTAGGAACAGACGTGCTAAGACCAATGGTAACTGAGACAACAGCCTTAGGAGCAGCTTATCTGGCTGGACTTGCTGTTGGATTCTGGAAAAGTAAAGAAGAGATAAGAAACAGATGGCAGGTTGAAACTAAGTTTGATCCGGCTATAGGTGAAGAACGTAAAGAGAAATTGTACAAAGGATGGAAAAAGGCTGTAGAAAGATCAATGGCCTGGGAAGAAAAAGAATAGTCTAAACAGAACTTGGTTTTTATGCCTTAGGAAATTTAAAGATAAAAAAACATTGACTGTGAGCAAAAGAATAGTATAATATAAAAAAGAACATAATAAAGGCAAGAGAGATTATGAGAGCCAAGTATGCAGGGGTACCATTGTACCTTCCTGTTTACTTGGCATTTTTTATTGATCTGGTATTCTTTCTTAGATAAAGATCCTTGAATGTAGTTATTTATTAGGGAGGTAGAAGAGATATGTATGATGTTGCGATAATTGGGGCTGGGGTTATAGGTGCTTCTGTTGCTAGGGAGCTTTCTAAATATGACCTGAATGTAGTAGTTATAGAAAAAGAAAATGATGTGTCGAACGGAACAACAAAGGCAAATTCTGCGATTGTACATGCTGGATATGATGCTCATGAGGGAACACTTATGGCAAAATACAACGCTCTTGGAAATGCCATGTTTGATAAAATATGCGATGAGCTGTCTGTTCCTTTTGAGAGATGCGGATCTTTGGTTCTTGCCTTTTCTGAAGAGGAAAGAGAACACTTAGATTTACTGTATAAAAGAGGAATCGTAAATAATATACCTGAAATGGAATTATTAGAAAAAGATGAGATAAAAAAGCTAGAACCAAACATAAGTGATGAGGTAGTAGCAGCTCTTCACGCTAAAACAGCAGGGATTGTAGGACCTTGGGAACTGACTATAGCGATGCTTGAAAATGCAGCAGAAAATGGTGTGAATATAGAATTAAATCAAGACGTTGTTGATATAGAAAAGCTAGAAACAGGATACAGAATAATAACTCAAGAAAGAAACTTTGAGGCAAAGGTAGTAATAAATGCTTCTGGAGTTTATGCAGATAAAATCCACAACATGGTATCTGAAGAAACTTTTAAGATAAAACCTAGAAGAGGTCAGTACTTTGTAATGGATAAGACACAGGGAGAACTTGTAGGGCAGGTAATATTCCAGTGTCCAACAGAACTTGGAAAAGGAATACTGGTAACTCCTACAGTTCACGGGAACCTATTGTTAGGACCTGACGCGCAGGATATGGATGACAGAGATGATATCTCTACAACTACAGAACAACTTGAATTTGTAAAGGAGCATGCAGTAAAATCTGTTCCTGGAATTCACTTCAGAGAGTCAATAAGAAGTTTTGCAGGGCTTAGAGCTGAAGGAGACAGGGGAGACTTCATAATAGAGGAAGCACCTGGTGCGCCACTATTCTTTGATGTGGCCGGTATAAAATCTCCAGGACTTTCTGCGGCGCCTGCTATTGGACTTGACGTTGCTAAGATGGCGGTAGAAAAATTAGGAGAAGTAAAAGAAAAATCAGACTTCAATCCTAAAAGAGAGCAGATAATATTTATGGAACTAAATGCAGAAGAGAAAAAAGAACTGATAAAAGAAAATCCACAGTATGGAAGAGTAATATGCAGATGTGAGAATATAACTGAGGGTGAAATAGTAAGCTCTATTCATAGAAAAGTAGGAGCAAGAACTGTAGACGGAGTTAAGAAGAGATGCAGACCTGGTATGGGAAGATGTCAGGGAGGATTCTGCGGTCCGAGAGTTCAAGAGATATTGGCAAGAGAACTGAATGTAAGCTTGGAAGAAGTTGTTTTGGATAAGAAGAACTCTTACATCCTAACAGGGGAAACGAAATAGGGAGGTATTATATAATGAAACGTGAGCTTGTAGTTATAGGAGGAGGACCAGCTGGTCTTGCAGCGGCAATAGAGGCAAAGAATAACGGAGTAAAAGATATATTGGTAATAGAGAGAGATAAAGAATTAGGCGGAATTTTACAGCAGTGTATTCATAATGGTTTCGGACTTCATGAATTTAAAGAGGAACTTACAGGACCTGAATATGCCCAGAGATTCATAAATCAAATGATGGAACTAGGGATAGAATATAAACTAGATACTATGGTACTGCATATGGATAACAGTAAAAAGCTTCAACTGATAAATACTGTAGACGGATATATGGAAGTTGAGGCTGAAGCTATAATAATGGCCATGGGATGCAGAGAGAGAACAAGAGGAGCGATCTCTATACCTGGAGACAGACCTGCAGGAGTATTTACAGCAGGAGCCGCTCAGAGATTCATAAACATGGAAGGTTACATGGTAGGTAAAAAAGTAGTAATCTTGGGATCGGGAGATATAGGTCTAATAATGGCCAGAAGAATGACTCTAGAAGGTGCTAAGGTAGAGGCAGTGGTTGAACTTATGCCTTTCTCAGGAGGACTTACAAGAAATATAGTACAGTGTCTAGAGGACTATGACATACCACTTTTACTTAGCCACACTGTAACAAATATAAAGGGAAAAGAGAGAGTCGAGGGGATAACTGTAGCTAAGGTAGATGCCAACAGAAGACCTATTCCTGGAACTGAGATAAATTATGATTGTGACACTCTTTTACTTTCAGTGGGACTAATACCTGAAAATGAACTTTCTAGAACTGCAAAAATAGATATAGATCAGAGAACTTCGGGACCTATTGTAAATGAACTAATGGAAACAAGTGTTCCAGGAATATTTGCATGCGGAAACGTAGTACACGTACATGACCTTGTAGACTTTGTGAGCGCAGAATCTAGAAGAGCAGGAAAAGCTGCCGCAAAATATATAAGCGGAAATGTAAAACAGAGTGATGTATACAAAAAAGTTAAGGCTGACTTTGGAGTTAGTTATACTGTTCCACAGAAAATCAGACTTGAAAATATAGATGATAAATTAGAAATATTTATGAGAGTAAATAATGTCTACAGAGATGTAAAATTAGAGGTAAAAGACGGAGATCAGACTCTTGTATCCCTCACTAAAAAACATCTTGCTCCAGGAGAGATGGAGAAAATAATATTACCTAAAAAAATACTTGATAAAATAATCGGAGACGAATTAAAGGTATCAATAGCTGAAGTTAAGTAAGGAAAAGGAAGGTGAATATTTGATGAAAAAAGAATTGATTTGTATAGTGTGTCCTATGGGATGTCACTTGGAAGTAGATGTAGAAAATGATTATAAAGTGACAGGGAATCTATGTCCTAGAGGAGAAAAATATGGATTTGTAGAGCTTACAGCACCTACAAGAGTAATAACTTCTACGATAAAGATAACAGACGGACTGCATAACAGAGTTCCTGTAAAAACAGACGGAGCAATACCAAAGGAACTAAATGTAAAATGCATGGAACTGATAAACAGTATATCAGCAAAGGGACCGGTAAAAATGGGTGATGTAATAGCTGAGGATATTTTTGGAACAGGTGTAAATCTTGTAATCACCCGTAACATGTAGTAAAAAAAATAAAATTATTAAAGCAGAGGGTGTTAATCCTCTGCTTTTTTAGAGATAAAAAGGTTTTAGACAGAAAAGAGAAATTATAGAAAAAAATGTCTTGAAAAGGGTATTTGGATAAAAAAATAGCCCTATAAAAGAGGGATAAAAAAAATTGTTATCCTGTAAAAAGTACAGTTTGTTTGCAGGCCATTGAAAATAAAGTGCTAAAAAGGTTAGTTTGTACTTGGATTTGTACATTAAAGAGATTCAAATAAATTGAAAATTACTTTAAAATAGGATATAATGTATTTAAGTGATTATGCTTAATGAAGGGGTTATGTCCATGGAAAGGCTAGAAGGAAAATCTATATTTGAAGGGATTGTAATAGGACAGCCTTACTTGAGAAAAAAGAAAAAGGTTGACGTTACAGAGTATAAAATAGACGAAGACAAAGTTGATGAAGAGATCAACAGATTTAAGTTCGCCCTCAAGGAGACGAAACAGGAGATAAAGTTTCTCATAGAATCTCTAAAGGGGAGAATAAATAGTGATGAGCTTAAAATTTTAAATGTGCATTTGATGATTCTAGATGACCCTGTACTTTTATCAGAGATAAACACCCGTATAACATCGGATCTGATAAATGTGGAAAAAATATTGGAAAGTGTAATTGAAAAATATGTGGACATGTTTAATCAATTGAATGATCCTGTGTATAGGCAAAGAGGTCTAGATATACAAGATGTAGGTGAAAAGCTTATAAGGAACCTCCTAAGTGAAGAAGGGGAATTAGAGGATATAGAAGGTAAAATTTTAATAACAAAAGAACTTTTTCCAACAGAATTGCTAAAAATACATCACTTTGATATAAATATTCTAGGTATAATAACTGAATATGGTGGAGAGACATCCCATGTGGCAATCTTGGCTAAGGCTTTGGGAATCCCAACTTTGATGGGTGTTAAAAGTATAATGCAGAGAGAGTGGGACGGTAAAATAATACTTGATACCAGAAAATCAAGCTCTTGTGTTATAATAGATGCGACAGACAAGGTCTTTGAAGGTTATGAAAATGAACAGGAAGAGCTTTACAAGAAGGTCTGTGAACTTGAAAAATTAATAGAACTTCCTGCTGAGACTTTGGACGGCGGGAAATTAGATCTGAGTATAAACGTTGGCGGAGATCTGGATATGCTGGATCTGAAAAAGAAAAACCCCGACGGAATAGGTCTTTTTAGGTCGGAATTTATATACATGGATTCTGAATTTTTTCCAAGTGAAACTAAACAGATGGAAATATATGAAAAAGTCTATAATGATCTAGGTGGAGACAGACCTGTAATAATAAGGACTCTAGATATAGGTGCAGATAAACATCTATCCTACTATGAGATGAACGATGAGGAAAACCCATTTCTAGGGCTTAGAGGTCTAAGGTTTACTTTATCCCATAAAAGTATATTTAAAGAGCAACTAAAGGCGATACTGAGGGTAGCTTACGGAAAAAATATCAAGATAATGTATCCTATGGTGACAAATCTATGGGAGATAGAAGAAGCTGATAAAATTCTACAAGAGGTCAAGAATGAATTGAAGGCTGCAAAAGTAGATTATAAAGATGATATAGAGGTAGGGATAATGATAGAGGTTCCTTCTGCTGCACTTTTGGCAGATGTTTTTGGAGAAAAGGTAGACTTCTTTAGTATAGGAACCAATGACCTGACGCAGTATATACTCGCTGCAGACAGGCTGAGTGACGATGTAGCTCATATCTATGACTGCTATGACCCTGCAGTACTAAGGGCAATAAATATGGTGGCAGAAGCCGGGATAAGACACGGGAAAAAAGTAAGTGTCTGCGGTGAGATGGCTGGAGATCCTATGGCTATAATAGCATTTATGAGTTTTGGAATTAAGGATTTGAGTATGCTCGCTTCTTTTTTACCAAGGGCGAAACACTTGATAAGAAACAGCGATATGAATGATATAAGAAAATTAAAGAATAAAATATTATCCTGTAGGGATTCGAATGAAGTAAAAGATTTGTTAAAAAATTATGTGATGTGATATATTTAGGAGGACCACTTTATGAAGAGTATAGAGGTACAGATTAAAAACAAGGCCGGACTTCATGCTAGACCTTCCTCTCTTTTTGTTCAGACTGCTAGCGAATTTGATTCAGATGTAACAGTAAAATGTGATGATGAAGAGGTTAATGGTAAAAGTATAATGGGTCTTATGCTTTTGGCTGCAGAGCAAGGGAGAACTCTAGTTCTCGAGGCTGACGGAGAAGATGAAAATCATTTGTTGGAAGCACTGAGAGATCTCATAGAAGTCAAAAAATTCAATGAGGAGTAATCGGCAGATATGGAAGTAATAAGAGCTGAAAAAATGGGTTTTTGTTTTGGAGTAAGAGAAGCTGTAGAACTTTCAGAGGCTCTCTCTAGAAAAGAAAAAAACAAAAGGATTTTTATGCTTGGAATGCTAGTGCACAATGAACACGTAATAGAAGACCTGAGAAATAAAGGCATAGAAATACTAGAAGAAGAAACACTCCTTAAAAATGAGGATGATCTTAAAGAGGGTGATATTGTAATAATAAGAGCCCATGGAACAATAAAGGAAATTTATGATAGACTGGAAGAAAAAAAAGTAGAAGTACATGATGCAGCATGTTCCTTTGTTACTGAGATAAGAAATACCCTTGTTGAAATGGAAAAAAAAGGTTATGATATTATCTTTATTGGTGACAAGAATCATCCTGAAGTTAAGGGAATAATATCTTTTGGAGAAAGAGTCTATATTTTTAAGGATTTAAATGAACTTATAGATTCTGGAATTGATAAAAACGGCAAATATGCCGTATTGACTCAGACTACTTTGAATAAAAATAATTTTGAAAAAGTAAGGGAGTACATCAATAATTATTTCCCTAATGCAGAGATATTTAACAAGATATGTGGAGCCACTTTTGTAAGGCAGAAAGCTGCTGAAAAACTTGCAGGCGAGGTAGATTTGGTGCTTGTAATAGGAGGAAAGAGGAGCTCTAACACAAGAAAATTATATGATATATCAAAGGGTATAAACTCTAACACCTACCTGATCCAGGAGGCGAAAGATATATGCACGGACTGGCTTGTCGGAATTGAAAAGATAGGTATAACAGCCGGTGCATCAACACCAGAAGAAATAATAATAAAAATAGAAAATAAATTAAGGGGGATTATTGATGTTTGATAATAACAATGCTTACGACGAGTTTGAGGCACTACTAAACGACTACCTGCCAGATGAAGAGGAAACAGGTAAAAAAGTTAAAGGAATACTTTCTCAGGTAGACAGAAACTATACTTATCTTGATGTAGTAGGCCAAGCCACAGCTGTGAGAGTAAGAACCGAGGAATTAGAAGGATACGAAGAGGGAGACGAAGTTGAGATTCTTCTAATGGGAGAGACGAAAGACGGAGATTTTCTGATTGGTTCTAGAAGAAAAATAGATATGGAAGAAAACTGGGAAAAACTTGTAAAAGCCTTTGAAAATAAAGATATAGTAAAAGGTAAAATAGCTAAAAGAGTAAAGGGTGGATATGTTGTAAATATACTTTTCCAACAGGCTTTCCTTCCTAATTCTCTATCTGAAATACCTATGAAGGACGGAGACAAATTCGTAGGCAGCGATATAGAGGTAATGATTAAAGATGTAAAAGAAGATAGAAGAGGAAAGAAGATCCTAGTTTCCAAAAAAGATATCCGTCTAAAGGAACAAGGGGAGTTTTTCAACAAACTTAATCTTGGGGATGTAATGGAAGTAGAAGTTAAAAACATCCTAGACTTTGGAATATCTGTAAGAGTAGGAAAATCAAATGGATTTATCCACATCTCAGAATTATCTTGGGGTAAAGTAGATAAGATATCTGATATATATAAAACTGGAGATAAGCTTCAGGCTAAAATAATATCTTTAGATAAAGAAAAGAAATCATTAAAATTATCTGTAAAACAGTTGACTCAAGATCCTTGGGTAACTGCAGATGAAAAATATCCAGTTGGAACTGAAATAGAAGGAAAGGTAACTAAATTAGTTTCTTTCGGAGCTTTTGTTGAACTAGAAGAAGGTGTAGAAGGACTTGTGCATCTTTCTGATTTCACATGGAACAAAAAGAAGATAAATGTTTCTGAATTTGTAAAAGTCGGAGACATAGTAAAGGTTAAAGTTATAGAAATGGATAAACCTGCTAAGAGACTAAAGTTTGGTATCAAGCAGCTTTCTGAGAATCCTTGGGATACAGCAGAATCTAAATACGGAGAGGGAAGTATTGTAAAAGGTAAAGTTGTAGAGATAAAACCTTTCGGAATATTCGCACAGTTAGAAGACGGAATAGATGCATTTATCCATCAATCTGATTTCTCTTGGGAAAAAACTCAGCCTAGATACGAGATCGGGGATGAAGTGGAGCTTAAAGTACTGTCTTTTGATGCAAGTGAGAAAAAAATAAAAGGTGGAATAAAGCAGCTTGTAAAGAGTCCTTGGGACAGCTTGATCGAAAATTACAAGGTTGGAGATATAGTAGACAGAAAAATAACAAGCATAACTGATTTTGGACTTTTTGTGGAAATGGAAAAAGGTGTAGACGGGATGATCCATGCTTCTCAAGCATCTAAGGATTTCATAAAAAACCTTAGCGACAGATTTGAAGTGGGAGAAGAGGTAAAGGCTGAAATCATCGAGATAGATACTGGAAAGAAAAGAGTAAAACTATCTATAAAAAAAGCTGAAATAGCTGATGAAAAGAAAGAAACTCAAGAACTTATAGAAAAGTACGGAACAGTAGGAGAGTAATTAAAAGACCTGGAAACAGGTCTTTTTTTTATCTATAAATATATCAGAAATATAAAAAGGAAAAATCTGTTATTTGCAGAATTGTATTAGGCGAGTATTTACTATTAAGATACCAAACAGTTTTTAAAAGAGGTAAAATTAAAGAGAAAATCTATTTTTTTGTTAGAAAATGGGGTGTAAAATACTTAATTTGAATTTTGAAATACGTTTTTCAAAATAATGTTGACTTTGTTTTGAAAAAGTGTTATTATTAAATTGAAATATGTCAAATGAGAGGTGGAAAATATAACATGATAGAATTGAAAAATGTAACGAAAAGTTTCGATGGAAAAAATAAAGTGGTAGACAATCTTAATTTAAAAATCGAAAAGGGAGAATTTGTAGTTTTGATCGGAGAAAGTGGATGTGGTAAAACAACAACCATGAAAATGATCAATCTCTTGGAAAAACCCACAAAAGGAGAGATCCTTATAGACGGAGAAAGTGTAAAAAGTAAGGATGTAAAAGACCTGAGAAGAAATATAGGTTATGTTATCCAAAAGGTGGGATTGTTTCCCCACATGACTATAGGGGAGAATATAGAACTTGTACCTACCCTTAATAAGTGGTCAAAAGAGGATAAAAAAGAGAGAGCGATTGAGCTTCTAGAACTTATGGATCTTCCAGGAGAAGATTTTTATGACAGATATCCAAGTGAGTTAAGTGGAGGTCAACAGCAGAGAATAGGTATAGCAAGGGCTTTGGCTGTAAACCCTGACATAATTCTTATGGATGAGCCTTTTAGTGCTCTAGACCCAATAACCAGAGAAAAACTTCAAGACGAGATGATGAAGCTTCAGGATGAGTTAGGAAAGACAATTGTCTTTGTAACTCATGACATGGATGAGGCTTTGAAGCTTGCAGATAAGATAGCGGTAATCAAAGACGGAAAGGTCATTCAATTTGATACTCCAGAGGAAATTCTGAAAAATCCTAAGGATGAATTCGTAGAATACTTCCTAGGAAAAGACAGAATGTGGAAAACTCCTGAGATGCTTCTTGCAAGGGATATAATGAAGAAAAAGTTTGGTAAAATCGGAATTAACGGAAGTCCGGCAAGAGCTATTGAGATAATGAAAGACAGAGAGATAAATACTCTTATAGTAGTTGATAAAGAGGGTGTAAACAGACAAAAGCCCGTTGGAGTAGTAACAAGAAATATGATAATGAAAAACACGTTACACAGTATAAAAATGAAAGATATAATGGAATCGAGTAATGATTTCATGGTGCATGAAAATACAAATATGGTAGAAGTGCTAAACATAATGTCAAAAATAAATTTTAGATCAATACCAATAGTTAATGATGAGGGATTCTTAGTTGGAGCAGTTACTCCAGTGAGTCTGCTAAACGTTATTACTGAGATATCGCCAACTATTGAGGGAGGGGAGCTGTAAGATATGAATAAATTAGGTTTTTTTGAATTTTTAAAATATAGAAGTGCGGATATTTTTAAATTGACGGGGCAACATATAAGGATAACAGGAATTGCGGTTTTACTGGCAGTTATTGTAGGTGTGCCTCTAGGTATTTACATAACAAAAAATAAAAAAGTTTCCTCTGCTGTCTTAAATACTGCCAATGTATTTCAGACACTGCCGAGTTTGGCGTTATTTGGTCTTATAATACCGATAATGGGTATAGGGTTTAAACCTGCTATATTTGTACTCTTTCTCTATGCATTACTTCCGATTATAAAAAATACTTATATAGGAATAAACAGTATAGAACCTTCTATAATAGAAGCAGGAAAGGGAATGGGTATGACAAAGTCTCAGATACTTACAATGGTAGAAATACCTCTGGCTCTTCCTATTATAATGGGTGGTATAAGAATATCTACAGTAATCAATATAGGTACTGCAACGATAGCAGCACTTATCGGAGCAGGAGGATTGGGAGACTTTATATTTAAGGGTATATCTATGAGTAACAACAACATGATACTTGCAGGAGCTGTTCCTACAGCACTGCTAGCCATATCAATTGATTTTATACTGGGTATTTTAGAAAACAAACTTACTCCTCTTGGGGTAAAGAGTGCTTAATTAAAGTTTAGAATTGGGAATAAGAGTAAATAAATGATTTTTATTTTTAAAGCCGATCTATTTTTTAAAAAATTTTGGGGGGCAAAATGAGTAAATTAGTTAGAAATATTTTAATAGTAGCCGCAATAGTTGTATTTTCTGCTTGTGGTAAAAAAGAGGCTGAGGTTGAAACAATTAAGATTGGTCATAAAAACTTTACTGAAGAAAGGATACTTGGACAGATATTTTCAGTTATGATTGAGAATCATACTGATTATAAGACCGATGTAAAAGAATTAGGTGGAACAAAGATTTGTTTTGAAGCGGTAAAAAACGGAGATATAGATCTTTATCCTGAGTATAGCGGGACGGCTTACGCAGCTATTCTAGGTAAAAGTGGACTAACAGATCCTGATGAAGTTTATAGGTTGGCAAAAGAGGGACTGAAAGCAGAGTACGATTTAGATTATTTAAATACATTAAATTTTAATAATACGTATACTTTGGCAGTAAGACCTGAAACGGCTGAAAAGTATAATCTGAAAACATTTTCAGATATAGAAAAAGTTTCTGGTGAACTGGTAATCGGAGCAACTATGGAATTTCTAGAAAGAGAAGATGGAATCTTAGGTCTGAAAAAAGCGTTTCCGAGTATGGAGTTTAAAGAGCAAAAACCTCTTGATGGAGGACTCCGTTATACTGCTATAAAAGAGCTTAAGATAGATGTTACAGATGCCTTCTCTACAGATGGGAAACTTTTAGAGTACAACTTGGTAATACTAGAAGACGATAAAAACGTCTTTCTGCCAGCTTATGTGGCACCAATTTTAAACGGTAAATTTGCAGAGGCTTACCCAGATGTAGTGGAAGTTCTAGAAAAGCTTTCTGGTCAGATCAATGAGGCAGAGATACAGAAAATGAATTACAGAGCTGATGAGCAGGGAATTCCTACAAGAGTTGTGGCAGAAGAATTCTTAAAGGAAAAAGGATTTATATAAGATTTTAGTTTGTTGATTTTTAGGTCAGAGTAAATGTATAGCGGGAGTGATCATAAATTTTATTTTTATAAAAAAAGAGGGAGGAACAAAATGATTAAATTAGTAAGAACTATTTTGCTTATGGCTGCAATAGTTGTATTTGCTGCTTGTGGTAAAAAAGAGGCTGAGGTAGAGACAATCGTTATAGGGCACAAAAACTATACTGAGGCAAGGGTGCTAGGTCAGCTTTTCGCAGTTATGATCGAGGACAATACTGGTTATAACACCGATGTAAGAGAACTCGGGGGAACACAGATTGCATATGAAGCTTTGAAAACTGGGGATATCAGTCTTTATCCAGAATATTCCGGAACAGTATACGGAGCACTTTTAGGTGAAAGTGGAATGAAGGACCCAGATGAGGTATATAACCATGTAAAGGAAAAACTAAAAGAGAATGACAACTTAGATTTTCTAAATCCATTAGGTTACAACAATACTTACACTTTGGCAGTAAGACCTGAAACTGCTGAAAAATATAATTTGAAAACTTTTTCTGATATAGCAGAAAATGCAGGAGATCTAGTAATAGGAGCTACAATGGAATTCCTTGAAAGAGAAGATGGTATGCTAGGGCTTAAAAAAACTTATCCTGGTATGGAGTTTAAAGATGAAAAAGGTCTTGACGGTGGACTTCGTTATACGGCTATAAAAGACGGTAAAACTGATGTTGCCGATGCGTTCTCTACAGACGGGAAACTGATCACATATAACCTTGTTATATTAGAAGATGACAAGAATTTCTTCCCTCCTTATTATGTAGCACCATTATTAAATGGGGAATTTGCAGCCAGTCATCCTGAGGTTGTAGCAGCTCTTGAAAAACTAGCGGGTCAGATCAGCGAAGACGAGATGCAGCAGTTAAACTACAGAGCTGATGAAGAGGGGCTTCCTGCTAGAGTAGTTGCAGAGGAATTTTTGAAGGAAAGAGGACTTATAAAATAATCTTAAATTGAATTTCAAATTTATTTTTGCAGAGCATCGGAGACATAAATTGTTCCGATGCTTTGATTTTAAATGACAGATGTTTTGTTGTCTACAACTTTAATATAGTTGTAGATAGCTGAGCAGCGGTAGAGAAAGTAGAAAAGAATGGTGTAATAATAAAATTCAGTATTACTTTAACTTAAATTATGTTTGACAAAAAAATAATGGTATGGTAGATTGCCAGGGTATTGTTGTATGTTTATTTTAGGAGGATATAGATATGTCAAAAGGCGGAGCACGTTTAGGAGCTGGAAGAAAACCTAAAGAAGAGGTGCTGAAGGTTGCAAACTTCAGACTTTCTATGGAAGATCTAAAGGTTTTGGACAAAAAAGGTATAGGGAAGAACTCTAGCGATAAGCTGAGATACCTTCTTACTAAGTTTAAAAGTGAAAAGATAAATATGGTAAAGAGAAGAAAGGCTTATAAGCTTGAAAAGTTTTCCTCCTTAGAAGAAGCAGATGCTGTATTTAAAAAACTAGCTGGTAAATGGAAGAGTTTAAATAAAACTAAATTTCTTCTGGAGAGCAGCCTAAAAAACGATATGAGAATGAAGTATGAGATAAAAAACAGAAAGATGATTGAAAATCTTGAAAATTTTGATGAACTGAAAAAATTTGATTGGTTTTTACAAAATATAGATTTTCAGTGGAATGAGTCTGAGGTTTTAAGAGTTGATATATTCTTGAAAAAAAATGATTATCTTGTGATTCTACCTGTTACCAGAGAGGGTAGTGAATTTATAATAAAGTGTAAAAATGAGGTTTTAGAAGAGAGTGTAGATGAATTGGGTTATATATCCTTGGCTGAGGAGGATGTATTGGCTTATTTTTATGAAAATCTTCAGGAACTTATATTCAAGAAAGTATGTTCATTTAATTCTGATGAAAATCTCTTTAATAAAAAATACAGCAACGGGGATATATATAAAACCCTTGAATATGAAAATGTAGTGGTCTTAGAGCTTGAAAGTTACAGTAAGACAGGAGAAACCACTTTAAACTTTATAAAAGAAATTGTAATACAATAGATTGGAAAGGGCAGGATTATACCTGCCCTTTGTTTTGTATAAAAGAGTATAAACTGCATCAAAAAGTCTTTATAAAATGTGCCAGAAAAATCTTTACTAAAAAATAAGGGAATTGAAAAAAACCTTAAATTATGATAGAATACTTTACTGACGAGTATGTAGTTATACACAGATAAACGGAGGAAAAGAAAAGATGTTGATAAAGGGAATTTTGATTGTACTGATAGGATCCTTGATAGGATGGGTTACGAATTTTTTTGCCATTAAGATGCTGTTTAGACCTCACAGAGAGATAAATATTTTGGGGTTTAAAATACAGGGACTGATACCTAAAAGAAGGACAGAAATTGCCGAAAGCATAGCTGAAACAATAGATGCAGAGCTAATATCGATGAAAGATATAACTGCAACACTTGATTCTATAGAGATAGAAGACGAAATAGATAAGATAGTAGACGTTGTGGTAGACACAAAACTTAAAAAAGAGATAATGGCTAAGTTTCCAATGGCAGGGATGTTTTTGAACGGATCCCTTATGGACAAGATCAAGGGCATCGTTAAAGAGGCTATAGAAGAAAATAAAAATGAGTTTGTGGGAATAGTAATAAACAAGTTAGAGGAAAATGTAGACATAAAAAAAATGGTAGTGGATAAAATGGAAGGGTTTTCTCTGGATTACATGGAGGAGATGACTTTTAAAATAGCAAAGAATGAACTGAGACATATAGAGGTTGTAGGAGCGGTATTAGGTGCAATTATAGGTGCGGTTCAGTTTGGAGTAAGTTACTTTTTGTAGAAGGTGGTCAGTAAATTATGGACAGAGTGCTATCTGCCGGAGAATTTGAAAACGAGGTTGATATTCAAAAGAGTTTGAGACCAAAGAGATTTGATGAATATATAGGACAGGATAACCTCAAACAAAAGATGTCTATTTTTATAGAGGCTGCTAAAAGAAGAGGAGAAGCTGTGGATCATGTGTTGCTTTACGGTCCTCCGGGACTAGGTAAAACAACACTGGCAGGAGTTATAGCAACAGAGATGGGGGTCAACCTCAAGATAACTTCTGGGCCTGTATTAGATAAGGCAGGAGACCTAGCTGCAATACTAACATCCTTAGAGGAAAACGATATATTGTTTATAGATGAAATCCACAGGCTGAACACCTCTGTAGAAGAGATACTATACCCAGCTATGGAAGACAGGGAGCTTGACATAATAATAGGAAAGGGTCCCTCTGCCCGTTCTATAAGGATAGAACTTCCTAATTTTACACTTATAGGGGCCACCACCAGAGCCGGACTTCTGAGCTCGCCTTTGAGGGACAGGTTTGGAGTGGTTCACAGGATGGATTACTATAAAAGTGAAGAACTTATAAAAATAATACTAAGAGGCGGAAGCATATTAGGGGTTGACGTAAGGTTAGAAGGAGCCGAAGAGATAGCTTTTAGAAGCAGAGGAACTCCTAGAATCTCTAACAGACTTCTGAAAAGAGTAAGAGACTATGCTGAGATAAGAGGAGACGGAGTTGTAACCAAACCTCTTGCTAAAGAAGCTATGAGTTTACTAGGAATTGATTCGTTCGGACTAGACGAACTTGACAGGGAGATACTAGGTGCAGTGATTGAAAATTACGGCGGAGGACCTGTAGGGATAGAGACTCTGTCTCTTGTTTTGGGTGAGGACAGAAAAACCCTCGAAGAGGTCTATGAGCCCTACCTTGTGAAGATAGGCTTTATAAAAAGAACCCACAGAGGAAGAGTGGTAACCCCAAAAGCCTATGAACATTTAAATATAAAGGAGAAAAATCAAAAATGAAAATAAGCACTAGAATCAGATATGGACTCAGAGCCTTGGTATACATTGCTGAACAAAATAGAGATTTTGATAGACTAGTAAGGATAAAAGAGATATCGAAGGACCAAAATATCTCTGTACAGTATTTAGAGCAGATATTATTTAAGCTTAAAAAGGAAAATATTATAGAGGGAAAAAGAGGACCTAACGGAGGGTATAAGCTGATAGGAGACCCCAAAAAAATAAATGTATTCAGACTTTATGAGATACTTGACTCAGATGTAAAAATCGTAGACTGCAATGAAAACACAGAGAATAAAAGTTGTGTAGAGGAAAAGTGCAGAACATCGTGTCTTTGGAGCAGGCTAGATAATGCTCTAAGTGATATTCTAAAAGAGACTACACTTGATGACCTTATTAACAATAAAGAAATGATGTAGGGGTCTGTAAATATGATAAGTGTTTTTGTAGAAAAAGAAAATATATCTGAAAATATTATAAAGATAACAGAAAAAGCCGATGTAAATCATCTAAAAAATGTCTTTAGAATGAAAGAGGGCGACCAACTAAGAGTTGTAGACGGAGAGTATGAATATTTTTGTACTATAGTTATTTTAGAAAAAAAAGAGATTACTGCGGAAATAAATGATAAAAAAAGTGATGAATACTCTTCTAAAATAAGAATAGATGCAGCCTTGGGAATTTTAAAAAATGATAAAATGGATCTGGTAATACAGAAATTAACAGAGATAGGTATAAATAAAATAATCCCAACTCTTACTAAGAGAACTATAGTAAAGTTGAAGGGGAAAAAGAGCAAATGGGACACAGTCTCAAAGGAAGCTTTGAAACAGTGTCAAGGGGTAAAATTAGTGGAGATCAGTGAACCTCTAAAGCTTTCAGAAATAGAATATTCTGATTATGATTTGGTGCTTCTACCTTATGAATGTGCTGAAAACACCAGAATAAAAGATGTTTTAAATAACTCTGAAAAAACTCTGAAGAAAATTTTATATCTTATCGGACCTGAAGGGGGCTTTTCGGAAGAAGAAGTAGCTTACCTTCAAGAAAATAATGCAAAGGTAATTACTCTGGGGAAAAGAATTCTCAGAGCGGAAACAGCGGCAATTGTAGTAGGAGGAGTTTTGATCAATGATCTCGAATAAAAAGGCGGCTTTTTGTACTCTAGGGTGCAAGGTAAACCAGTATGAAACAGAAAGTATAAAGAAACAGCTGTCAGATTTAGGATATGATGAGGTAAATTTTGATGATAAGGCAGATGTATATATAGTAAATTCATGTACGGTGACAACTATAGCAGACAGAAAAACAAGGAATATGCTGAGAAGGGCAAAAAAAAACAATCCAGACTCTCTGGTGATAGCCACAGGATGCTATGCTCAAACCAATGCAAAGGATTTAGAGGGAATAAAAGAGATAGACTATGTAATAGGTAACAGTGATAAAAGTGGGATAATAAATCTCATAAATAATATAGAGTCAGAGAAGACCTCAGAGCGTGTGATACATAGAAATATTTTTGATGCAAAAGAATATGAAGAACTTGAATTTTCAACTCTCAGAGAAATGTCTAGAGCATATATAAAGATACAGGATGGATGCAATAACTTCTGCTCTTACTGTAAAATTCCATTTGCAAGGGGAAAAAGCAGGTCTAGAAAACTAAAAAGCATACTGAAAGAGGCTGTTATTCTTGCCAAAGAAGGATTCAAAGAAATTATAATAATAGGGATAAACCTTGGTGTTTACGGAGAAGATATCCCTGAAAACGGAGACTTTGAAACTCTTTTAGACGAAATATCTAAGGTAGACGGAATAGAGAGAATCAGAATAGGGTCGATGTATCCTGATAAAATAAGTGACAGATTTATAGAACTTATGAAAAATAATTCAAAACTTATGCCACATTTACATATTTCCCTTCAGTCATGTGATGATGAAATTTTGAAGGCTATGAACAGGAATTATGACAGTCAACTAATAAAAGAAAGGCTGCTGAAGCTAAAAAATACTGTGGAAAATATAGAATATACTGCAGATGTTATAGTGGGATTTCCAGGAGAAAATGAGAAAAATTTTGAAAACACCGTTTCTGTGATAAAAGAGGTTGGTTTTTCGGATCTTCATATATTCCAGTATTCTGATAGAGAAAATACAGCAGCTAGCAGACTTCCTGAAAAGGTAGATTCTAAAACAAAAAAATCAAGAGCTGAAAAACTAGAAAATCTGAAAGTAAATATGCAGAAATTACTAGGAGAAAGATATGTGGGGAAAACAATGGAGGTCTTGGTAGAAGAGACTAAAAATGGGAACACATATGGATACAGCAGGAATTATATAAAAGTTGAAATAGTAGATTATTTAGGCAAAGTAAATGAACTGGTTGAAGTCTTAATATCTGGAGTAGAAAACGGGAGGCTAAGAGGTGGCAAGAAGATTAAATAAAAATAAGGTTAAATTTTTATTCTTTATCTGTTCTGTGATTTTGATTCTAACAGTAACTCTCCTTGTAAATGTAGGAAAAAGAAATGACAAGGAATTTCAGGAGTGGGATAAATATATAGTAATAGGAAAAGAAAACACTTTTGTAGTATACGGAGAAAAATTATCCATTAAGATACCCTTTGAGATCAGCATCAATAAGAATGAGACTCTAGGAGATATTGTTAATACTAAAAATTATGAGGAAGTTGTAAGAAGATTAAATGAGATACTTCCTGAAAAGGTAGAAAACTTTAAAGTAGTAAAAAGAAAAGAGGTAGATGTAAATACAAAACATATGAAAAATATCCCTGAGATATCAATGGGAGATAAAAGGTATGTGCTGACGTCTAGCCTGAACTCAATGTTTCTAGCGCTTTATTATGAGGTGACCGGAGGCGGAGAGGTACAAAATGCCATAGTTGATATATTGAATGCCAACGGAAGAAGAGGTTACGCAAGACAGGCTGGAGAAAAGCTGAAAGATGCTTTTTCTGTAAAGTATAATAGCGCTAACTATGAGGCCTTTGAACAGTATAGTTATGTTATGAATAAAGATCTTCCTGAAGATAAATTGAAAGAGATGATCTTAGAATTAGACGAGAAGTACTTTAGAGTAAAGGAAGAAGGAAGTCTTCCTACCCTTGCAAATGTAGTATTTGTGCTAGGAAAAGAGCAAGAGGGGCTTCTTGAAATAGACGTGTTTGGAGATTCTAAAGGAACAGGTGAAACCGTAGCAAAATTAAAGAAGATAGGCTATAAAAATGTAGAGGCTAACAAGAATTCATCTAAAGCAGAAGAGAGTCTTATAGAGTATAACAGTGAAGATTATTATACGGGATACAAACTTTCTCAAAAGCTTGGAATAAAAAATATGGTTGAAAATAAGGAGTTAAAAAACAAAATAAATATTTTCATAAAATAATTCGGGAGGCAAAATGACCGGGAAGTTACAAACAGTAGTTGATGCAATAGAAAGTAAAAAGGCAAAGGGCATATTAGTACTTGATTTTCAAGGGGAAAGTTCATTATGTGACTATGCTGTAATATGCACAGGAAGTTCTAACAGAAATATACAGGCAATAACTGATGAAGTGGACAAAAAAATAAGAGAGTCAGGGGAGATTCGACTGGGTATAGAGGGATACGATGAAGCTAAGTGGGTTCTAGTAGACCTAGACGATATAGTGGTCCATATTATGGATGAAGAAACCAGGGATTATTATAAACTTGAAGTCCTTTGGAATGAAGCTAAGGAGATAATCAAGAGATAAAATGATAAATTATTTCTCCCTGATACTGATATTTTTGGAAAATAGTCTGGCTTTGGATTACCCTTATAATTTTATAGCTATTCCCTATATAACTTATCTAGTTTATAAAAAAAATGTGGATTCTATTTTTCTTATTCTTTTAGTGGCCTTTATAGTGTCATTTCAAAGTGTAAGTTTTACAACTGCAGCTATGGCAGGGACAGTATTTTATCTTGTTTTTCACTGGGTATCTAAAATTATAGCCTATGAAAAATATAACCTTCCCTTTATTATATTAATTCAGGCAGTACTATACTGTGGAATGGTATATTTTAAGACAGGTTATTTCACGTTTTTTATATTGATTAAACTGATGATGTCATACGGGATCTTTAATTATCTATACATGAAAAAAGACGATAAGTTTTTCGGGAGTATGTAATGAAGAAAAAAAAAGTTTTGAAGTGAGACTTGGAAAAAACAATAGCAGCAGATGCAACATATTTCAGATATTTGTTGTTGTGATATTTGCACTTCTCGGGTCTAGGCTATTTTATCTTCAGATCATAAAGGGAGAAAAGTACAAAAATCTTTCTGAGAAAAACAGAGTTAAACTAAAAAGAATCGAGGCTCCAAGAGGTAAAATATTTGATTCTAAAGGAAAGTTACTTGTAACAAATGAGGCTGGCTACAGGCTAGTTTATATGAAAGAAAGAAAATTTGACGATGAGATAGTAAGGGAAATATCTCATCTTACAGGTTTTGAAAAAGAATATATAGAAAAACGAATAAAATACGGGGAAATTTTTCCCTATACAAGAGAAAATATACTTTTAGAAGACCTTGATGAAAAAGAAGCTCATAGAATAATGGAAAAACTTTCTGACTACCCCTACTTGCAGGTTCAGACATATTCTAAGAGAAAGTATATTTATGATACTCTGGCTTCACACGTTTTAGGGTATGTAAAAAAAATCTCAGCAGCAGAGTACAAAAAACTCAAGGGATTGGGTTATACACAAAGAGATATAATAGGAAAAAACGGCGTGGAAAAGGAGTATGATCTACAACTTCAAGGTAAGGCAGGGTATGAATATATAGAGGTAAACGCTCTTAACAGAATTGTGAAGAAACTCAAGACCAGAGAACCTGATCAAGGAAAGGATATCTATCTAACGATAGATAAAGAGCTGCAGAGTCATATGGAAGAATATTTTAAAAGTAAGAAACTACAAGGATCTGCTATTGCTATTAATCCCAAAAACGGTGAAATTCTCGCAATGGTAAGTTATCCCACATATTCTCTGAATATGTTTAGTTCTAGAATTTCACCTAAAGAATGGAGTAAGATTACAAACGATAGAAGAAGACCTCTAAGTGACAGAGCTATAACGGGAGAGTATCCTCCGGGGTCAATATTTAAGATAATAACTGCTACAGCTCTTCTTGGAAAAGGCCTGAATCCAGACGAAACTATATATGACCCGGGATATTATCAGATCGGTAAATGGAAGTGGAAATCTTGGAAACACGGCGGACACGGATTTGTGAATCTGAAAAAAGCCCTGGTTGAATCTGTGAATACTTATTTTTATAAGCTTGGGGATGAGATGGGTTATGAGCCTATAGTTAAAACGGCTACAAAGTTTGGTATAGGTAAAAAAACAGGAATAGACGTTCCAGGAGAAAGATCCGGAAGACTTCCTGACGAATCGTGGAAAAGAAAATATGTAAAAGAGGGCTGGTATAGGGGAGATACGGTAAATCTCTCTATAGGACAGGGATACCTTACTATGACACCTCTTCAAGCAGCAATGGCATATTGTATTCTTGCAAACAAGGGATACGCCTACAGACCTCACGTGGTAAATTATTTTAAAGGTTCTGATAGTATAGAATCTGTTTTAAGAGATAAATATATGGAAACTGATGTTTCACAAAGATATTTTGATATATTAAATGAAGATCTGATAGCAACGGTGGAACAAGACAACGGTACTGCAAAAGCCCTCAGAACTCAAGGTATAAAAGTCGCAGCAAAGACAGGATCAGCACAAAATTCTCAGTATAAAAAATCCCATGCATGGGTAGCTGGATATTTTCCGGCAGATAATCCTGAGGTTGTGTTTGTTGTTTTTGCAGAAGGAGCAGGGGGCGGAGGAAGTATAGCCGGACCTGCTGCAAAATCCATGGTGGACAAGTATCTTGAATTAAAAGGAAAAGAGTAGTTTTTTTGAACATTTTAATTATAATAGAAAATGAAGGTGGGTTTTAAAACAGTGTAGGGGACCGTTTTAAAACTCTCCTATTATTTATGGAGGGAAAGCATGAGCATAAAAAATCAACAAAAGGAGGTCCATGGAAAGGGACCTGCTGTACGTAGAGAAAAAAATACAGATATAAAAAAACCTAAAACGGAAGAGGTGTCTGCAGTTAAAGTTGTGGACAGTTCAGAGGTGGTAAAAGCAAAAAAAGAGGAGAAAATGTATGTGATTCCTCTAGGAGGACTAGATGAAGTAGGGAAAAATATGACATTGGTTCAATACAGAGATGAGATAATCATCTTAGATGCTGGACTTACTTTCCCAGATGATGAACTTCTTGGAATCGACCTTGTAATTCCTGATTTTTCATATATTGAAAGCAATAAAAATAAGATAAAAGGGTTGTTTATAACTCACGGGCACGAGGATCACATAGGTGGAATTCCTTATTTATATAATAAGATAGATAAATCAGTTCCTATGTACGGGGGAAAGCTAACTTTAGCCCTTGCAAAGTCTAAATTTGACAATCCTGGATTTTCAAAAGTACTCCCTAAAATGAAAGAGATAAAAGGAAGAAGCAAGATAAAGGTAGGTAAATATTTTACAGTTGAATTTATAAAGGTAACTCACTCAATAGCTGACGCCTATGCCCTTGCAATAACAACACCTGCAGGAGTAATAGTTCATACGGGAGATTTTAAAATAGATCTTACCCCTGTAGACGGAGTAGGAGTAGACTTCTCAAGACTTGCACAGCTAGGAGATCAAGGAGTAGATCTACTTCTTTCAGATTCCACCAACTCAGAAGTAGAGGGATTTACACCTTCTGAGAAAAGTGTGGGAGAGGCTTTTAGACAGGAGTTTGAAAAAGCCAAGGGAAGGATAATCGCAGCTTCTTTTGCTTCACATATACACAGACTTCAACAGATAATAGATGTGGCTCACCAGTATAAAAGAAAAATAGCCATAGACGGAAGAAGCATGGTTAGGGTTTTTGAGATAGCTTCTAAGCTGGGATATCTAAAAATTCCAGAGGGACTTATGGTGTCTCTTCATGAAGTGGGAAAATTAAAAGAGGACAAGGTAGTTATACTGTGTACAGGTACACAGGGAGAACCACTTGCTGCACTTTCTAGAATAGCTAAAGACATGCATAAACATATAAAGCTCAGAAAGGGAGATACTGTAATAATATCTGCAACTCCAATACCTGGAAATGAAAGGGCTGTATATAATAATATAAACAATCTACTAAAGCATGATGCTGAAGTTGTATTTAGAAAAATAGCTGGAATACACGTGTCGGGACACGCTAGTAAAGATGAGCAGAAACTGATGTTAAATCTCATAAAACCAAGGCACTTTATGCCTGTTCATGGAGAATATAAGATGCTTAAGGCTCATAAACAAACTGCTATTGAGACAGGGGTTGTTGAGAAGAAAATACTTATCGCAGTAAACGGAAGCAAAATAGAGGTTACAAAGTCCTATGCTAAAATAGCAGGAAAGGTAAGTGCCGGAGCAATTCTCGTAGACGGATTAGGAGTCGGTGATATAGGGAATATCGTTCTTCGTGACAGACAACAGTTAGGACAAGACGGAGTGGTAATAGTGGTTCTAACTATATCTAAAGAAACTGGAATGATACTGGCAGGACCTGATATAGTTACAAGAGGTTTTGTATATTCTAGAGAGTCTGAAAAGATGATAAATGAGGCAGCTTTATGCATCAAAGAAAAACTGAAATCTTACGAAGAAAAGAAAATTACAGAATGGGCAGCCTTAAAAACTGTGACAAAAGATGTCGCATCTAAATATTTTTATGACAAAATTCAGAGAAATCCGGTAATTTTACCGATAATAATGGAAGTATAGAGAGGAGAAAAATGAAACTTAACAGTAAACAAAGAGATTTTTTGAGAAAAGAGGCCCACGACCTAGATCCTATTGTAAGGATTGGTAAAGACGGTATGTCGCACAACCTTGTAGAGAGTTTTCTTCAAGCAATAGAGTCTAGAGAACTTATAAAGGTGAAGATCCTTCAGAATTCTGAAGTAGATAAAAAAGAGGTCGCCTTTGAGTTGGCAGAAAAAACCGGATCTGAACTTGTGGGAATAATTGGTAAGACACTGATATTTTATAAGGAAAACAAAGACAATCCTGTTGTTTCAGAGGTATTGAAAAAAATATAAATTATATTGGGAGAGAATTATGAAACCAGGAATAATTTTTGGAAATAGGATAATCGATGTTGTATTTATTGCGTGGTTTATAGCTCAATTTTACAAGGTAATAAGTGCCATAATTTTTGATAAGACATTGGATTTTAAAAGATTTTGGGGGACTGGGGGAATGCCTAGTTCTCACTCATCTACGGCCACGTCTCTGGCAACTTCCATAGCTATAGTCGAGGGGATGTCAAGCAGCTATTTTGCAATAGCAGTAATTTTTTCGGGAATAGTCATGTATGATGCAGCCGGTATAAGAAGAGCCGCAGGAAAACAAGCTGGGGTATTAAATAAGATAGTAGAAAGACTTACTCAGAAAATTGAGGAAAGAATTCATGATGAGAATCTAAAGGAGTTACTGGGGCACACACCATTTGAAGTCTTGATCGGTGCTCTTCTAGGAATTATAGTGGGACTTCTTATGAAAAAATATCTGCTAGCCTAAGGTAGGAAAATTTCTATGAATATAAAAGAGATGAACATAAATCAAATTGAAAAATTAGCTCAAGAGATAAGGACGCAGCTCATAGATGTTGTAAGTAAAAACGGGGGGCATTTAGCTCCAAATCTAGGAGTTGTAGAATTAACTCTTGCACTTCATAAAGTTTTTGATTCTCCTAAGGATAAAATACTTTTTGACGTAGGACATCAGTCTTATGTTCATAAGATTGTCACAGGAAGGGACAAAGAATTTTCCACCTTGAGAACAAGAGGTGGGGTGGGTCCATTTCTAAACCCTGAAGAGAGTGAACACGATGCTTTTATATCGGGTCATGCAGGCTCTGGACTTTCTGCGGCTAGCGGAATAGCGGCAGCAAATCCAGACTCAAAAGTCATTGTGGTAGTAGGAGATGCATCTATAGCAAACGGGACATCTTTAGAGGCTTTAAATGATATAGGAGGCCGATTCCGAAACCTGATAATTCTTTTAAATGACAATGAGATGTCTATAGGGGAGAATGTGGGATCGCTTTCAAGATTTTTTTCAAAACTCCTAGTGAGTAAGACCTATATGAACCTCAAGGATGAAGTAAGAACTCTCGTGAGAAAGGCTAAAATCGGGAAAAGGGTGGGAGGTGTCTTGAAAAGGGCCGAACATTCTGTAAAACAATTTTTTGCACCTATGAGCATATGCGAGGACCTCGGATTTAAATTTTTAGGAGTAATTGACGGCCATGACTCAAATGAGCTTATTGAAACTTTTGAAAAAGCCAAAATCATGGAAGGACCTATACTGATACATGTGAAAACTCAAAAGGGTAAGGGATATTCATTTGCTGAGAAAAATCAGGAAAAATTTCATGGAATATCTCCCTTTGATGTACAGACGGGTAATGTAAGAAAGGGATCGTCGTCTTATTCTCAAATATTTGGTGAAAAGATCTGCCAGATGGGTGAAAAAGACAAGGATATCTATGCAATATCAGCGGCGATGGTAAAAGGTACAGGGTTAGTTAATTTTTTTGAAAAGTTTCCAGAAAGAAGCCATAATGTAGGCATAGCTGAAGGACATGCTGTGACCTTTGCAGGAGGTCTAGCTATCTCAGGAAAAAAGCCTTACGTTGCAATATATTCAACTTTTCTTCAAAGGGCCTACAGTCAGCTTATACATGATATATCACTGCAGAATCTTCCTGTGAGATTTATAGTAGACAGAGCTGGAATAGTAGGAGAAGACGGAAAAACACACCAGGGAGTCTATGATATAAGTTATTTTCTGAGTATAGAGGGATTTACAGTAATTGCACCGACTACGTGCAGAGAATTAGAAGAGGCTTTAGAAATATCTAGAAACCATACAAATGGGCCTATGGCGATAAGAATACCGAGGTCTACCTGCTATGATATAGATGGAGACAAACCTTTGGAGTTTGGTAAATGGAAAGAAATGGAAAAGGGTAAAAAGAACCTTTACATAGCAACAGGGAGTATGTTAAATGAGCTTATGGTAGTCAAAGATGAGCTTTGTAAGAGAGGTATAGGGGGAACCATTGTGAGTGCTGCTTTCATAAGCCCTCTAGATGAAAATTATTTGGTTGATAATGTGAAGAATTATGATAATATTTTTGTTTTGGAAGAAGCCTATGACAAAAATTCCTTTGGAACTTCTATTTTAGAATTTTTAAATGACAGGGGATTATATAAAAAAGTTTATAAAATCTCCCTTGAAAGTGCTAAAATACCTCATGGGAAAAGGGATGACCTCCTCTTTGAAAATGGTCTTAGAGGAAGTAAATTAGTTGATAGGATAGAAGGGTGTATAAATGCAAATAAATAATAAAAAGGCACAACTGTATATAAATTCTCTCCTTCAACATCCTCTCGTGCGTCAGCTAGAGCTTGTAGAAGATCAAGGAGTAAAAGTCTCTACACATACTTATGACGTACTTAAAATATCTGAGGATGAGATGAAAAGAGAGTTTATAGGCCTTGATGAATATTCAAAAACAATAGACGTTTTTGCAATCATTGTAGGGATAATAATACACGATATAAGTAAGGGTAGCATAAGGATCAATGGAGAAAAACTGTCCCATTCTCAAATGATGATAAAAAGGCCGGATTACATAATAAGAGAGACTGAAAAAATCATGGACGATATTGAGGAAGAAACAGGTCTTAAGATTCATGATGAAATAAGAAAGAATGTTGTTCATATAGTAATATCCCACCATGGTAAATGGGGGAAAATAAAGCCTAGTACAAAAGAGGCCAACATAGTTCATAAAGCAGATGTTTATTCTGCTAAGTACCACAGAATAAACCCTATAGGTGCCGATGAGATACTAAGGCATATGGCAGAGGGAATGCAGACAGATGAAATCTGCAAAAAGTTAGACTGTACAAGTGGGATATTAAAGGACAGGCTCAAAAGAGCAAAGGTAGAACTGGGACTAAAGAGTACCAAACAGCTTGTGAATTATTACGGTAAAAATAAAAGAATTCCAATTGGTGATGATTTTTTTACAAAGAGAATAAGAGAAACCTCGAGACTTATTAATTCAGTTGAAAAGGTAGGATTTAGGAATCTTATAAAAAACTCCATACTTATAAAATACTTGGATGATGATAAGATTTTTGAATAATTAAAACTAAGAGGTGTTTTATGAAGGAAAGACTGGATGTGCTTCTGGTGGAACAAGGTTTTTTTGAAACAAGGGAAAAAGCAAAAAGAGCTATAATGGCTGGAATTGTGATTGTAGATGATAAAAAAATCGAAAAGCCAGGGACACAGATAAAAATAGATAAGGAACCTAAAATAAGAATAAAAGGGCAAGTTTTGAAATATGTCAGCAGAGGTGGACTGAAACTTGAAAAAGCCATTGAAGTTTTTGGGCTGGACATAAAGGACAAGGTTGTCTTGGATATAGGGGCTTCAACTGGAGGTTTTACAGACTGTGCCCTTCAAAATGGTGCAAAATATGTGTATTCAGCAGATGTTGGATCTAATCAACTAGACTGGAAACTCAGAAATGATGAGAGAGTAAAATCTATTGAAAATACCCATATAAAAGATCTTACACTTGAACATTTAGATGATAATAAGGCTGACTATTTGGTAATGGACGTATCATTTATATCAATAACTAAGGTTTTTGAACATCTTATAAAATTTATGAAAAGTGACTCTGAATTAATGGCCCTAATCAAACCTCAGTTTGAAGTGGGAAGAGAAAATATAGAAAAAGGCGGAATAGTCAAAGATTTTAAAAAACATAAGATGGCTATAGAAAAAATAATCGATTCAGCAAATTCCCACGGTCTATATTTAAAGTTTTTAGATTATTCGCCGATAACAGGCGGTAAAGGAAATGTGGAATACTTATCTCTTTTTTCTCTAGAAAATGGGAATAATGAAATTGATATAGATGAGGTTATAAACATGGGTAAATCTCTAAAAACCGGGGGGTAAATTTTAATGAAAAAATATACCAGAATGAAAATAATCGTAGTTGTATTGTCTATTGTAATATTTAGCTTGGTGTATGCAAATACTAAAACAGACAAACAACTGACGAACACCAAAAGAGGATTTCTTTCAAATCTAAACCATCTGAAAGAGGTCTCTGATATTATGGATATAATAGTGGCAAACCATGTAGGAGAAAAAGAAACAAGTAAAAAAGAGCTGATGCATGGGGCTATAAAAGGAATGGTGGAATCTTTAGACGATCCATATTCTACATACTTTGATAAAACTGAGATGGAAAGCTTTAAGGAAGATATACAAGGAAAATATGCCGGTGTAGGTATGGTCATACAGAAAAAGGAAAACGACCCACTAGTTGTTGTGTCGCCTATAGAAGATACCCCAGCATATAAGGCCGGGATAAAGCCTAAGGATAAAATAATAGAGATAGACGGAGAATCTACTTATACCCTTACAAGCAACGAATGTGTGAAAAAGTTAAAAGGTGAACCTGGTACAGAAGTTAAGGTTAAAATATACAGAGATTCATCTAAAGAATCTAAAGAGATAATTCTGACAAGGGCCATCGTAGAGCTGAAATATGTAAAAAACAAGATGCTTGACAATAAAATAGGATATCTCAGAATAACTCAATTTGGAGAAGATATATATCCTGATGTAAGAAAGTCTATGGATTCACTAGTTAAACAAGGAATGAAAGCTTTGATACTGGATTTAAGAAGTAATCCAGGCGGGGCCTTGGATCAATCGATAAAAATATCCTCTATGTTTATCAAAGAGGGAAAAGTAGTAAGTGTAAAAGGAAAAACAGGCGAGGAACAGATTTACATGAGAGAAGGAAAATATTATGGAGATTTTCCTATGGTAGTACTTATAAATGAAGGAAGTGCCTCAGCCTCTGAAATCGTGTCAGGAGCCTTAAAAGATAATAAAAGGGCAGTTCTTTTAGGAGAAAAAAGTTTTGGTAAGGGCAGTGTCCAGAGTCTGCTACCGCTTCCAGACGGAGATGGTATAAAACTTACAATTGCTAAATATTATACTCCTAGTGGAATATCCATCCACGGAGTAGGTATAGAGCCCGATATAAAAGTGGTAGAAGATTCTGATTATCTGTTTTTTGACGGATTCGTTACCAACATAGATGAGGAAAAAACAAAGGAAAACAAAAAGGAATTATTGGAAGAACTCAAGGGTAAAGAGGAAGCTGAGAAACTAGAGAATCAGAAAGATATTCAGCTTGAAAGTGCAATAGGAGTGTTAAAAGGGATACTTCTAAATAATAAAAAATAAAAAGTTAAAGAGTGGGCGTGAGTTCACTCTTTAATAATAATTGAAAGGCGGTCTGAAATGCTGTACATAGTAGCGACACCAATAGGAAATCTCGAAGATATAACTTATAGAGCCGTTAGAATATTAAAAGAAGCTGACTATGTCTTTGCAGAAGACACGAGAGTGACAAAACGACTTCTCAAACACTATGAGATAGAAACTATAGTTTATAGATATGATGAGTTTACCAAGGGGCACCAGATAGAAAATATAATGAATCTTTTGAAGAGTGGAAAAAGCATCGCCTTAGTAACTGATGCAGGAACGCCGTGCATATCTGATCCTGGATTTGAGTTAGCTGACGTAGCTCTTAATAATGATTTAAAGGTAGTTCCTGTACCTGGGCCTAGCTCTATGACTGCGGCTGCCTCTGTAGCCGGTCTAAACATGAAAAGGATAGCCTTTGAAGGGTTTCTTCCTAAAAAAAAGGGAAGGCAGACTTTGTTGAAAAAATTAGCTAGTGAAGAAAGAGCAATTATACTTTTTGAATCTCCTCATAGAATAGAAAAAACAGTAAGAGATATCCATGAATTTATAGGAGAAAGAGAGATAGTTATTGTGAGAGAGATAACTAAAATTTATGAAGAAATAATAAGGGGAACTACAACTGAAGTTGCCAAGAGACTCAAGGAAAAGCCTATAAAGGGTGAAATTGTACTTATAATAAAGGCTCAAGAAAATTAGGAGGTACACTTTAGAAATGTCAAATGCAAAAATAAACTGGTATCCCGGACATATGAAAAAAACAAAAGATATGATCCAGGAAAATATGAAAATAATAGATATAGTTTTGGAAATTGTTGATGCTAGAATACCACTTTCTAGTAAAAATCCAGATATCGTAAAATTTGCTAAAAACAAAAAAAGAATAATTATTTTAAATAAAGCTGACCTTGTAAACAAAGAGGATTTGAAAGTATGGAAAGATTATTTTATAAAAAATAATTTTGCAGAAGAGGTTATAGAATTAAGTGCTGAAACAGGATTTAATGTAAAAAAACTCTTTGCAATAATTGAGAAATTGTCTAAAGAGAAAAAAGAAAAGATGATGAAAAAAGGTCTGAGAACAGTAAATACTAGACTTATGGTGGCAGGAATACCAAATGTCGGGAAGTCAAGGCTAATCAATAGAATAGTGGGTAAAAAAAGTACAGGGGTAGGTAATAAACCTGGATTTACAAGGGGTAAACAGTGGGTTAGAATAAAAGAGGGACTAGAGCTCTTGGATACTCCCGGGATACTTTGGCCTAAATTTGAAAATGATGAGGTAGGTTACAGCTTGGCAATAGCAGGAGCTATAAAAGATGAGGTAATTCCTGTGGAAGAGGTGGCATATAAACTAATAGAAAAGATGCTTTCACTTGGTATGAAAAATACCCTTAAAGAAAAGTATAAGCTTCATGAGGAAGATTTTGATGGGGTTCCTCAGGAAGTTCTTGAAAAAATCGGATATAGAATGAACATGCTGGTAAAAGGTGATAAAGTTAACCTTATACAGGCAGCACTTACAATTTTGAGAGATTATAGAAACTCAAAACTAGGTAAATTTGTTTTGGATAATGAGATGCTTCAAAAAGATATAATAGAAAATTAACGGGGGACGTATGGAAAAATTAAAACTCAATATGGAAACAGTAGAAAATGTATTGATTGATTTTATCAAAGAGGAAATAGGCAAGGCAGGATTTGAAAAAGTGGTACTAGGACTCTCAGGTGGAATAGATTCGGCACTGGTGGCGGCACTTGCAGCCAAGGCTTTAGGTCCTGAAAATGTATTAGGTGTAATGATGCCTTATAAAAGTTCTAGTAAAGAGAGTGTAGAACATGCCAAACTTCTAGTGGAAGCAACTGGAATAAAAACTGAGCTTATGGAAATAACTGATATGGTGGATGCTTATTTTGAAAAAAATCCTGATATGGATAATATGAGGAAGGGAAATAAGATGGCCAGAGAAAGAATGACAATTTTATATGACAGGTCTGCAAAGGAAAGAGCTCTTGTTTTGGGGACATCTAATAAAACCGAGATTTTACTTGGGTACAGCACACAATTTGGAGATTCGGCTTCTGCCATAAATCCTATAGGAGACCTCTACAAGACGCATGTATGGGAGCTTTCTGAAAGACTGGGAGTGCCTAAAGAGATAATAGCTAAAAAGCCAAGTGCCGACCTTTGGGAGGGTCAAAGTGACGAAAATGAACTTGGATTTTCTTATAATATGGCAGACAGGATACTCTATAGACTTATAGATGAAAGATATGAGAGAAGTGAACTTATAGAAGAAGGCTTCGAAGAGTGGATAGTAGATACTATAATAAGAAAGATAAAGCTTTCCCAATATAAAAGAAAACTTCCTTTGATAGCAAAAATATCAAGAAGAACTATAGGAAGAGAGTTCCGTTATCCTAGGGACTGGGGTATATAGAGAGGAGTTTTATATGAAAAATTATTATACCAGAGTAATAAATCTTGAAAATCTAGATGAAGCTAAACGTGAGCTTCAGGGTATAGGGGTTTACGATGGAGAACTAAGAGAGATGGCTGAAAAATCTGTCTTTAGAAATCTCAAAATAAAGAATCTAGATTCTAGAAGTGCCAATGCAATCAAGCAGATGACCTTGTCTGTGGGGGCTGATGCATCTGTTGCAAAGGAACTAGGAGAATTGAATATTGAGATGACAGACGTTGTAATTTCTGCAAATCTGTCACAATATAACAGACTCTATCATAAACTTTTTGAAAGTCGGATGAACCTTAAAAGGATAGCAGAAGAAATAAAAAATGTCCTTATAAAATACGATACTAAAATCACTCCTGTTGTAATAGGTGGAAAAGAGTTTGATTTTGCAAAGAAAAGCTATGTAATGGGGATACTCAACATAACTCCAGATTCCTTTTCTGACGGGGGGAAAAACACTTCTTTAGAAGAGGCTGTCAAAAACGCAAAGAAGATGGTGAAACATGGTGCTCATATAATTGATATAGGTGGTGAATCATCACGTCCTGGTGCAGAATATATTCCTGCAAATAAAGAGTTAGACAGAATTCTCCCTGTTTTAGAAAGACTCGTAAAGGAGATAGATGTACCGATATCTATTGACACCTATAAATCTGAAGTTGCCAAAGAGTGCCTTAAAAAAGGGGCGCATATAATAAATGATATAAGTGGACTAAGAAGCGATAGCGAGATGGCAAAAGTGATATCAGAATCAGGTGCATACTGTATATTAATGCATATGCAGGGAACACCTAAGACTATGCAGGTAAATCCTAAATATGATGATCTGATAGATGACCTTATATATGAACTTAAAAAAAGTATTGATATAGGTGAAAAAGCAGGTATTGAAAGTCAGAATATAATTTTAGATCCTGGAATTGGGTTTGGAAAAACATTTGATCACAATCTTGAGATTATAAACAGACTTGAAGAGTTTAAAACTCTTGGGAAGCCTATATTGGTGGGAGCATCTAGAAAAAAATTTATAGGGGATATTTTAGGATCTAAAGTAAATGAAAGACTAGAGGGAAGTCTGGCAGTAGCTGCAATATCTGCATCTAAAGGTGCCTCTATACTCAGAGTTCACGATGTGAAGGAAACAGCAAAGGTTCTAAAGGTAGCAGATGCAATCAAAAATACCAGGATAAAATAAACTTATTATTTAAATATAAAAATCCGCCTTGAAAGGCGGATTTTTATATTTATGTTATTGAATTACACTTTCAATTTCTGCCTCTGTTTGATCTACAGGTTTTCCTACAAATCTAACTAAGAGATAAACTGCCAGGACAGCAAGAGGTAAAATCATGCCGATAGGTAAGCCTAGTCCTGCAGGAAGGTATCCGAATACAAGAGAGATACCAGCAACAGCCAAAGCATAAACAAGCTGTGTTCTAACGTGCTCAAGGTGGTCACAACCAGCACCCATAGATGACATAATAGTGGTGTCAGATATAGGAGAGCAGTGATCCCCGAAGATTGCTCCTGTTAGAACAGCTCCTATAGAGGCAACAGTGAAGCTGTGAAGGTCTTCTGCAGCTAATCCTCCAGTAATTCCTATTGCATTCGCAAGAGGAATGGAAAGAGGCATTAAGATTCCCATGGTACCGTAAGAGGTTCCTGTAGCAAAGGCTATAAAGGAAGCCATAACGAATACAATACCTGGAAGCGCCTGTTTTGGTATAGTATCTGATAAAAGGGAGACAAGATATGTCGAAGTACCTAGGTCTTTTATAACAGAGCTAAGAGACCATGCTAAAAGTAATATCACACAAGTTATCATAAGAGGTTTCATTCCGTTTACCCATGTTTCCAAAGCCTCTCCTAATGAAAGGGTTCTTTTGGCAAGAGCCATGACTATAGCTACTATCGATGCAAACAGGGCAGCCTGGAAAAGAACCACCGATGCATCAGATGCTCCAAAGGTCTCTCTAATGGCATAAATAGAAAGTGGCGAAGCATTAACAGCAGTTAGAACATCTCCCTCGAGAGTTGATAAACCGTTGTAATAGAAACCTACAAAAGATGCTATAATTAATACCCCTATAGGTATAATAGCGCTATATATGGAATAAGTTATTCCTTCCTTAGGAGCAGATATATGATCATCAGCACTTACAGTTTTTGATTTAGAGTTGCTGCTGATACCATTTGCTCTTGCATTTTTTTCCGCTTTTAGCATAGGTCCAAAATCTCTAGACAGAAAAGAAGAAATAAATACAAATGCAAGCATAAGAATATTGTAAAATCTATAAGGTATAGTTTCTACGAAAACACTATACGCATTTATGTTTTCCATACCGATCATGGCGTATCCTTCTTTTATAACAGAGATCTCATAACCTATCCAAGTTGATATCAAGGCAAGTCCTGCTATAGGTGCAGCAGTGGCATCGATAATAAAGGCTAACCTCTCTCTTGAAACTTTCATTTTATCAGTTATAGGCCTCATAATAGGTCCTACAATAAGAGCGTTAGCATAGTCATCAAAGAATATAAAGATTCCCATCAGCCATGTGATAAGCTGGGCAGATACAGGTGATTTGGCCTTTTTTGCAAGAGCTTCTGCTACTGCTCTGGCTCCACCCATTTTTGAAATAAGTGCGATAAGACCACCTATTGTAAGCACTTGAAGTATTATACCTGCATTCCATGAGTCAGCCATTGAGTTAATAACTCTGCTTATAATATCTTGAAATCCATCTAAAAATCCACCAAGGACTCCGTTGTTCTGAACTCCCAATAGAAAGGCACCGGAATATATCCCGATGAAAAGTGATAAAATAACGTTTCTTGTAGTAAATGCCAGAATTATAGCCAAAACTGGCGGTAAAAGTGTAAGAATACCATAATGATCAGCATTTGCAGCTGCATCTCCAGCCATTGCTATGGCAGGAGCTAGTGAAAATAAAAGTAATGAAATACTAGATCTTTTCATAAAATCCTCCTAAAAAATAGTTTGAAACTTAATAAAATGTTGGAACAAGTTCTGTTTTCGATCAATAGCCCTATTTAAAACTCGTGCTTTCTACATATAATTTTCATTTTGCAAATTAAATATTGAAAAAATAAAAAAAAGGGCTGCCGAAATACATACGGCAACCTTGCAATCAACAAAATTCCGATAGCACTTCATCAGGTGAAAACTTAATGACAGTGTTATCAATATTATCGGTAACACCAGGATTGACAATGGGCTATAGTCTTTCCTTCGGCAGCCTTCCCTTTCTCTTACCTTCATTATCCTGCCCGGATTCCAGTAGATACTTTTGAACACTGCACCTCTATCTTAAAAATATTAAATTTAGCTTAATTATAACAAAAGGCAGTTCTAGTGTCAATCAAAAAAGTGAAAATCCATACAGAATAATGTAAAAAAATCTTTGGAAACAAAAGTTTTGACTTTAAATTGTATAAAAATAGTACAATATAATATTTATGTTTATCAAAAGGAAATGATCTTTAAAATACGAATTATAAGTAATAGGAGGGGTAAAAATGTATATATGGCTGATATTAACAGTAATATTTTTAATTTTGGAAGGTTACACCACAGCACTGATAAGTATATGGTTTGCTCTGGCAGCTGGTATTCTGACTCTAACTTCTGGCTATATTCCAGATATAATGAAGCAGTTTTATTTTTTTGTGGCTCTTTCGTTTGTCTTTATAATAGTTACCAGGCCACTCAGTAAGAAACTTCTTTCTAAGAGAAAAGAGAAGATAGAGAGCAGGATAATCGGTCAAACTGTAGAGATAAAAAAAGTTATCTCTTCTGGGGAGTATGAGACCTACTTAGACGGTAAACACTGGAAAGCAAAGTGTGATAGGGAGCTTCATATAGGAGATAAAGCCAGGGTTCTTAGAATCCAGGGAATAAAATTAATTTTGGAGAAGGAGTGATAAAATGTTTCAAATGCTTATATTTTTCTTATTTATACTGGTAATAGTTTTTCTTATAATATTCAACGTAAAAATAGTCCCTCAGTCAAAGGCCTATGTAATAGAGAGGCTAGGTGCGTATCTTACAACTTGGGAAACAGGACTGAATATTCTTATTCCTTTTTTGGATAGAATATCCAAAAGAGTATCCTTAAAGGAACAGGTAGTTGATTTTCCTCCTCAACCTGTAATAACGAAGGATAATGTAACAATCCAAATCGATTCTGTGGTGTATTACCAGATAACTGACCCGAAACTATATACCTATGGAGTAGAAAATCCTATTAATGCAATTGAAAATCTAACTGCTACAACACTTAGAAATATAATAGGAGAGATGGAGTTGGATACAACATTAACCTCTAGAGATACTATAAATACAAAGATGAGGGCGATTTTAGATGAGGCAACAGATCCCTGGGGAATAAAAGTCAACAGGGTGGAACTAAAGAACATCCTTCCTCCTGAAGAGATACAAGACGCCATGGAAAAGCAGATGAAGGCAGAAAGGGGAAGAAGAGAATCAATTTTGAGAGCAGAAGGTCAGAAAAAATCTGCAATCCTTGTGGCTGAAGGAGAAAAAGAAGCTGCCATACTGAGAGCAGAAGCCAAAAGAGAAGCCTATATAAGAGAAGCTGAAGGAAGAGCAGAGGCTATTCTCAAAACTCAAAAGGCCAAGGCAGAGGCGATAAAAATGCTTAATGCTGCCAATACAACTAAAGAGGTTCTTTCTCTAAAAGCTATGGAAACTTTTGAAAAAGTGGCAGACGGAAAATCTACAAAGATCATAATACCATCTGAACTTCAAAGTATTGCAAATATAGCAACAGCCTTTACTGAGATAACAAACACCAAAGAAGAAAATATAAACAAAGATACAGAAGAAAAAAAAGAGAATGAAGATAAGTATACTCAGGAAAAAAACAATAATTTATGATTTGAATAAGGCCTTCATACCCTGAAGGCCTTATTTTTAATTTTTTTTGATAAAGAAATTGAATATCAGAGGTCTGATTTTATAATTTTTGCTTTTCCTTTATAAAAGAATTTCCATTTTGTTTCAGCGGTAATTATAGCTAGAAATATTGAGATTCCACCGATTATCATTTTAGCTGTTATTATCTCCTTCAAAATTATAACTGAAAAGATAGTTCCGAAAAGAGCTTCGGTAGACAATATAATAGCTGTCTTTGTAGGTGTTGTATATTTTTGTGCTGTGGTCTGGATAAAAAAAGCTATCATGGTACCGAAAACCCCTATATAAATTACTGATAAGACACCATTTACAGGTACTGAATTAGGAAAAGTTTCTGTGAAAAAAGCCCCTATAAAGGATAAGATTGATGCAAACCACATCTGGGTAACAGAAAGCACTGTAGTATCCACCTTATGACTGTAAAATCCGGTAGAACTTATATGAAAGGCAAATAAAATTGCACACAGTAAAGACAGGGAATCTCCTATACCAAGAGTCAGATCTTTTTCTAGAGAGATAAAAGCTATGCCGCAGACACAAATAAAAGCTGCTGTGACAGAATAAATATCAGGTTTTTTTTTGGACATAAACCAATAAATAAAAGGAACTAAAATAACGTTGGTAGCTGTAAGAAACGCATTTTTTGAGGGAGTAGTAAACTGAAGTCCTATTGTCTGGGATGCAAAGGCTGTAAAAAGAAAAAAACCAACCACTGAACCTGCTATAATGTCTTTTTTGTTTATATATTTTAGTTTTTTTATAAATATAACACTCATTAAAATTGCAGCAATTCCAAATCTAATAGCCATTGTGGTAAAGGGAAGAAAACCACTATCTAATGACACCTGAGTGGCTGTGAATCCAGAACCCCATATAACAGCTACGAGAAGAAGGGCAATGTCTGCAAAGATACTGTTATGATTTTTATTCATTAAATCCTCCTAGAAACTTTTAATGTATATATTAAAAAAAATTGAACATAAAGTTCACAAACCATTGTAGTTCCTAATTTTTGAGAAGTCAATTTATTTCTTTAATAAAAAAATAACATTATCTATTGACAAAATATATTTAAGGTGATAGTCTTTTTATTAGGAATGGGATCAAGCTGGGATAACTGAGAGCCAGTATTCTGAAGTTACACTTTGTATTTTTATCGGAAAGCTCGCCTGTTAAAAGACAACATTATTTTACAAAAGCGAGTAAATAAAATAGGTATTCAAGACTGGATCAATTATCTCCTAAGAGGTAAGTCCGGTTTTGAATACCTGTTTTTTTATATATCACTCAATACTTTTATAACTTTTCCCACAGCTATCAGATTTTCTCCAGGTCCGATAAAAATAGGAGGATAATTTGGATTATCGCTCATAAGGGCAACATACTGGTTGGTCACCTTTATTCTTTTAACGTAAGCCTCATCATTTAATAAAAACGCTCCGATCTCTCCGTCTCTGATCTCAACATCCTTTCTACATATGATAACCGATCCATCTTTTATATTTGGTTCCATAGAATCACCCCAAACATTAACAGCAAAGACTTCCTGGGCATTTTTTATCCCTGGGATAGAGAGATAGTCTGTCACTTCTCCATCGTTTATAGCCCCTATACCTGCACTTATTCTTTCATACACGGGTATTCCCTTTATCAGAGGGAGACTTTCCTTTAGGTTGATATTTGCCTTTAAAGATTCTGCCGAAGTAAGCTCTTTTTTTAGTTTTGAAAGTTCCTTCATTATAATATCCGGTGTTCTTTCTAGGGCAGCAAGGTATTTCAGCGTTTCAGTTTCTTTTTCATTTAGCTGAAGCCCTTGTGATATTTTGTCTAAAACTTCTTCGCTGGGAGGATTTTTTACCTCTCCCCTCTCGATGGTGTTGAAATAGGACTGAGTTATTCCTATAGACTTTGCAAATTTATTCTGACTGTATCCCAAATTTTTTCTTCTGTCTTTAAGGAATTTTTTAAAATCCATATTCTCATCTCCTTATACATACTTATAGTTAAGTATAGTATTTTTACCTTTTATTTTCAAGTTTTTATCTTAGATTAGAGATAAAAAATACAAATCTATTGACAATCATAGATAAGGAAGCTATACTAGTTATATATAAATATAGATAACTTTTTGAGGTGGTGGGTGTTTTGAAAATCAGAATAAAAAATGAAAAATGGCTGGTATCTTTTAACACGATGATTTTAGAGTGTGATATTGAAAAAAATGATGATCTCTTTATAGTTACCTTTTCCCTTGAAAATAAAAGAATAAGATTAAAAACCCACTACCTTGATGAAACTTTTAAAACACTGGAAAAAATATTTAACAGGAGGAACAGCCATAACTACTGTTAGACTCATTGTGATTATAGGTATGCTGTATCTTTCAGAGATTGATTTTTCTAGAGTTTCACAGTTTGACAAAATAAAAATCTTAATATATAGTAAGTAGTAACCCTACTTGCTTTTTTTATTTTTTGAGTAGGAGTTTAGAGGGGAAAAATCATATGAAAATATCTATACTGGGAAGTGGTAGCTCTGGAAATGCTACCTTTCTAGAAGTTGACGGATTTAAATTTTTGGTGGATGCAGGTTTTAGCGGTAAGAAAATAAAAGAAAAACTTGAACTTATAGGAGAAAACATAGAGGAATTAGGAGCTCTGCTTATCACACATGAGCATTTAGACCATATATTGGGAGCTGGAGTTTTGTCTAGAAAATATAATATTCCTATATATATTACAGGTGAAAGTTACAAAGTCTGTGCAGAAAAATTGGGGAAGATCTCAGAAAATAACCTCAGGCTTGTAGACGGGGACTTCAGATTGATGGAAAGTGTGAAAGTAACTCCCTTTGATGTTATGCATGATGCAGAGAGAACCATAGGTTTTAAGATAGAAAATAGCCGTGGGAAAAAATTGGCTATTTCGACAGATATAGGATATATAAACAATATAGTGAGGGAACATTTTAAGGATGTAAACATAGTGGTGATAGAGTGCAACTATGACTATCAGATGCTTATGAGCTGCTCCTATCCTTGGGACTTAAAGGCTAGGGTCAAGGGAAGAAACGGCCATCTGTCAAATACAGATGCAGCCAAGTTTATAGGGGATATAAATCATCCTGGACTTGAAAAAGTCTATCTTGCTCATGTGAGTCGGGACAGTAATAGCTATGAAACGGCTATAAATACTGTGAGAGATGAACTTAAGAGGCAGTGTATAGAGGTTGAGATTGAGATAGCATATCAGGAAAAGAACACAAATATATTTAAGGTATAGTGGTGATGAAATTGGAGATTAGAGAGTTGTGGGAAGAGCTAAAGTTTGATCTAGGCGGAATGAAGATGCCGAAATTAGACGGAGTCAAAGACAGAAAACTTCTTTTAGGAGGAGGGAACACAAAGGGGGATATTCTATTTATAGGGGATGACCCAGACCTTTTTGAAGATGAGAACATGAGAGTACTTCCAGGAACAAGTGGAGAATTTTTTATAAAGCTTTGCGATCTGGCAGATTTATCGCCTGAAAAATACTATATAACAAATATTTCCAAGTGTATACTAAAATGGAGAGAGCTTTCTGAAGAGGAAAAAAAAGTTATGAAGGAGTATCTGGATATGCAGATAGCTCTTATAAAACCAAAAATAATAGTGGCATTAGGACCAGAGGTAGTAACGGTGCTTCTCAATGAGGAATCGAATATATCAGATATGAGAGGTAAAGTCTATAACTGGGAGGGGAATATAAAAGTCATTCCAACCTATGATCCGGGATATGTAAAACGTGTGAGGGGTCTTGACGGGAAAAAAGCTAGACCTGCTGTGGAATTTTGGAATGATCTGAAAATGATAAAAACTGAGATTTAAAAACCAGTCCTGTACACACGGGACTTTTTGTCTATTAAAAAATAATTTTTGATAATATGAAGCTAGAAAGACAAATAAGTTTTCGCTAAGTTGAAAAATAAAAAATGATGTGATAAAATATTTAGTGAATTTTAAATAAAATTGGGAGGTATTATCGTGGCAGGACATAGTAAATGGTCGAACATAAAGCATAGAAAAGGTGCTCAGGATAAAAAAAGAGCCAAATTATTCACAAAACTTGGAAAAGAACTTACAATATCAGCAAAAGAAGGGGGAGGAGATATAAACTTCAACCCTAGACTTAGACTGGCTTTAGAAAAAGCAAGATCAGGAAATATGCCAAAGGATAATATAGATAGAGCCATAAAAAAAGGTACCGGAGAACTTGAAGGAGTTGAGTACGTAGAGATAAGATATGAAGGATACGGTCCATCAGGAACTGCCTTTATAGTTGACGTAGTTACTGACAACAAAAACAGATCAGCATCTTCAGTGAGATCTACTTTTTCCAAAAGAGGAGGAAATCTAGGATCTGACGGAGCTGTAGCATGGATGTTTAATAAAAACGGACTTATAGAAATACCTGCTGAGGGAATAGATGAAGAAGAACTTATGATGACTGCATTAGAAGCAGGAGCAGAGGATGTAAAGCTTGAAGATGAGACCTTTGAAGTGATTACAGACCCGGCAGATTTTCAGACTGTATTAGATTCTCTTGTAGAAGCTGGCTATAAGTATGAGGAAGCAGAGGTAACTATGATTCCTGAAAACAAAGTGGAGATAACAGATGAAGATACAGCGAAAAAAGTTTTTGGTCTTTTTGAAGCCTTAGAAGACATCGATGATGTAGATGACGTTTACTCAAACTTTGACATTCCAGATGAGATAATGGAAAAAATAATGGGATAAATCTAAAAAATACCTGTATTTTACAGGTATTTTTATTTTTATGGATATTATGAAAATTAATATTTTTTCGGAATTTCCTATGCTATTTCTCGGGATATCTGAAAAATATAGAATAAAAAAAGAGACGGTTTAAGACCGTCTCATGTTTTTATATATTAATATTTTTTCATAAGCTCTTTTATTGTAGTTACAACTTCTTCTGATTTAACATCTAAAGTTTCACCGGTTTTTCTTATTTTAATCTCTATTATACCTTCTGCGGCCTGTTTTCCAGAAACAACTTTGAAAGGGAATCCTATAAGGTCTGCATCTTTAAATTTAAACCCGGGTCTTTCATTTCTATCGTCTAACACTGTGTCTATTCCAGCTTCTAGAAGTTCGGTATAGATTTTTTCTCCAAGAGCGACCTGATCTTTGTTTTTCATGTTTGCAGGAACTACATCTACAACATACGGAGCTATTGCCGATGGCCAGATTATTCCGTTTTCGTCGTAGTTTTGTTCTATGGCAGCTGCAGTTGTCCTAGAGACCCCTATACCATAGCAACCCATCATCATTACATTGCTTTTTCCATTTACATCAAGGAAAGTTGCTTTCATAGATTCTGAGTATTTTGTCCCTAGCTTGAATACGTGTCCAGTTTCGATACCTCTAGCACTGCTTAAAGTACCGGAACATCTAGGACATCCCTCATCTTTTTTTACAGTTCTGATATCTCCTATGATATCAGCCTCGTAATCTCTTCCGTAGTTTACGTTGATGTAGTGGGTGTCCATTTTGTTTCCGCCAGCTGTGTGATTAACTATCTTAAGTACAGTCTCATCAGCAACGAGAAAAATATTATCAGCATCTAAATTATATGGTCCCATGTACCCTTTTTTCAGATTGAGATCTTCAAGTTCAGAATCTGTAAGCATAAGCAATTCACTTGCATTAAGAAGGTTTTTCAGCTTAACTTCATTTATTTCATAGTCCCCTCTCATAAGAACCATATACACCTTTTCAGAACCTATATCTTTAAACATTATAGCCTTTACAGTCTGAGATGTCTCAATCCCGAGATGCTCTGCTATATCTTCTATTTTTGAGATGTTTGGAGTATCCAAAAGCTCTGCCTGCAGTAATTCCTTCTCATATTCAGGAATAAAAGCTACACTTTCAGCTTTTTCAAGGTTTGCAGCATATCCACATGAGTCACAGTAGATTATCTCATCTTCACCAGATTCTGCAAGAACATGGAATTCCTGAGAACCAGATCCACCGATAGCACCTGAATCTGCTTCTACAGACCTAAATTTTAGTCCGCATCTTTCAAATATTCTAGTATAAGCTGCCTTCATATTTTCAAATTCATTATCAAGACACTCTTCAGATGCGTGGAAAGAATAGGCATCTTTCATCAGAAACTCTCTACTTCTCATAAGACCAAATCTAGGTCTTCTTTCATCTCTGAATTTTGTTTGTATCTGATATAAGTTCATAGGAAGGGACTTATATGAAGAGATATCATTTCTTACGATATCGGTTATAACCTCTTCATGAGTCGGTCCTAAGACAAACTCTCTGTCATGTCTGTCTTTTATTCTCATCATTTCAGGACCCATAGTGTCCCATCTTCCTGACTCCTGCCATATTTCAGATGGCTGAAGTACCGGCATGAATATCTCCTGAGACCCGGCTCTTTCCATCTCTTCTCTTACGATTTTTTCAACTTTTCTAAGCGCTTTATATCCTAAAGGTAGGTAAGTATAAACACCACTGGCTAGTTTTTTTATCATTCCTGCTCTGAGCATTAGTTTGTGACTGATTACCTCTGCATCTTTAGGGGTCTCTTTTAGCGTCTTTACGTAAAGATTGCTAAATTTCATTCCCTTCCCTCCGTTTCTATATTATGTATGTGAAAACTTTATAAATCCTTAGTTTAACCTAGCCAGTATACTATATTTTTTAGTTTTCTTCAACCATTTCATTGAACATATCTGCCATGGAAGAAAAGCTCACACCTCTTCTCAGAAGCTCGATATCCTTCTTAACTGTTGCAAATTTTAGGGCAGTATCATATGTGATTACCCCTTCATTATATAAGTCAATAAGAGACTGATCAAAAGTCTGCATTCCGTTACTGTCTTTTCCGTCGGCAATATACTTTGGTATTTGAGCAGTTCCTTCACTTGTTAAGATGAGCTCTCTTATGGTAGGAGAGTTTATCATAACTTCATTGGCGGCTCTTCTTTTGTCATCTACAGTAGGAACCAGTCTCTGAGAGATTATACCTCTTATATTTTCAGAAAGTTGATATCTGATCTGCTTATGTCTCTCTTCTGGGAAGAAATCTATTATTCTAGAGATTGTCTGATATGCATTTATTGTATGAAGGGTAGATATAACAAGGTGTCCTGTCTCAGATGCCTTTATGGCAGCTTCCATAGTCTCCCTGTCTCTAAGCTCCCCTAAAAAGATCACGTCTGGGTCCTGTCTCAATACGTACTTTAGGGCAGATTCGAAGGATACCACGTCTGAACCGATCTCTTTTTGTGCCACAATACAGCTTTGATCTTTAAAAAGGTATTCTATAGGGTCTTCTATTGTTATTATGTTTTTGGTATAGTGGCTGTTGATAAAGTTTATCATAGCCGCAACAGTAGTAGACTTACCACTTCCTGTGGCTCCTGTTACCAGAACAAGACCATTTTTCGTATCGACGATATCCTTTAGAGAAGCTGGAAGATTGAGTTCATCGATATCAGGAGAATCATTATTTATCATTCTCATTACCATCATATATGATCCTCTCTGGTAGGAAAGATTTACCCTGAATCTGGCAAGACCTGGAACTGCATAGGCAAAGTCAGTGGTAAGCTCCTCTTTTAGTTCTTTTTCCCTCTTTGGGTTCATGAGGGGAGTTATCAACTCTTCCATATAATCTTTTGTTATAGTTTCTCCTTCGAGATAAAACAGCTCACCATTTACTCTGACTACAGGTCTGATTCCTACTTTAAGGTGAAGATCGGATCCTTTTAAATCTACGAGTTTTTGCGTATACATCTGTATTTTCATAGCTACCTCCAATAATTAAAGATTCTCTAGAAACTTGTTGTCTATATCAATTCTGAGATGGGTGTTTTTTATCTTTCCGCTGTTTTTTCTCAGATATTCATAGGCAATATCCCTGACCATTTTAATTGTTTTCACATCATGTATTATATCTATAAACTTAAGGTCGCTGAAACCACTTTGCCTTATACCGAAGATTTCACCTGGCTTTCTAAGGCGAAGGTCCTCTTCAGCTATTTTGAATCCGTCAGTTGTAGACTCCATAATCATAAGCCTTGATTTTGAGACGTCATTGTCTGTCTCAGAAAAAAGAAAGCAGTAGGAGGGATGTATTCCTCTCCCCACTCTTCCCCTCAGCTGGTGAAGGGCAGACAGACCGAATCTTTCGGTGTTGTTTATGACCATTATAGAGGCATTGGGGACGTTTATTCCCACCTCTATAACTGTAGTAGCAACCAGAATGTCCAGTTTGTGATTTTTAAAAAAATGCATTATTTCGTCCTTTTCGCTGTTTTTCATCCTTCCGTGGAGGAGACCTGCCCTGCACTGGGGAAACCTTCTTGTAACCTCTTTAAACAGTTCTTGGACCGATTTGAAGCTGAGTTTTTCACTCTCCTCTATAAGGGGGGCAACAAAGTAAGCCTGCCTTCCCTCCGTTAGTTTTTTCTGGATAAAAGAGTAGGCCTTTTCTGCATCACTGCTGCTATTTATCCATTTGGTTTTTACAGGAGTCCTTCCTGGAGGCATCTCATCTATAATGGATACATCTAAATCCCCGTAGATGCTAAGGGCTAAAGAACGTGGTATAGGGGTTGCACTCATTACAATAAGGTTTGCAATGACTCCCTTTTCCCGGAGTTTTTTTCGCTGAATTACTCCGAATCTATGCTGTTCGTCTATAACGATTAATCCGAGTTTGTGAAATTCCACGTTGTCCTCTATAAGGGAGTGAGTCCCTACAATAAGATCTATTTTACCGTTCTTAATATCTTCTAGAATGGCATCTTTTTTCCTGCCTTTTACACTTCCTGTGAGTAGCTCTACCCTTATCCCTAGCTCGAGGAGGGTATCTGCTATGGAAAGATAGTGCTGGGTGGCCAGTATCTCTGTAGGAGCCATAAAAACACCCTGATAGGAGTTTTCTATCATATATAGGAGCATTATCACTGCCACAATGGTCTTTCCGCTTCCCACATCTCCCTGAAGCAATCGGTTTATAATTTTTCCGTTATTTAGCTCTTTATAAATCTCTGTAACGACTCTCTTTTGTGCCTTTGTAAGGCTGTAACCCAGGTTTCCTAGGAATTTTTTTACGAGATTTTTATTGTCTTCTAAAACGTACATCTCATTATTCATTGAATCTATTGCAAATCTTTTTTCTAAAATTCCAGTTTCTAAAATTAAGAGTTCCTCTATAGCAAAACGTCTCTTAGCTTCCTCTATATCTCTTGTGTTTTTGGGAAAATGTATATCCTTCAAAGCCTTTTTTCGGTCTGCTATACTGTATTTTTTTAATATCTCCTCTGGAATGTTTTCCTGGAAAAGTTCAGTATAAGAATCAAGAGCTGTTTTTACTATTTTTCTGAGGGATCTTTGGTTGAAGTCTTTGTTGGAGCTATATATAGGCAGGATTTCCTTGCTAACCCCCTTACTTTCAGCATATTTTCTGTATTCAGGGTTAGTCATCTGATAATTGTATCCTCTTTTCACATTTCCGATAAATATATATTCGTCTCCCATTTTTAGGGATTTTTTCAAATAAGGCATCTGAAACCACACAAGTTCTACAAAACCTGTTCCGTCAGAGACTTTTGCCTTTATCATGGTTTTTCTGGTTCTTGTTCTCAAAGTTTCTATACCAAAGAGTTTACCTTTTATAACGGCGTACTCTCCCTCTTTTAGTTGATTAATACTTTTAAAATTAGTTCTGTCTTCGTAATTTCTGGGGAAATAGTAAAAAAGGTCGTATAAGGTAACTATCCCAAGATTTTTTAGTTTTTCTATGCTTTTATCTGTAATACCCTTGAGTTCAAAGTTGCCCAAGGGTTCAAAAACTCTGTCGTATCTTTCCATATCCACCGCCAATCAAAGGTTTATACATATATTAAATAGATATTATCTTAAAGAGTCATCTTTGTCAAAAGTTCAACGAAATAAGTTTGGTGATCATATTTTAATTATAAATTTTTCATTCCATTATTTAATTTTACCACTATTTTTAAAATATCCTGTGACTATATTCTAAAACTTATGAACGGATTATTTTTATGAAAAACGTAATATCAGGAAAAAGCTTGCCATAAGTGGTTTTTCTGAAATAAAAAAAGGAGCATCAGCTCCTTAATTAAACAATGGTTTTATATCTTCTAACCAGTCATATATCCTGTCTGGAGTCAAGTCATCTTGATTTTCTTCATCTAAAACCAAGCCCATAAACTTTCCGTCTACCAGAGCTTCACACTCTTTAAAGAAGTACCCATCTGTTGAAGTAAAACCAACTATTTTACCGCCATTTTCAATAACTGTATCATAGAGTATTTTTATAGCACCTACAAAAGTTTCACCAAAGGTGGTCTGGTTTCCTATTCCCACAAGGGCAACTGTTTTTCCAGTAAAATCAACCGATTTAAATTCTTCAAAGACTTTTACCCAGTCATCCTGCAGTTCCCCTACTCCGTAAGAGGGGACAGCTAAAATAAGGTTCTCGTACTTAGAAAGATCAGAGATTCCATCGACTACATTGTGTACATCTGCAAGTTCTCCTAGATTAAATTCTATCTCATCTACCACACCTACTGTTTTTCCAGAAGTGGATCCGTAATATAGACCTATTTTTTTCATAAAATTCTCCTTTTTTATGGATTAAATTCTGCAGAGATCCTTTGTAACTTCAGAGGCAATTATAAGTCCTGCCACAGAAGGGACAAAAGAGGCACTGCCAACATTGATTTTTTTTTCTCTGCTGTTTTGGTCGTTTAAAGGCTTTTTTGGGACCTCTTTTGAAAAGATAACCTTTACTTTACCAATACGTCTTTTTTTCAGTTCTTTTCTCATAACCTTTGCAAGGGGACAAACAGATGTTTTGGAAATATCCGCTACTTCCAGCATCGTTGGATTTAATTTGTTTCCAGTTCCCATAGAAGAGACCACAGGTATATTTTTTTTCTTGCATATCTCTATAAGATCAAGTTTGCATGACACCAAGTCGATGGCATCTATGGCATAATCATAGTCTTTGTTTTGAAAAAACATCTCTTCTGTATCTTTGGAAAATTTTTCTATGTATGAATTGATTTTCACATTTGGGTTTATTGAAAGAGCCCTTTCTTTTATCAAATCTGCTTTTTTTCTTCCGATACTTTCATGAGTTGCGATAATCTGACGGTTTAGATTTGTGATGTCTACAGAATCGAAATCCACCACTGAGATCTCCCCTATACCTGCTCTAACAAGGGCCTCAACAGTGAATCCACCTACTCCTCCCAGACCAAAAATAATAACGTGAGAATTTTTCAGTTTTTCTATTTTTTCTTTTCCTATTAAAAGTTCTAATCTTTGAAACTGCATATAACCACCTATAATAAATAATTATTTATCTTTTTAATAAAGATTATACAGGAACTTATAAAAAAATTCAATAATTAACTTTATATTTCAAAGTTTTTTAGAGGAAAAATAAGGTTAATTTAATATAAAGTTAAAAGGAATTATGAGTGTAGAATTGATTGACAAAAGTTTCAGTGGATGATACATTATGAGAATATAATGTTTTCAAAGTAGTAATTTGATTGATAGGAGGAATAACAATGAGTAAAGTTATCCAGTTAGACGAAGCTACATTTAAAACAGAAGTACTAGAAGGAAAGGGAGTCGTATTAGTAGACTTCTGGGCATCTTGGTGTGGACCTTGTAAAATGCTGGGACCAATTTTAGAGGAACTTTCAGAAGAAGTTACAGCCAATATATGTAAGGTGAATGTTGATGAGTATTCAGGTCTTGCAGCTGAATACGGAATCAGAAGCATACCTACAATGATAGTATTTAAAGATGGAAAAAAAGTAGATCAATTAGTAGGTCTTATGCAAAAGCCTGCTCTTAAAGAAAAATTAGAATCATATTAAAAAAACTCCCTTAGGGAGTTTTTTAATATATAAATTTGAGTAGGTGGATAAATTATGGGTAAGGCTATAGAACTAAATGAAGCTGCCTTTAAAAAAGAGGCACTAGAAGGAAAAGGGGTAGTATTAGTGGATTTTTGGGCCCCATGGTGTGGTCCGTGTGAGATGATGGAACCATTTTTTGATGAGCTATCAGACGAAGTTCATGCTAAAATATGTAAGGTAAACGTAGATGAATATCCGGCTATTGCATCTGAATATGGTATTAGGAGTATACCGGCAATGCTGGTATTTAAAGATGGCCATAAAATAGATCAACTGACTGGTTTCATGCATAAGGATGATCTCAGAGAAAAACTTGAAGCATATTAAAAAAACTCCCTTGTGGGAGTTTTTTTAATATGCTATTCCTTGATCATACATGGCACTTGCTACTTTTACAAATCCGGCAATGTTTGCACCGGCTACCAGATTGTTTTCAAAGCCATATTTTTTTGCAGTTTCATGTGTGTTTTTAAAAATATCTTTCATAATCTCTTTTAACTTTGAATCAACCTCTTCAAAAGTCCAGGAATATCTCATGCTATTCTGACTCATTTCAAGCCCCGAAGTAGCAACCCCTCCTGCATTGGATGCCTTTCCAGGAGCAAAAACTAAATTCTTTTTTATGAAAAGATGAACTGCCTCTGGAGTGCAAGGCATATTTGCCCCCTCTCCCACAGCAAAGCATCCGTTTTCAATAAGAGTCTTGGCGGCATTTTCGTCTAGTTCATTCTGAGTGGCACAAGGAAGGGCAATGTCACATTTGACACTCCATATATTAGAACTTCCTTCTGTGTATACAGCTTCTGGGTGGTATTTCAGATATTCATTTATTCTTTTTCTTCCCACTTCTTTTATTTTTTTCATTGTTTCTAGATTGATTCCTTGAGAGTCATAAATATAACCCTTTGAATCACTCATAGCCACAACCTTTCCACCTAACTGAGATGCTTTTTCTGCAGCATAAATAGCAACGTTTCCAGATCCAGATACAACAACGATAGAATCATTGAAGGACTTGTTCTTGATGTTATTTAATGCCTCTTCCATGAAGTAGCATACTCCGTAACCTGTGGCCTGGGTTCTTACGAGACTTCCTCCATAATTTAGACCCTTTCCGGTTAATACTCCTGTAAATTCATTTTTAATTTTTTTGTACATTCCGAACATATAGCCGATCTCTCTTTTACCGACCCCTATATCACCTGCAGGGACATCTGTATCGGCCCCTATATGTCTAGATAACTCTAGCATGAAGCTCTGACAGAATCTCATTACCTCTCTGTCTGACTTTCCTTTAGGATCAAAATCTGAGCCTCCCTTTCCTCCACCCATAGGAAGTCCTGTGAGGGAATTCTTAAAAATCTGTTCAAATCCCAGAAATTTTATAATTCCGGGATATACAGATGGGTGAAATCTAAGTCCTCCTTTGTAAGGACCTATGGCACTATTGAATTGAACCCTCATACCTCTGTTTACCTGTACTTTTCCATTGTCATCTATCCAAGGAACCCTGAAAAAAATCTGTCTTTCAGGTTCAACTATTCTCTGAAATACTCCTGCCTCAACCCACTCAGGATGCATTTTTGCAACAGGTTCTAATGATTCAAAAACCTCTTCTACAGCCTGGTGAAATTCAGGTTCGTATGGATCTCTTTTTTTTACATTTGAAAGAACTTCTGATAAGATACTCATTTTGTGACCTCCTTTATATTTAAGCTAGAAATAATCAGGTTTGAAGCTGTTTTATTTTTTTATCCAAATTATATATTAGAGATTATAGCATTTATCTTTTTTTATTGTTGAAAAAATTATGTTGATTAATTTGACAAAGAAGCATATTATAGTATAATTTATATTTGATTTGTTAAACTAAACAGGGGGGATTTTCAATGAATAAAGAGATTGACTGGAAAGAATTGGGGTTTAGCTATATCAAGGCAGACTATAGTTTTGTAGCTTACTACAAGGACGGGAAATGGGATGATGGAAATCTTGTAACAGATGATAAGATAACTATAAGTCAGGCTTCTCCATGTCTTCATTATGGACAGCAGTGTTTTGAGGGACTAAAGGCTTACAGGCATAAAAATGGGGAAATATGCATGTTTAGACCTGATGAAAACTCAAAAAGAATGAATATAAGCTGTGAAAGAATTCTTATGCCTACAATACCAGAAGAATTTTTTATAGAGTCATGTAAGAGAGTGGTAAAGGCAAATGAAAGATTTGTTCCTCCATATGGAAGCGGAGCCACACTTTATATAAGACCTTATATTATAGGTGTAGGTGACAATATAGGGGTTTCTCCTGCTAAGGAATATATATTCGGAATTTTTGTAATGCCAGTGGGACCTTATTTCAAAGGTGGAATGAGTCCGGTTAATTTCATAACTACAGAATATGACAGAGCTGCTCCTATGGGAACAGGTTCTGTAAAAGTCGGAGGGAATTACGCAGGAAGTTTGATGCCACATGAGGAAGCAGTAAAAAAGGGGTATGCTGACTGTATATATCTAGATCCTGCCACACATACAAAAATTGAAGAGGTTGGGGCAGCTAATTTCTTTGGGATTACAAAGGACAATGTTTTTGTAACACCGAAGTCACCTTCTATTTTACAAAGTATTACAAGAAAATCATTGGTATACATTGCAGAAAATTATATGGGAATGAAGGTAGAGCAAAGAGATGTACCTATAGACAGTATAGATGAGTTTATCGAAGCCGGTGCATGTGGAACGGCAGCAGTTATATCTCCTATCGGAGCAGTAAGTCACAAAGGGAAAAAACATGTTTTCTACAGTGAAACTGAAGTTGGAGAGGTTACAAAGAAATTATATAACACTCTTACAGGAATACAAACTGGAGATGTCGAAGCTCCTGAAGGTTGGATAGAAAAGGTAAATTTATAAATTTTATTTTTTAAACATAGAAAATTTTTATATTGAAATTTGAGATGAGTTTCCCAGGGGATTTTTAGAATTATTATCCTTTGAGGAGCTCCTTTTTTTTGATTTTTAATTAAATTATTGAATTTCTCCGAAAGGCTGTGTTACTTTCTTTGCTTGCCCAAAGAAAGTAACCAAAGAAAAGGCACCCCAAAAAAATACCTAAAATCACTTCTGAACTAACTTTCTATTGAAATATAGTCGGTAAACCTCCTTATTTCAATGAAAGTGGATTTCACAAGATGATTTCTTAACGGTATTTTTTAAAGGGGGGAATTAAAATCTTTAAATAATTTTTTTAAATCTTTTGAAATTCTTTTGGCCATTGATAAAATAAGCGTTAAGAATAACCGCAGTGAAATCCTTAGAAAAAATCGACTGTCTGAGCAAAGCGAGTTTCGAGTTTTTCTTGGATTTTCAAGGTTATTTAGCTTATTTTTCACAGGCCTTGATTTTTGGTTACTTTTCATCAAGGAAAAGTAACGGAACTTTGGATAAAGTCAGTAATTTACTAAAAATTCGAAATAAAATAAAAAAGTCAGACTGAATTTTTAACGAATTGTTAAAAAAGCGGTCCGACTAAAAAATTTTACTTTAAATCATTGAAAGAGTATTTAAAATTAAGAGTTATAATTTTAATTTTTTTCTTCTAAATTCTTTCTGTTTTCAATAGCCTTTAGATATCTGTCATAGCATATTTTCATTGCGACAATAAGAGCCTTTCTTGCAGAACCATGATATTCGCTTTTAAACCGGTACTCTAGAGCTTGAAGGTCTGTTATCTTTTCTCCCACAAGAATGTCATTAATATGCCGTCTTGCCAACGAAATAACCAGATTGGTGTCAGCTTCTAAGATCTTTCCGGTGGTAGCATCTACCAATAAACTTAAGCCTATAACTGAATAAACGTCAGAACCTGCAATTCCCCCCGGAATTTTTGAATATCCTGTAACCAAAACTTTATTTTCCATTAAGCCCACCCCAACATCATTATAAAATATTTTGATAAATACACCATCAATCCTATATTCCAATAATTACTAAATTTTCGACCTTTTATTATATATAAGGTATATATTACCACAAAAAATGATTTTAATCAAACATATACTTTCATCAGTACAATAAGTTTACAACGAGAATTTAAAGAACTCATATAGTACAAGAAATTTTGAAAAAAATAAAAAAAAGGCAGAATTTTTAAAATTCTGCCTCTAGGAAAAATGTGTAAAAATTTGATCCGCCGTCTACATTGTTTATTGTTCCGAATATTCCAGAACGGTGAGAAACCCCTATACCTGCATAGTAGTTCTCTAAGGCGTTCCACCTTGTGATGTCTCGCAGGTTAAAGGCGACTGTAAGATCTATATAGTTGAGAAAATAAGAGTCACTTTTTCTCTCTTTTCTGTTGGTGTTTTGTATCTCAAGATCGAGTTTTTCATCTACGTATGATATCCCCTCTCCGAGACCGACCCTTGTTCTTACGAAATTTTTCCAAGGGAAGTTTTTCCAGTAGGCTTTTACTCCTCCGTTTACCTGAAATGTATCTATTCCTGAAAGAGTTTCTGGAGAAGTATAACTTCCATTTGGATTTTCAATATCCTGACTGTGGTAGAAAAAGCTAGTGAAAAGAGTGAAATCCAAGGAATCGTTGACAAGATTTCTTGCTATGTATTTTTCCAGCTGAATACCGTCTAATGAGCTGTTTTGTTCATCATGTATGTTTTCCTGGAGTGATATGATATTTCCAAAAGTCGAGTATGATCCCTCTCCATGGACCAAACGGATAATATACTGGTTTTCCTTTTCAACTTTTTCTTCTGCAAAAACTGTTGTAGAGATTAGAATAAAGAATAAAATTAAAAACTTTTTCAAAACAAATCCTCCCTTTAAAAAATAATATATTAAAAAATTAAAATTTATATTTTATTAAAGCACTGCAGACAGCAAGGCAGTAAATTTAATTCTGCAAAAAACTAAAATCCTTAAGATCACCAATTTATTTACGATAAAATATGTGATATACTTGTAATGCTTAATTTGGATGGGGGAAAGATGACAATGAGAAAAAAAATAGCTTTGGCAGCATTTATAATAGCATGTATATATGCATTTGGCCAGGAAAATTTGTATGAAGAATCACTTAATCAGGCTGCAAGTTCTGAGGAAATTTCAGGTGCCACAGACGAGGTGGAGATAGATCTCGGAACTGAGACCATAAAATCAGAAGAAGGGGTAAACCTGCAATACGGGAACCTCAAAATGAAGGCCTATGAACTTCAGAGAAATAAGGAAGAAAACAAGGTAACGGCCAATGGCGACGTTATAATGGAGTTTCAAGAAGGAGGAGCCCAGGGGAAGATTGAGACGAGAGATGCTGAGGTTTCCCTTGATGGAGAATATGCCAGATTTTATGACAGTAAAGGGTATCTAAAGGTAGGAAGCCTGACAGGGGCAGAAGCACCAAGTGACAGGATATTTTTCGGTGGGGAAACTGCTGAGTATAGAGGTGGAAATCTAACTCTTAGCAATGCCTGGTTCACTACAGACCCGAAAATTACCCAGAGTGATGATATCAACAGTGCAGGTTATCATCTTGGAACAAAAGAGATAGTCATAGAACCTGATAAACAGGTCGTTTTCAAAGACACAGACCTTTACATAGGATCTAAAGACGTACTTCCATTTACCATGCCTTGGTATGCGGTAAATATAAGATCAGGATCAGAAGTTCCTCTTTTCCCTATGTGGGGATCAGATGATGATTACGGATGGTACACCAGCTGGGGGCTTCTTTATGGAGACAGTGACAGCAAATATAAGGGGGGATTTGCTCCAAAGTTTGCTGACACAATGGGAATATTAGTCGGAAGATGGGAAAATGAATATAAGACAGACAATTACGGTACTGCAAAGTTAGACGTAACAGATGCTCTTTTATATAAAAAAGACAGCAGTGAAGAGGACAGATGGGATGCAGAGTATTCTCATAGTTATAACAGTGATAAGGGATATCTGAATTTTACCTACAGAAATGTCACTGAAAATATGGTAAGTGAGCTAGAAAGTATAAGAGATGACAATGAAGATGACGGATACTATGATTCATCTAGTTCAAACTATATAGGGGAAAGACCTGACGGCGGAGATTATATGAGTTTTGTTTCTTTAGATACAAAGCTTGAAAAACTAGAAGAAAATGAAGATACAAGTATATATGGAAAAGTAAAACTTGTAGAGGACAAAGATTCATACAAGGAGATTGTTGACGATAGGCTAGATGATCTAGATTACGATGAAGAGATGGATAGCGACTTATTCTCTGAGTTGGGAATTTCAAAAGGTAACGATGATTATAAGATGAGTGCCTACTATGAGTATCTTGATGATTTAGATGCAGGTTCTACAAAGGACGATCTTCAGTCAAAGGCAGAAAATTTTGGATTTGAAATAACAGATAAAAATAATAAACTGACTTTAAAGTATGACGAGAAAACAGGTGATGAATACAGGGAACTTAGGTCTTGGGAAAGGGATCCTAATCTAGATGATATTATAAACCTATCTGGGATTTATGAAGATGATGTGGAATATGTACCTTGGACTGTTTCAAAATACTCTCAAAATGACAGTCAAAATCTTTATCTGGGACTAGGGGATTATGAGTTCTTAGATACAGGTTTAGATTATAAGATTAATTATTCCTTCAAGACAGAGGAAAAAGAACTTGATGTCACAGAAGATCCTTACAGATCTTCAACTATAACCAGTAATAAAGATAACAGCAGAGATACTCAGTATAATAGATTTGAAGATGTTGTTTATGAGGACAAAAAAGAGGACAGGGTCAGTATGGATCTCTCAAGTGAAAACTTCGGACTTACCTTTGCTGCAGGAAGAACTGAAGAGGAATTCTGGGACAGAGAGGGTATCTATGATTATGATGACTATGAAGAGGGAGATGCCTACAATAAATACGTAAATGAATCTGACTATTATGAGGTAGGTGTGGGAAAAAGCAGACTGGGACTTGGCTACTTAGGGGACTTCGGAGTAAAGTATAACCTTAGGCATGATCAATATGATGTCGGTTACAATCCCGATACTTTAAGCTACACAAACGGAGGAGATGAGACTCTTAGACACCAACTCACACTGAATTTGAAAACTGATATTTATGATAATGCCCAAAATTACAGTAGAAAAGCCGATATAGATTTAGCCAACGAATTTACCTATTATTATCAGGACTACGATTATAAAGAGGGAGATAGTGACCTTGGAGACGCTGATGAAGCTGCTGATATCAGGCTGAAAAATAAAGACAGAATATTCCAATACAAGGATACCCTTACAATGGGTGTGGGAAACACAGAGACAGGATACACAATAGACTACAGCAACATCTATGATGCAGCTGATGAAGGCCGTAAAAAAAGAGATTTAATAAAAAACAGTCTTGATGTGAAAATAGACGACACAAAGATAGCAAAAATTTATTATAACTTTGATGAACATTTTACAGATGAAAATGAATCAGAGGAAAACTTCAATGATCTGACAAACAGACAGTATGGTATAGATTATTCTCTGGGAGATCACAAGTTCTACTATAAAAAGGAAAAAATTGATTATGATATCTGGGATATGGAGGACACTGACGACTCTAGAGAGAATATCAGTGAGGATATATACGGTTATGAACTTAGAAATGGTTTGGACAAATGGCAGTTTGAATTCATAAGAGGTGAAGACTACAGATATAACGAGACTGATGATGAGGTAGATATAGATGTAGACAATCAGATATACAGCCTTTCTTATTTAAAGGGAGGAGATGTAGAGCATTACTACAAGGGAACTTATGAAGATTATGTGCACAACGAGGATGAAAATGATATTTACTCATCTGATGTTGTATCGTTCAGATATGAATACAGGGATAAAAGATTTACAGAAGAAGACTTAAAAAAATACGGATCAAAGGAAACAGGTAAAGATGAAGATGAACTGAGTCAGGAAGACATAGAAAAAATACGTGATATCCTTGAGGACAGAGAGAGTAATTCTCTTGACTTTAACCTCAGTAGCATAGGAGATGAGAAGATGGATCTCGGGGAATATAAGAAAAAGTTCTCCCTATATCTTATGTTCCAGAGAAACAGTGAGAGGTATTCTGAAACAGGAAATTACTGGGATTCTATGGAGGGTGTAGATGCAAGTTTATACTATTCATACAACAGACTGGGTATAGGCTATGAGTTTAATCAGGATGCTGAATATGACAGTAGTGACGATTGGTCAGAGACAGACAGAGACCATGAGATAAGTCTAAGTGCCAAGGTTGGTAAACCAAGTGAAGGATGGAGACTAAAGACATTTGTAAGAATCAATGAGCCTATTTCTGGGGATGACTCTAACAGAGAAACTTTAGATGGTATAGGGGTTGAAATAGGTAAGGAAAAAGGATATTATGAGTGGGCAGTAGCTATGACAAGGGAGTATGTAAGTTCCTCGGATGATTATGAATGGGAAGTTGCACTTCAGTTTACACTTCTTACCTTTCCTAATATGCCTATATTTGGTTTTGGAGCGGAAAATGACGGAGAGAATACATCGCCACAGACCTATTTATTTGACGGTGTAAATGTAGATGATATAGAGTAATTAACTTCAATGATTCTATGATGTCATTTAAAAATTGAAATAAAAATATTGAACCAGATGAATATAGTTAATAAAAGGTTAAAAGATTTTGTCACGAATAAACACGAATAAAATAAAGAATAATGAGATAATTAAGACTTCTGATTTATTTTCTTATTCGTATCTATATGTGTAATTCGTGACAAAAAAAGACTTCAGAGTGATTTTTTTAGGGCTTTTAAGATGGTGTATTTTTTCAAGTTTCACGTGGAAAAATTTGACAGAATAAGTAGTTTTTGATATTATTTTTAAAAAGGTAATATTAGGAGAGATTTCTATGTTGTACGGTGTATTTTTTGACACAACAACCACATTGACCAACAAATAAGGGTTTGTATCTTTGAGGATACGAGCCCGTGTTGTATTATTAAAATGGTGAGTGTCTATGTGGGGAAATCTTAGAAGTTAAGATAGAAAGGCCATCTGGACAAAACCAGGTGGTCTTTTTTACTGGATATTATTTTGAGAAGTTTAATAAAAAATTAAAGATAGAAAAGGAGAGATTATTATGGTGAAGATAACACTTCCAAGCGGAGATATAAAAGAATTTGACCATGCTCCAAATATGTTTGAAGTTGCCAAGAGTATAAGTAATTCCCTTGCAAAAAAGGCAATTGCAGCTAAGGTAGACGGAGAATATGTGGACATGAGATATATCGCAGATAAAGATGCAGAAGTAGAACTTGTGACTCCAGATACAGAAGAGGGAGAAGAGGTAATAAGACACTCTGCAGCCCACCTTATGGCTCAGGCTGTTATAAGACTTTTTCCCGAAACAAAGGTTGCCATCGGACCTGCAATAGAAAACGGGTATTATTATGATTTTGACCCTAAAGAGCAGTTTACAGAGGAAGACCTTGTAAAAATCGAAGCTGAAATGAAAAAAATCGTCAAAGAAGATATAAAAGTCGAAAGAATAGAAATGACTAGAGAAGACGCTATAAAGCACTTCGAAGAACTAGGGGAAAACTATAAGGTTGAGATAATAACAGATATTGCCAAGGGAGAGATGCTTTCTTTCTATAAACAGGGAGAATTCATGGACCTTTGCAGAGGTCCACACGTACCTTCTACAAAGTATATAAAGGCATTTAAACTAAAATCTCTAGCAGGAGCATACTGGAGAGGTGACTCTAAAAATAAAATGCTTCAGAGAATCTACGGATTTGCATTTTCTGATGAAAAGAAGCTTAAGGCTCACCTGAAATTTCTTGAAGAAGCTGAAAAAAGAGATCACAGAAAAATAGGAAAAGAACTTGGCCTGTTTTTCATGAGCGAATATGGTCCGGGATTCCCTTTCTTTATGCCTAAGGGAATGACAATAAGAAACATTTTGATAGACCTTTGGAGAAAAGAGCATACTAAGGCGGGATATGAGCAGATAATGACTCCTATTATGCTTAATAAAGAGCTGTGGGAAACATCTGGTCACTGGTACAACTATAGAGAGAATATGTATACTTCTGAAATAGACGAAACTGAATTTGCCATAAAACCAATGAACTGCCCAGGAGGAGTCCTTGCATATAAGCAGGAGATGCATTCTTACAAGGATCTGCCAATAAGGGCAGGGGAATTAGGGACAGTTCATAGACATGAGTTCTCAGGGGCACTTCACGGCCTTATGAGGGTAAGGTCATTTACCCAGGACGATGCACATATATTTATGACTCCTGAGCAGATAGAAGATGAGATTATAGGGGTAATAGAACTGATAGACAAATTTTACAGTGGTTTATTTGGATTTGAATACAACATAGAGCTTTCTACCAAACCTGAAAAAGCAATAGGGTCTGATGAAATATGGGAAAAAGCAGAATCTGCACTAGAAGGTGCTATGAAAAGACTAGGAAAAGAGTACAAAATTAATCCTGGAGACGGTGCATTCTATGGTCCGAAGTTAGACTTTAAAATCAAAGATGCAATCGGCAGAACTTGGCAGTGCGGAACTATACAGTTAGACTTTAATCTTCCAGAAAGATTTGACATAAACTATATCGGAGAAGACGGAGAAAAGCACAGACCGGTAATGATTCACAGAGTTGTTTATGGTTCTATAGAAAGATTTATAGGAATACTTATAGAGCATTATGCAGGGGCTTTCCCTCTATGGATAGCACCAACACAGGTAAAAATTCTTACGATAAACGATGAGGTAGTGCCATATGCCAAGGAGATCATGGCGAAACTACAAGAGGAAGAAATAAGGGCAGAAATAGACAGCAGAACAGAAAGTATAGGGTACAAAATAAGGGAAGCCAATGGTAAATTTAAGGTTCCTGTACAGGTAATCCTTGGGAAAGACGAGGTTGCCAACAGAGAGGTAAACGTAAGAAGATTCGGGTCTAAAGATCAGGAATCTATGAAATTAGATGACTTTGTGAAGATGATAAAAGAGGAATCTAAAATAAAATTTTATGAAAATAAATAATAAAAAAATCCGGGGTTTAAACCCCGGATTTTTATCGAGTATATTAAATAAATTTAGCATACTGCATTTTCTGAAATTCCTGTGGTAAAAAGTGATTTCAAATTTTTAAGAGAACCCTCTACAATATCTGAAACAACCTCTTTTGTGAAAAAAGCATGGTGTGCTGTGACCTGTACGTTAGGCATAGTCTTTAATATCTTCAATTCTTCATGAGATAATTCTTTTGAAGAAAAATCCCTCCTAAAAAACTCAGTTTCGTATTCAATTACATCTACTGCAGCTCCTGAAATTACGTTGTTTTCAAGGGCCCAAATTAGATCCTTTGTATTTACCAAATCTCCCCTGGCATTGTTTATAATTAGAACTTCATCTTTCATTTTTTCAAAAGCCTCTTTGTTGAAGAGATTATAATTTTCTTTTGTCAGAGGCAGATGCAGACTTATAACGTCAGAAGTAGAAATCAACTCTTCGTAGCTTACATAATCAATTAAATCTTTCATATCTTCACAAGGGTATGGGTCGTATCCAATAATCTTACACCTGAAACCACTTAGGTTTTTAATGACACTTTGACCTATTTTACCGGTGCCTATTATTCCCACTGTCTGACTTTTTAGTTCCTTTCCCTGTAAGCCAGACAGGGTGAAATCATTAGAGTCCATTTTTGTTCTGGAATAAGGTAATTTTTTTAAAAGGCTCAATATGGACATCACTGTAAATTCCCCTACTGAATCAGGTGAATAGGAAACATTGCTAAATTTTATGCCTAATTTTTTGGCATAATCGATATCTACATTATCATATCCAACAGTTCTAGTTGTAATAAATTTAATTTCATATTCTTTAAACTTATCTAAAATTTCTTTATTAAGCTTACATTTTCCAGTTATAGAAACTCCGTCATAGCCCTCTATACTGTCAATGTTTTCAAGGGTCAGTATTTCTTTTTTTAGAACAACCTGAATATTAAATTCTTTGGAAAACTTATCAAAGGCTTCTAATTCGTCATCCCTTACAACAAAAGCTATTATTTTCATGATCTTCTCCCAATTCTGATTTTAAGTATTATTTATAAAATCTCTTTTAATTTTTCTATAAACATATGAGTCTCTTCTTCTGTACCTGTACTCACTCTGATCCAATTATCCCATCCCCACTGGAATCCTGGCCTTATGATAACTCCTCTTTTCATAAGTTCATGAAAAACTATTTTTGAATGTTGCTTCACATTTACAAATATAAAATTGGCATTGGATTCGATATATTCCAGATTATTTTTTTTGAAAAAATCTTCCATTATTCCTAAGGATTTATAATTTAATTCAACTGTTTTTTCTAAATATTCTTCATCGTCTAAAGCTGTTATAGCAGCTGCTTGAGCCAGTTTATTGACGGTGAAAGGTCCCAGTGCTTTTCTGAAATTTTCTGCAAGTTTTTTATTTGTAAGTCCAAATCCCACTCTTAAACCTGCTAGCCCTGAAGATTTTGAAAAACTTCTTAATATAATAAGATTTTCTCTGTCTTTAAGAAGTCTTACTGAATCTAAATATTCAGAATTTTTTACCCCGTAATAATAATAAGCTTCATCAATAAATACAACTATATTTTTTGGTACCTTATCAATAAATTCTTTTAATTTATTTTTTGGTATAATTTTTCCCGTTGGATTATTTGGGTTACAAATATATATTACTTTTGTTTTTTCCGTTATAGATTCAAGCATTTTATCTAGATCGAAGTCATATTTATTTAAGGGTACTTTGACTAATTTACCCCCGAGCAAACTGGATTTAAATCCAAATCCCGGGAATGTTGTTGCAGGCATTATGATCTCGTCACCTTTAGTTATTATTGTACCTGCCATGGCTAGTATAACTTCCATTCCGCCGTTTCCCACAACTATATTTTCAGATTCTACACCATATTTTTCAGATAGTTTTTTTCTAAGTGCATCTCCAAGTGCATCGGGATAAATATTTATATCCAAAGCAGCTTTTTGGATAGCTTCTAATACCTTTGGTGATGGAGGCATAGGGTTTTCATTTGAAGCTAGTTTAACAATATCACTTAAACCGTATTCTTCTTGAACTTCTTCTATTGATCTACCGGGAATATAACCTCTTATATTTTCAAGTTCTTCTCTTAAAATAATTCCATCCATAATTTTATCTCCTTTTTACCTTACATTATATTTTAATGTTCTGTTTCTAATATAGCTGTAGTTTTTAATTCATTAACAGGAGTACCTTCTCTGTTCCAAACCCCTATACCTGTAACTGCAAGTATAATAGAGAAAAGAGGTACAGTGTAATTTAAAATTGCATAGGGTATATAGCTAAGGTCTGTTCCAAATACCCCCTGAATAAAGAGGGCCGCTCCTCCCCACGGTATAATAGAGTTTCCAAGTGTGCATACATCTTCTAAGGTTCTCGAAAGAACTTTTGAATGAACATCCATTTTTTCATAAGCCGGTCTAAATGTTCTTCCTGGAAGGATCATACCTACTACCATATTTCCCGTAGCTCCGACAACAGCATAACAAGACAACATAGTTGAAAGAATTAAACCTGTATGAGTTTTTACTTTTTTTAGCATAGCCTCAACTATTACCTGAAGTATTTTAGATCTTTCGAGTATACCTCCAATTGATGTGGATATTATGATAAGAACTATAACTCCCATCAGCATAGAGATACCTCCTCTAGAGAGTATCTTGTCGATAAGTTCCATACCTGTCTGTGATTTGTATCCTGAAACTGAAGCTTTCATAAGTTCTCTAAATGTTACTCCTTGAGTAAATATAGCACAGAGATAACTAAAGGCAGATACTACTGCTAAGGTGATTATACCTGGAACTTTTTTTATGGATAAAATAAGCAACAGAACAAAAGGAAGTAAAGTTAATAATGAAATGTTAAAATTATTATCCAGTGTTGCTGAAATTTGATTTATCAGTTCATAGTCGATATTTCCACCGGAATGCTTTAATCCTAGGAAAGTATAGGCAACTGCCGCGACTATTGCTGCTGGAATAGTTGTCCAAAGCATAGAACCGATGTGTTCAAATAGATCTCCTCCTGCCATTGCCGGAGCTATATTTGTAGTGTCAGATATAGGTGACATTTTATCTCCGAAAAATGATCCTGAAACAACAGCTCCTATAGTCATTGCAGTTGGAATACCAAGTCCTGTTCCTATTCCCAAAGAACCTACACCTATGGTAGCTATTGTTCCAAAAGATGTTCCTGTGGCAACAGAGGTTAGGCATGCCAGTAAAAATGTGATTGGAAGAAAAAATTTCGGTGATATAAGTTGAATACCGTAATAAATGAGAGTTGGGACAGCCCCTCCTAAAATCCAAACTCCTACCAGGATACCTGAGAAGATAAGGATTATGTTAGTAACTGCAGTATTGGCTATACCATCAACTATACTGTCCTGGATATCATTCCACTTATTTCCAAGATAAAGTGACACCATTGCAGCTGTAATTGCTCCTAGCATCAAAGGCATCTCCATTCCTGCCTTCATTCTCAAACCTAATACGATAACTCCCATTGTGATGATAAATCCTAAAACCGCTTCTTTTAATGTTGGTTTATTATTTCTCTCTTTTTCCATTTTGATCCCCTCCAATTTTTAATAATAGATAAAAATGACTTATTTTATTTTAAGGACTAAGTCAGGATAGAAGAGCTTAGAAAGGAATAGAATTATGAATTGTTAGAAATAGTCCCGGATTTATAAAAATTTTTAATAAAAAAAGTCGCAATACTCCCATCTGAAATTCAATGAAAGTAAAACGACTTTATATCTTCTTAGGGTATAATAAAGCTAGACTTTACCTTTTCTAGAAAGATGCCCTTTACTTGAAATATTCTATTTGTTTAAAAATATTAGCAAATTTTACTATAAATCTCATATTTATACAATATCTTTATAGGGCATAATAAAGCTGAACTTTATCTTTTCTAGAAAGATATTTTTCTATGGATTTTAATTTAACCGTTGGATTCTAAAACTAAATTATTACTTGGCTTATAAATGTCTTCTTTGTCTTTAATTTCTTTTGATATTTTTATGGCAAATATTAACGTAGTTATAACGGTAAAAATATCTGCAGATGCCTGTGAGTAGATTAAGCCTCTAAAATTTAAAAGTGAAGGTAAAATCATAAGTGCAAGTATTAAAAATGTACCTTGTCTGGCACTTGAAAGTACCAAGGCTCCCACACTCTTGCCAAGTGCTTGATATAGTACAGCATATATCTGCTGAAACCCCAGAGTAGGAATCAAAATACTCATGGCTCTTAAGATTGCCTTACCTCTTTCTATAACCTCAGGGTCGCTGCTGAAAAGTCTCAAGATATCTTCTGTAAAAAACATGAATATAAAAGTAGCAAAGGTGCAAAATACTGTCAGTCTAATAAGGGATATTCTTATTGCAGATTTTAAACGGTCGTATTTCTCAGCCCCGTAATTATAAGCTGCAATTGGCATAAATCCTTGATTGTATCCGATGACGATATAGAGAACTGCACTTGTAACCCGAGTAGATATTCCCATGGCAGCAACTGTGGAATCTCCGTAAAAAGCCGCCTTTGAGTTTAAAATTCCGAGAGACAAGCTGGCTAAAGCCTGCCTGGCAAATGTAGCACCTCCCACCTTCATTATCTCTGAATATAATGAAAGTTTCGGAGTGAATTTCTCTCTGGTTATTTTAATAAAGCTTTTTCCTGAAAAATAATATCTTAAAAGATATATTGATGAAATGGATGTAGATAGTACAGTCGATATAGCTGCTCCCTTTATGCCCATATCAAAACCAAACATGAAGAGTGGATCGAGTATTACATTTAAGACTGCTCCTAGGGAGATTGCTATCATACTATACTTAGCATTGCCTTCGGCTCTTATGGTATTGTTTAGAGTCATATTGATAATTGTAAAAATAGCTCCTGTTACAAGAATCTTTCCATAAGTTAAAGCATAGGGCATTATTGTATCTGTTGCACCAAGTATTCTTAGAGTTGGGTTTATAAGGGTCAGTACTGACACTGTGAATAAGATACTCATAATGATAGTTGTATAAAAAGTAGTGGAAACGACTTTTTCTGCCTGATTTTTATTTCCTGCTCCTAAAAGTCTGGCTATATAAGACCCTGCTCCTACACCAAACATCTGACCTAGGGCAGCGATAAGCATAAACAGAGGAAATATTACAGAGGTAGCTCCCATGGCTTCTGTATTTCCAAGCATTCCTATAAACATAGAATCCACTATATTGTAAATGGCATTTATGAGCATGGCAATTATTCCAGGTACAGACATTTTTGTCAGAACCTTTGAGATCTCCCCTTCACCCATCATTTTTGTCTTTTCAATTTTATTATTGTGACTCATTCATCACCTCCATCAGATCTTGGTTAAGATTAATTTTCACTTTAAATAACTGCAACACCCCTAAGTGAATGGGTATTCATTTAAAATTTATTCCTCGACTTTCTTTATGAATATACATTCATTATAAATTAAATTTTATAATTTGTCAATGGATATATTTAAAAAATTAATTCTTTGTTCGATATCCATTCAACCAATATATGTTGCAGGGGCTGTTTATTTGATAAAAGAGCAAAAAAAAAGAGCTATTTCCCATGTTAAAGAGATAGCTGTTAGTCTTGGTATATATTTTATAAGAATATTATAGTCAAAAGATTTGCCACCATAAAAAATCAATAAAATTCGATTTAGATGCTTTGAAATTTATATTAAAGCAGAATTTATCAGATGTTTTAAATACTCTATATTAATTTCTTTTTCATCTGGAAAGGCTTTTATAATTGCAAGGATATAGTCAAAAATATTTTTTTTGAACCTTAATTCAAAGTTAGGATTTACAGAGAGATTCTCTTCTTTTTTTATTTCTTCTATAATATTCTCGATTCTTTCATAAATTTCTTTTCTTATTCCAAAGGCACCGTTGGAACGATCTACATTTGTTAGTTTAAAAGCGTCAACTTTAAGAAGTTCTTCTCCTAGACCCTTTCTATTGGCTGTCTCTGTATATAAAATTTCAATAAAGTTGTCGAGTTTTTCTCTAAAGGTTATATTTTCAATCAATATAGCATCTAATTTTGTAAAAGTTTCTTCCCAACTCATTTTGAAAACATCCACAAAAAGATTTTTTTTATTTGGATAGTAATTGTATAAGGTACCAACTGCAATTCCAGTTTTTTTGGCTATTCCACTCATGGTTACATCTTTATACTTAAAATCATTAAACAACTCCATAGCACTTATAAGTATTTTTTCTTTTAAATTTTTGATTATTTTAGGCATAAACACCTTCCTTTTTTTATGAATATATATTAGTACATTCATATTAAGTTATAGAAACTTTTTTGTCAAATAATCTATAGTTCAAATAATAGCTTATCTTTTATAATTTAATTATTATGTGAATTAGTATAAGTTTTTATAAATAATATCAGCTACCAAATTTATTTTATACTGAATTTCTTAGTTGATTGAGAGTTTTTTTAAGATGTTAAAAGGGAATTTTAATAAAAAACTGTATAAAAATTTGACTGGATTAATTAATTTTGTTATACAATTTGTATAAAAATAAGTGAATAAAAAATATCTACAGAGATCTAGAAGAACTGAGTAAAAAATTATAAGATGTCAAAAAGAGAAAATGGTATAATACTTTCATATAAGAACAAGTATTTAGAAAGTAAAAGAACCATGGAACTTGAGATAGCTCAGAAAAGAGTTGTTTTTTATTTGGTGAATTGTCTGAAAGATACTCTGAAACTTGGTGAAAATAAACAATATTAGAATCTACATTGATACTAAGGTTTATCCAGATGTTCTAAATATAGGGGTATTTTCTCTAGAAAAATAAATGGAAACTTTTTATAAAATAGGAGGATAAAATGACAATATTAGTTTGTGGTGGAGCAGGATATATAGGAAGTCATGCAGTAGCTAGACTTGTTGAAAAGGGTGAAGAAGTAGTAGTTTTGGATAATTTATATACTGGGCACAGAGATGCTGTACCAGAAGGAGTAAAACTTTGTATAGGAAATCTGGCAGACGAAAAGTTTATGGATAAAGTTTTTCAGGAAAATAAGATCGATGCTGTAATGCATTTTGCAGCTTATTCCCTGGTTGGGGAAAGTGTGGAAAAGCCTTTAAAATACTATGAGAATAATGTTTACGGAAGCCTTTGTCTTCTGAAAACAATGAAAAAATTCGGGGTGAATAAGATAGTCTTTTCATCTACTGCAGCCACCTATGGAGAGCCTGAGAATATACCTATTCTTGAAACAGATAAGACAGAGCCTACGAATCCTTACGGGGAGAGTAAACTGGCAGTGGAAAAAATGTTGAAATGGTGTGAAAAAGCCTATGGTATAAATCATATTGTTTTGAGGTATTTTAATGTGGCCGGGGCTCATGAGTCTGGACGTATAGGGGAAGACCACAGTCCAGAAACACACCTTATTCCTCTGGTACTTCAGGTAGCTCTTGGAAAAAGAGAAAAAATATTCATGTACGGAGAGGACTATGACACCCATGACGGAACTTGTATAAGAGATTATATTCATGTTATGGATCTAGTTGATGCCCATATTCTGGCGATAGAAAAATTAAAAAATAATGGTAAAAGCAGCATCTACAACCTGGGGAATGGAAATGGATTCACTGTAAAAGAGGTCATAGAAACAAGCAGAAAGGTGACAGGTCATCCTATCCCTGCTGAGGTGGCGCCTAGAAGAGCAGGAGACCCTGCAAAACTTGTGGCCAGTTCAGAAAAGGCCATGAAAGAACTAGGGTGGAAACCAGAGCATGACACAATGGAGAAAATAATAGAGTCTGCCTGGAAATGGCATAAAAATAATTCAGAAGGGTATAAAAATTAAAATTTTAAATGACCTGGTGATGAATATAAATGTTTAGATAGAAAGACTTATAAATTAGGATTAAAATAGGGCCTTATGTAAAAAAGATATACTCTATCTAGAAATTCCGTTATGGATATTTTGGGCTTGAGTGAGTTTGAATCGGTTATAATGGGTGAAGATATAGATACATGTGAGATGGTACAACTTTATTGCAAATTAGTTTTATAATTCGTTTTAGTAATATAATATAGCTTTATCCAAAATTCAGGATAGAGCTATATTTTTTTTGGAAGAATTAAAAAAAATAGGTATAATGGTATATGTGGGGTTTGGGTAATAATGATTTTTTTATGGGGTGAAAAAATGGAAAGAGGACGCGTTGTGAAGGAGGTCTATGACCTACTGGAAAATAAATGCGGAGTCAACGTTGTGGGACTTGGGGTATATAGGGAAGACAAGAGAGAGGTCCAATACAAACATCTAATAGAGGACGGGAAATGGAATGAGGCTTTAACAGTTGAGCTAGACAAAGAAAAAAGTGTTTCCTGGTGGTGTCTGAAAAATAAAAAAGATATCATTATTAATGATATCGAAACCTGGATGAAAAAGTATTCCTTTAACCGGATCATCACAGAGGAAAAAATGGGTTCGGGATATTTTACAGATATAGAGGTGGATGGAAAAGTAATAGGATTTCTAACTATTCAGTCTAAAAGGAAAGACGCCTTTACTGATGAAAATATGGAGATGCTTTACTTTGCAAAAAGAGTACTTAAGCTTTTTTTTGTGGAGAAAACAGAGCGAAAACTTCTCATTGAAAATTATCACAATGTGAAAGCTTTATGGAAAATGGCAAGGGACTTTAATGATTCTAAAAGTATAGAGGAGATTGGTTATAATTTTGTAAAAAATCTAAAAAATTTCCAAAAATACAAAGGAAGTCTGATCATGGGGATAATCTGGAAAGAGGGTAAAATAACTGAATATAGATATTTAGAAGAAAATAACTACCTTCCGGTAAAAAGAAAGATTTCATTAGATTCAAAAATAAAATACATAAGTGATGTGGAAAGTTACTCTAAAGATGATGAGGATTTGATTATGTATCTTGTGGAGAATAAAGAACATATAGGGTATCTGATATTTGGCGATGAAAAAAAAGACTATTCTCTAGACAGTAAAAAGTTTAACTTTATAAGTACAGCCAGAGAAATGCTGGTATCTGCACTGGTAAAACTAAAGAATAACAAGGAATTATCTAAGGAGATAGCAAAAAGAGAAGCAGCTCAAGATGAGCTAAGTGCCATAAACAAAAAACTAAATATAGTAAGGGAGATAGGAGAAACAGTTATTTCTAGAAAGACCGTAGGTGAAATGCTAATAGAGATACACAGGATATTAGAGGAAGAGTTGAGGTCTTATAACATAGGAATAGGTATAAATGAAAACCAAAAGGTGATAAGATACCATACTTATGGAAAAAAAGAAGCTTTGGAGGAAGAAAATTTTCTTTTAGATGATCATGAGAGTAAAGAAGCTAAGTGTATAAAGGAGAATAAGGAGTTTGTGGTGAGGAAAGAAACTTTTTCTGAGCTGCATATTCCCTTGAAATTTGGTGAAAATACTGTGGGATGTTTCAGCTGCAGAGCTTTTGGAAAAGAATTTTTCAGTGAATATGAGTTAGAAATTTTATATGAAATTATTCCAACTTTGAGTATAGCTGTAAATAATAGTCAGGAGCATAAAAAATTACAAAGTGCCAATGAGATACTGAAAACCTTATCTGTAACAGATCACCTTACTGGTCTTTACAACAGAAGATATTTTTATGAAAAATTTCATGCTGATTGGAGAAAAGCAAGGGATAACAAGGAGAGACTATATATAATTCTTGTAGATTTTGATAATTTTAAGCAAGTAAATGATAACTTTGGACATCATTCTGGAGACAGGGCACTTATAGAAGCATCTAAGATTTTTAGTAGTGAACTAAAAGAAGGATACGTAGGTCGATACGGTGGAGATGAGTTTGTAGGAGGAGTAAGAAGCAAGGATGAAAAAAAAGTTATTGGTATAGGTGAGAATATAAGAAAAAAAATAGAGCAACTTAAGATACCTATAAATAAAAATGGAGAACAGCTTACGGTCAGTGTAGGGATCTTTGGGGTAGTCCCTGAAGGGGATTTGGATCTCAGAAGATATTTTGTGAAAGTGGATAAAGCCTTATACACAGCCAAAAGAAATGGAAGAAACATGATTACGATTCATAGAACAGAGTGATTAGCCACCTTGTAAAAAGGTGGCTAATTTTTTTGCTGAAACCCTTGACAAAAAATAAGTTTAAATGTTATATTATTAGCGTGAATTAGCACTCTTTCAAAATGAGTGCTAACAAGGAGTGGTGATATGGCTATTTCAGACAGAGAAAAGCTTGTACTTGGAGTCATAATTGATTATTATCTGACCTTTGGGGATACAATAGGCTCGAGAACTTTGGTAAAAAAATATAATATCGAGCTGTCTTCAGCAACTATAAGAAATGTAATGGCGGATCTTGAGGATATGGGGTATATCTCTAAGACACACACATCTTCAGGGAGGATTCCCACTGATAAAGGTTATAAGTTTTATCTACATGAGTTGTTGAAGGTAGAGAAAATATCAAAAGAGGAAAGAAAAAAAATTGATATGGCTTATGAGCTCAGGGTGAGTGAACTTGAGGACATTCTCAAGAAGACATCGACTCTTCTATCAAAACTTACTTCCTATGCAGGGATAGTTGTAGAGCCAGATATAAAAAGAGAAGGTATAAAAAAAGTAGAGTTGGTTCATATAGAAGACTACTTGATAATGGCAGTCATAGTAATGGATAACATGGCGGTCAGAACAAAAAAAATATCCCTCGAACATGGATTGAGCCGTGAAGAAGTGGCGGCTGTGTCAAAGGAATTAAATGAAAAATTAAGAAAAGGTGAGCTTAAAAGTTACGAAGTTGAGGATTTTATTCTAGAAAAGGATAACCCGGTACTTAGCAATCTTGAAAATGAAGTTTTTCAGGATATAGAGGGTCAATTTTATATGAATAATGCATCTAGCATATTTCAGAATAAAAGTGTAGAGGAGGCCAGAGAAACCCTTGAACTTTTCAATAAGAAAAAGGGGATGAAAGAGATTTTTGAAATTCTGGTAAAATCCCGAGAACATGATTACGGAGATGTAAACGTTGTTTTCGGAGATGAGTTAAATATAAAAGGCTTAGAGGACTTTAGTTTTGTATACTCAGTCTATAAGATGGGTGAGTCCCAGGGAGTTATAGGGGTTATTGGACCGAGAAGAATGGCTTACTCAAAGACCATGGGTCTGGTAAAGTATGTGACTAAAGAGGTGAATAAAGTAATAGAAGAAATTGAGCATAAAAAGGAGAGGTAAATGGCAGAAAAAATGAAGAAAAAATCCGATGAAATTTTAGATGAACTTGAAAAAGAGGGAAAAAAAGAAGCTAATTCTAAAGATGAAAAAATAATGGACGCAGAAGAGGTAAATGGAGAGGCAGAAACATTGACTGATAAAATAGACAAGATAGAAGCAGAAGTAGAGGAGTGGAAACAGGCTTACCTTAGAAAACAAGCTGATTTTCAGAATTTTACAAAAAGAAAAGAGAAAGAAGCAGAAGAACTCAGAAAATATGCTTCTGAAAAAGTAATGTCAAAAGTAATAGAAGCTGTAGACAACCTTGAGAGAGGAGTAGCTGCTTCATCAGAAACAAAGGACTTTGATTCACTTGTAAAGGGAGTAGAAATGACACTAAGTCAGATGCACGGAATCATGAATGAAGAAGGTGTAGAGGCTATAAAAACAGAGGGGCAAAAGTTTGATCCTAATCTGCATATGGCTGTAATCGCTGAGGACAGTCCTGAACATGAAGATGATGATATAATATTAGAGCTTCAAAAAGGTTATAAATTAAAAGGTAAGGTAATCAGACCTTCTATGGTCAAAGTTTGTAAAAAATAGTATATTTCAGATAAACATTAAAAATTAATTTTTTAGGAGGAAATAAGAATGAGTAAAATAATCGGAATTGATTTGGGAACAACAAACTCATGTGTAGCTGTAATGGAAGGTGGAAGCTTCACTATCATTAGTAATTCAGAGGGAGCAAGAACTACTCCTTCAGTAGTAAACGTAAAAGATAACGGAGAAATCATAGTAGGAGAGATTGCAAAGAGACAGGCGATCACAAATACTGATTCGACTGTACAATCTATAAAAACTCACATGGGTGAGGATCACAAAGTAGCAATGCACGGAAAAGATTACACTCCACAGGAAATCTCTGCAATGATCCTTAAAAAACTTAAGAGTGACGCAGAAGCATATCTTGGAGAAACAGTAAAAGAAGCAGTAATAACAGTACCGGCTTACTTTACTGATGCTCAGAGACAGGCAACAAAAGATGCCGGTATGATCGCAGGATTTGACGTAAAAAGAATCATAAACGAACCTACAGCTGCGGCACTAGCTTATGGTCTTGATAAAAAAGGTGAAGAAAAAGTACTTGTTTTTGACCTTGGTGGAGGAACATTTGACGTATCCATCCTTGAGATAGGAGACGGTGTAATAGAAGTACTAGCTACTTCAGGAAACAACCACCTTGGAGGAGACAACTTCGATAAGAAGATAATCGACTGGCTTGTAACAGAGTTTAAGAAAGAGACTGGACTAGATCTTTCTAATGATAAAATGGCATACCAAAGACTAAAAGATGCAGCAGAAAAGGCTAAAAAAGAATTATCTACAACAATGGAAACTCCTATATCTCTTCCATTCATCACAATGGATGCAACTGGACCTAAGCATTTAGAGATGAAACTTACAAGAGCTAAATTCAACGAACTTACTCTTGATCTTGTAGAGGCAACTCAAGGACCTACAAAAACAGCTATGAAAGATGCTGGTCTTAATCCTTCTGACATCGACGAGATTCTTCTTGTAGGAGGTTCTACTAGAATCCCTGCGGTACAAGAATGGGCAGAAAAGTTCTTTGGTAAAAAACCTAACAAAGGTATAAACCCTGATGAGGTAGTAGCTGCAGGAGCTGCTATTCAAGGTGGAGTACTTATGGGAGATGTAAAAGACGTACTATTACTAGACGTAACTCCTCTTTCACTAGGAATCGAAACTCTTGGTGGAGTATTCACTAAAATTATCGAAAAGAACACAACTATTCCTGTAAAAAAATCACAAATATTCTCAACAGCAGTGGATAATCAACCTGCAGTAACAATCAATGTACTACAAGGGGAAAGAGCTAAATCTGCAGACAACCACAAGCTTGGAGAATTTAACTTAGAAGGAATCCCTGCTGCTCCAAGAGGAGTACCACAGATTGAAGTTACATTTGATATCGACGCTAACGGAATCGTTCATGTAGGTGCTAAAGACCTAGGAACTGGTAAGGAAAATAAAGTAACTATTACAGGATCGACTAATCTTACTGAAGAAGAGATCGAAAGAATGAAAAGAGATGCAGAGGCAAACGAAGCAGAAGACAAGAAGTTTAAGGAGCTTGTAGAAACTAGAAATAAAGCTGATATGCTTATCTCTTCTACAGAGAAAACACTAGTTGATCATGCTGATAAAGTAACAGAGGAAGATAAGAAAAATATTGAGGCTGCTCTTGAGGAACTTAAAAAGGTAAAAGACAGTGAAGATAAAGAAGCTATAGACAAGGCTATGGAAGATCTTTCTAAAGCAGCTCACAAATTAGCTGAAGAGATCTACAAAGAGGCTCAGGCAAATGCAACAGCAGATGGTGAAGCTGAAGGCGGAGAAACTAAAAAATCTGAGGATGACGTAGAAGAAGCTGAAATCATAGACTAATCAAATATTTAAGCAAAAGCTTAGAATACAGGGAATAGAGTTTTAGGCTCTATTCCCTTTTTCAAAGATAATTATGAAAATTATTCTAAAGTTTTTATAGAAAATATAAGTTTTTTTTGATTTTTATGAATTACTGAATTTACAAGAATATTAGAATCAAGGGATTTTGTCACGAATAAAAATCAATAAAAAGCAAAAAAATTAACACGAATAAAGATAAAACCTTTTGGCCACAGAGGACACAGAGAAAAAAAGAGAGTTTCACAGAGTTAAGACTAAAGTATATACATTTTCTTTTACGAGAGGTTTTTTATTCCTCTTCCTATACTATGGCTAAAATCAGAATTAATAATAGTCAAAAATTAAAAAATAACTGTGTGCATGCTATTTGTTTGGGCTTTATTATTTTTATGTCTTTTGAATTTCAAGTCGCAGGGCTTATACAAGAAAGAACCTGCACTCAGCCGTCCTACAGAATAAGTTCCGCAGGGAACCTAGGACTGTAGCTTACAAAGGCGATAAAGGAAATATCAACTTCCTAGACGTTTGAAAATTCTTGAACTTTTGATTACTTTTCTTTCAAGAGAAAAGTAACGAATCCCGATAAATTCAATAATATAATTAGAATTCAAAAGACAACTTAAGTTAAATAAAAACTTGATTTATGGTAAGATGTTCAGTGAAAAGGTTTAAAAAAAGGAGGCTTTGATACTATGCTTAAATTGGTTAAAATGAAACAAAATGAATACGATGTTATAAAAGGTAAACTAATATCTGACTATGCTAAGGAAAAAGTCAGAGTAGGACACTGGCAGGAAAATGAAGCTATAGAACTTTCTAAAGAAACACTGGAAAAAATACTAAAAGACGGTGTAGATACAAACAATCACTACCTAATGACTGCATATAAAGATGAAGAAAAAAAAGTAGGGTTTATCTGGTTTAATATTTTTAATAAATCTGTGTTTGTAAATGCATTATGCATATACGATGAATTTAAGGGAAATGACTATGAGATAAAAGTAGTAGAAGCATTAGAAGAGAAATCTTACGAATACAAGGCCAAGAAAATAAATCTGCACTCTTTCGGATATAATGAGGGTGCAATAGCATCTTACAGAAAAATGGGCTATGAGATAACAGATGTATATATGAATAAGAAAATATAGGTCTTCTTATGGTGGGAAGAGTCTATTTAGAACATCCTGTTTTAGGTATAATCGAGATCTGTGAAGAAACAGACGGCATAAGCTCGGTGGAGTTTGTAAATGGTAAAAAATCAGAGATAAAAAGCCCTCTGGTTCTAAAGTGCAAAAAAGAACTAGAAGAATATTTTTACGGAGACAGAATAAAGTTTTCAGTCACATTGGATGTGCACGGAACGGATTTTCAGGTGAAATGCTGGAAAGAACTGTCTAAAATACCTTACGGGAAAAGTATCTCTTATAAGGTACAGGCTGAAAATATAGGAAATCCCAAGGCTGTCAGAGCTGTGGGAGGAGCTAATAGTAAGAATCCTATCAGCATAATAATCCCTTGTCACAGGGTGATAGGGAAAAATGGGAAACTGACAGGCTATGCAAGTGGTCTATGGCGGAAGGAATATCTCCTCAAAAGAGAGGGAGAGATAAAAGGTCGATAATACCTTGTTTAAGGTATGTATAGAGGGGAAGTAAGCCTGTAAAAAAAATTGAATTTATGTTATAATATTTTGTGATAAATTACGGAGGTAGCGTTTTATGGCTAAAAAAGATTACTACGAAATACTGGGTATTTCAAAAGATGCATCAGAGGCTGAAATCAAGAAGGCCTACAGAAAGGCCGCCATGAAATACCATCCAGATAAATTTACCAATGCCAACGATGATGAAAAGAAAAACGCTGAGGCAAAATTTAAAGAATTAAATGATGCTTATCAGGTACTTTCAGATTCTCAAAAGAGGGCGCAGTACGATAGATTTGGACATGCAGCTTTTGAACAGGGAGGAGCTGGAGGAGCCGGAGGTTTTGGTGGATTCGGTGGATTCGGAGATTTTGAGGATTTAGGAGATATATTCAGTTCGTTTTTTGGTGGTTCCGGATTTGGAGATCAAAGAGGGAGAAGAAGAACTGTACAGCCAGGAGCTGATTTAAGATATAGTGTGGAGATAACTCTTGAAGAAGCTTCTAAAGGTGTTGAAAAACATATAAAATATGAAAAAAATGGTAAATGTCATAAATGCAGCGGAACAGGTGCAGAGCCTGGATCAGGTATGCAGACTTGTAGCAAATGTAATGGTCAGGGAAGAGTCAAGCAGACTCAGAGAACAATGCTTGGGAACTTTGAGACTGTAGTGGAATGTGATCAGTGTAATGGTAAAGGAGAAGTTCCTAAAAAGAAATGTAGTAACTGTGGCGGAACAGGTATAGAAAAAGAGGTCGTTGAAAAAACTGTTAAAATACCAGCAGGTATAGATGACGGTCAGAGACTGAGACTTTCTGGAATGGGAGAGGCTAGCCCTTCAGGAGGACCAAATGGAGACCTTTACATTTATATAAAAGTGAAGCAGCATAGTATCTTTGAGAGAATAGATGATGATTTAGTGTGTGAAATACCTATTTCATATGCCCACGCAACTCTCGGAGGAGACCTAGAAATACCAACTATTGATGGCAAAATAAAAATGAAAATACCTGCAGGAACACAAAATGGAAAGGTATTCAGATTAAAAGAAAAAGGAATGCCTAATACCAGAGGATATGGTAGAGGGGATCAGCTGGTTAAGATAGTAATTGAAATACCTACAAATCTAAATGACAGCCAGAAAGAACTTTTAAAGTCCTTTGACAAGAGTCTAAAAGATAAAAACTATAATATGAAAAAAACATTTTTTGATAAAATAAAAAATTTATTTGTATAAAAGCAGCTAAGTTGAAAAAGCAGTTTATCTGTGATATACTCAAAATATAGAGTAGTTTTTAGAACCCAAGGAGGACAAGAATGTTAAATAATTTTATAACTTATGCTGCAGATGGAGCTAAACCTGCAAACTATACAGGTATGATTGTTACTGTTGTTGTATGGGCAGCTGTATTTTACTTTTTATTGATAAGACCAAACAAAAAGAAACAGAAACAGCATCAGGAAATGATGTCTTCACTTCATGCAGGAACTCAGATTATCACAGCTGGAGGAATCAAAGGTGAGGTAGTATCTGTAAATGATGAGTTTGTAGTTATAAGAGTAGATAAGGGTGTAAACCTTACTATGAAAAAGAGTTCAATAGCAAATGTTTACAGCAAATAAAACGACAATTTATAATTGTCGTTTTTTCTCTATTAAGGAGCGGATTATGAAGCGACATCTAGTTTTTTTATTGACAATATTGTTATATACATTATCATTTTCCCAACTTATTAACTTAAAAGGGATAAGGTTTAACGGTAATCCGCCTCAAATGGTTATAGATGTAGACGGGGCGATAAAACCTAGATTTTCTATAGATTACGATGAGGCCAGTCGACTTTTGTTTATAGAGCTCCCAGGTACAGAGGCAGGAGATAATTTTAAAAGCCGAGTGTTAAATGGTAATTATATAGAGAAAGTAAGTGTAGTAAAATACAGTAACTCCACTGGGGTTTTTGCATTTCTAAATAAAAATGTAAATTTTAAAACATCCTACAGAACAGATCCTGTAAGAGTTGTAATGGATTTTTCTGGAAAAGTGAACAAAAAAGAGTATACTATAGTAATCGATGCAGGGCACGGAGGAAAAGATCCCGGGGCAGTGGGATTCAATAAATATCATGAAAAAGATATTGTTTTTTCAGTGGCAAATTATCTCCGAAATGAACTTTTAAGAGATTTTAATGTGATAATGACCAGATCAACTGATAATTTCGTAAGTCTAGCTCAGCGGCCAAGAAAAGGAAATAATAGTAAGGGTGACATGTTTATAAGTATACATGCCAATGCCGATAAGAGCGGAAAAGGTTCAGGATTTGAGGCTTTTTATTTCTCTAAAAAATCATCACCTTATGCAGAAAGAGTAGCTTCATTTGAAAATAGTTTCGGAGCAAAATATGGAGAAGATTCTGGAGATATAGCTCAGATAATGGGTGAGCTGGCATATAAAAAAAATCAGGAAGAATCTATAAAACTGGGAGAAAATCTGGCAAGTACTTATTCTAAAAAGCTAAAAATGAAAAATCGTGGAGTTCATGGGGCAAATTTTGCTGTGCTGAGGGGATTTGATGGGCCTGGGGTACTTTTAGAGCTTGGATTTATAAGTAATAAATATGATGTATGGAAGCTGAAACAATCAAAATATCAGCGGTTGATGGCTAAAGATATAGCAGATAATATCAGAAAATATTTTTATTGATGAAAGGTGGAAGATTTGAATAAGAAAAATATAGCTCTTGGATTCTTGGGAGCAGTACTTCTAACCACAGGTATAGCATATTATCTTGTAGTTGGAAGATATTATAAGATCCCGCCTAAAGTAATATTTGAAAAACCACATCTTGAAAAAGAGCTCAAGAAGGAAAAGTTTACTCTGTATATTCCTGATGAGAACCTCGAAAAACTCCAATTAAAAGAGAAAGAGGTAGAACTAGATGATCAGTCTTATGATGAAATAGATATAATTTTTGAACTTCTAAAATCTGAGATGGATTATGAATTTATCTATAAGAGTAAATCAGGAGATAAATTAGAAGCCCCTTTTTTAGATGGGGGAGTAAAACTTCTAAATATCTACAGAGACGGAAATGATATTTATCTTAATTTCAATTATAAGTTTAAAGAGAATATGAAGACTTCCGGACAAGAATTATTGATAGTATATTCTATAGTAAACAGCATTACCCAGTCATCAGATTATAAAAGAGTAAAAATCCTTGTTAACAACAAAGAGATAGATAAGCTTAATTTTTATAGGCTGTCTAAGTTCTATGAAAAAAACCTTGAAATATAGGGTGGCCTAAAAAAGGTCACCCTTTAATTTTAAAGTATATTTCTTTTGAGATAGCTAGAGGTTGAGATGAAAATATTTTCAGCAGACTGGAGGAATAAAAGATGGACAAAATAAAAAGTGACATAAAGTCTATGCTCACACCTAAAAGATATAAACATATACTAGGAGTAGAAGAAGTGGCCATAGAGCTTGCAAGCAGATACGGTGCAAATATAGAGAAAGTGAGAAAGGCAGCCTTACTTCATGATTGCTCTAAACAGTTTACGATTACCAAGATGAGAGAACTTTGTGACTGTGACGAGACTTTAAAAAATTACGGACATTTGGGAGAGCTAATACACGGATTTGCAGGAAGTGTGTATGCAAAAATGAAATTTGGAATAACTGACCAGGAGATACTAGATGCTATAAGATATCATACAATAGGAAGGCGGGATATGTCTCTAGTAGAAAAGATAACCTACCTTGCTGATGCTATAGAACCGAATAGGGATTATGCTGACGTAGAGCATATAAGGCATCTGGCTTTTGAAAATATAGATATGGCAATACTTCACGAAGCAGACAGGAAAATAGAATATCTTATAAAAAGAGAGGCAGTGATTCATCCTAATACAGTGGATATGAGGAACTGGTTACTTGCAAAAGTAAAAAGAGGAGAGATTTAATATATGGATAAAGAGAAAGATTTGGAAAAATTAAAAGAACATATCAGGGGGAAGAAGGCACTGACTCTCAATGAGATATCAGGATTTTTAGGATGGTCTACAAAATATAAAAAACAGAATAGAGAGATACTAGAGGAGTGGATCGAAAGTGGTGACCTACTGAGAAATAAAAGAGGTAAATACAATGTCCCTGAGAACCTGGGATTTATAAAAGGTAATTTTACAGTGATAAAGGACAAGTTTGCCTTTGTAGATACTGAAACTGAGGGAATATTTATACCTAGATCGAAATTCAATTCAGCCCTTGACGGAGATATAGTTCTGATACGTGTAACGAAGGAAACAGACGGAGGAAAGAAAAAAGAGGGAGAAGTAGAAAAGGTAATAAAAAGATCAAAGGACAGAATAATCGGGATATTCGAAAAAAGTGAAAGCTTTGGATTTGTAAAGCCAACTCATTCTTTTGGAAAAGATATTTTCATACCTAAAAGGGGAATGAAAAATGCAAAAAACGGAGAACTGGTACTAGTGAGGGTAACTTTCTGGGGAGGAGAGGGCAAAAAACCAGAGGGAGAAGTAGAAGAGGTTTTAGGAGATCCCTATAATACCAATACAATGATAGAGGCACTTATAAAGAGGGAAGGGATGTCTGGAGAATTTCCTCCAGAGGTAATAAGAGAAGTAAGTAATGTAGAAGAAACCATAACAGAAGATGAAATTAAAAAAAGAAAAGATCTTAGAAATTTGCCGATAATAACAATAGACGGAGAAGATGCAAAGGATCTAGATGATGCAGTTTATGTGGAAAAACTTAAAAACGGGAATTACAGGCTGATAGTAAGTATAGCAGATGTATCTCATTATATCCAAGACGGAATCCTGTTGGATAAGGAGGCTCAAAAAAGAGGAAACTCGGTTTATCTGGTAGACAGAGTGCTTCCGATGTTTCCAAAGGAGATATCTAACGGTGTGTGTTCACTTAATCCTAGGGAAAATAAACTGACTTTTACATGTGAAATGGAGATAGATCCATCTGGAAAAGTTGTGGACAGTGAGACTTATAAATCAGTGATCAAAACTGCTCATAGAATGACCTATAGCGGTGTAAATAAAATATTAGACGGTGATGAAGAACTTACAAAAGAGTATGAGGACATAAAAGATATGCTCTTCACCATGCTTGAACTTTCTAAAATATTGAGAGATGTAAAATATCAAAGAGGAAGTATAGATTTTGACTTACCTGAAATAAAAGTGGTGCTAGACAGTGAGGGGAAAGTTGAAAGTCTCAAAAAACGTGAAAGAGGAGAGGCGGAAAAAATAATAGAAGACTTTATGATATCGGCAAATGAAGCTGTGGCTGAAAAATTATTCTGGTTGGAGATACCTTCTGTTTACAGAACTCATGACAAGCCTGATCCAGAAAGGATAAAAACTCTAAATGATACTCTGGCAAAATTCAACTACAGGATACACTCTTTTGAAGACCTACACCCAAAGAGATTTCAGTCAATTATAGAGGATTCTAAGGACAAAGATATAAGTATGATAGTTCATAAGTTCATTTTAATGTCTTTGAAACAGGCAAGATATACTGTAGATAATACCGGTCACTTTGGACTTGCATCAAATTATTACACACACTTTACCTCCCCTATACGTAGATACTCAGATTTACTTGTACACCGAATCCTCGGGACGACACTAAACGGATACCCCTCTAAGAAGCATATAGCCAAGTGGTCTAAGACTCTAGACAGTGTATGCCAGCATATCTCAAAAACTGAGAGAGATGCAATGAAGATAGAGGATGAAAGTGTAAAAATAAAAGTGGTGGAGTATATGATGGATAGGGTAGGAGAAGTATATGATGCTAGAATAGTAGGATTTAGCAATAAAAAGGTATTCTTTGAAACAGAGGAGTATGTAGAGTGTTTCTGGGATGTGGTATCTTCTGACGATTATTATGAATTTGATGAAGTTGATTATGTTATGAAGAACCGTGATAAGGGAGATGTAATGAACCTAGGAGATAAAATGAAGGTCTTGATCGCAAGGGCAGATCTCAATGAACTAGAGGTTGAAGTTGTCCCTTATACAAAGGAAATGGAAGACAATTTTAAGAGGTACAGATAAAATACTAGAATGATAAAAGGGAGTAATTGGGATGATTTTAGCCAAAAATAAAAAAGCATTTCATGAATTTTTTATAGATGAAAGGTATGAAGCAGGTATAGAATTAATCGGAAGTGAAGTAAAATCAATAAAAGCCGGAAAAGTAAGTATAAAAGAGGCTTTTGTGAGAATTATAAATAATGAAATTTTTATAATGGGTATGTCAGTAACCCCGTGGGCTTATGGAAGTGTATATAACCCAGATGAAAAAAGAGTGAGAAAACTTCTTCTTCATAAAAAGGAGATAAAAAAGCTTCATGAAAATGTAAGTCAAAAGGGATGTACCATAGTTCCTATATCTGTATATACTAAAAAAGGATTTGTAAAAGTACAAATAGCATTAGCCAGAGGTAAGAAAAACTACGATAAGAGAGAAAGTTTAGCAAAGAGAGATCAGCAAAGACAGATGGATAGGGAAATAAAAGAAAGATATTAGAATAAAATAATATTTAATCTGACAAAGAAGAATAGAAAATACCGGCTGAATTCAGCCGGTATTTTCTATATTTTCATATCTCCAAATTTTATTCTTCCTTTTTTTCTCATAGTCTCACTTATGGTAAAGGAAAGTATAGCCGGAAGGATAAAGTGAAGTATAGCAACCTTCACAAGGGCACTGCTTCCCATGGTTTCAAGGGTAGCTATCTGTCCAACTAGACCGGCGGTACCCATTCCGCCACCTATTTTATTGCCTTCCATTTTGAAAATCACAGTGGCTAAGGGTCCCAAAATTGCTGAGGATACTATCGCAGGAAGTGCTATCCAAGGGTTTTTGATTATATTTGATATCTGAAGCATAGATGTACCAAGACCCTGTGAAACAAGTCCGCTAACTTTATTTTCTCTGAAGCTAGAGACAGCGAATCCGATCATATGACACGAGCATCCTACTATTGATGCACCGGCAGCAAGTCCTGAAAGACCTAGGGATATGGAGATAGCTGCACTTGATATGGGAAGTGTGAGGATGATTCCCATTATAACAGATATAAGTATCCCCATTGGAACAGGATGAAGAGTTGTGAGATAATTTATGAATTCTCCCAGCATTTTCATAAAGTTACTGATGGTAGGAGATATAAAAGACCCTGCTAGTCCACCGGCAATTATTGTTGCAGCAGGAACAATGATTATGTTTAACTTGGTCTTGTCTTCTACAAGTCTAGACACTTCTACTCCTATAAGTGACGCCACTAAAGCTCCTACAGGCTCTCCGATGAATATGCCACCGTCCTTTATAGTACCTGCACCTATAGCTCCGCAGATAAGAGCAGAAAATATACCAAGAGGACTCTTAGTACGAGTATAGGCGACACCTGCACCTATGGCCGGTCCCATCATGTACTGGGCTATTTGACCATAGTGACTGAGAGATTCAAGTCCAGAGTATTTACCGATCTGCTTTAATATGAGACCTATAATAAGAGATGCAAAAAGTCCTAGGGCCATTCCGTTTAACACCTTTGTAATATAACTATTTCCAGGTTTTTTATTAGACATATTTTTTCTCCTTTAAATAAAATTAATTTTGATATAATTATTTTATTTTTGTAGATGTACACATATAGAGTAATATATTTTTCAAATAAATACAAATAAAAATTCCAGAAAAATAAGGGCTCATAGGTATTTGTACATAAAATTCACAATATGAAAAAAATGATTTTTGAAGTTAAAATAGATAAAATGCTGTGATGAGTGTGAATAAACAGAGAGTTAAAGTGAAAAAAATAACTAAATATTTTTTGGGATTTTCCTAATTTTTAGAGGAAGGAGAGTTGTTGTGAAGAAAAAATAGATAATAAACATGGAGGTAATATGAAATATATATTTATAATTATGATGTTGATGAACTTTAGAAGTTATTCCTCTACAGTAAGGGTGACTGGTATAGAGGAAAAAAAAGCTCCTGTGTATATGGCAGTATTTGAAACAGAAGACGGGTTTCCCTATGAGGTGGAAAGAGGAATTTTTGTCTGGAACGGTACTCCTGCAGAGGCTAAAAAAGGTGTTGTGACAAATCTTTCAGAAGGGAGGTATTCCATAGTTATATTTCAGGACAGTAATGGAAATGGAAAAATGGACAGATGGTTTTGGGGAAAGCCAAAAGAACCCTACGGAATTTCTAAAGCCATTAAAAAACCCAGAAGAAGACCTAAATTCCAGGATGGAGCTATGGATTTAGACGGCAATAGTGTAACTGAGATTAGGCTATGGAATCCTTGACATAAAGCAACCAACCTTATATTTAGAGGTATGTTGAAGAAATATATTAAATTGAAATAATGTATAAAAAATGCTATAATAGGGTATATGAATGGGAGTGCCAAGGTTTCGACAGGGTTATCAGGTTGTAGGTAGCAGGCCAGGTTGGTCGCTGTGAGAGGCCAAACATCGTTTAGATGAAAACAACAATTACGCTTTAGCTGCCTAACGCAGCTTGCTCCAGGTTTCCGAGGCCGTTTAGGAATCCTTACGGAGTATAACTAATATACGGCTTACCCGATACTGTGTCTCGATGTATAGGGGAAATTTAAGAGGCTGGCATTATCTGACCATGTCTGTGTGGGCCGATAATGTGAGATCAAATCGCAGACTAAGCTTGTAGAAGCTTATGATACTGGTGATCTTGGACACGGGTTCGATTCCCGTCACTTCCACCAAGGAATCCACGACTGCAAAGGTTTCTAGAGCCTTTGGGGTGTTGAAATAGAGAAAGGGTAAGAATTTTAAAATTCTTACTCTTTTTTGTATGATATATGATAGAAAAAATCATAAAAAAGAACTCTTTTAGCGGAAGTTATTAAAAAATTAGGAAGATTAATATTGAATTTACACTAAGCTTGAAAAATCCTCTAGTTGATAATCCAGAATAAGTTAAGGTCTGCAAATAATTTATGTATACCGTATTTAATTTAAATATTGGAAGGAAAATAAGTGAAATTAAAGAAGGAGATTTGTTTTTTCTTTTGAAAACTATTATAAGAAATAACAAAATCATAGAAAATAAAATATCATGGTATAGTACTCACTCTTCAACAAACAATATAAATTAGATAAAATTTGCACATGAAATAAATTTATAAGAAGTGAATGTAAATTTTATCGGACAGTATTTAAAGCTATATTTTTAAAGATTTTGGTGATCCTTTCTAAATTTTTATAAATCATTATATTTCCAAGATTGGCATGATTAAAACTTAATTTAAGCTAACAGAAATTTTGGATAAGAAGGAGGGAATATATGAAAAAATTAAAACACCCAAAGTTTGAAACAGATAAGTTTAAAGAGAAAACCAAACTGCTTCATGCAAGAAATATTAACAGATTTGGCTTTGATTTCCATCCTGAGGTTTCTATAATTTCAGGAGTATTTGTATTAATATTCATAGGATTGACACTGAAAGATCCTGTGGCAGTAAATGAAATACTTATAAATATCCAGAATAAAATCACTGACAACTTTAACTGGTTCTTCATATTAAGTACCAATTTGTTTTTAGTATTCCCTATATACCTAATGTTTAGTAAATTTGGAGAGATAACATTGGGGGGACCAGAGGCAAAGCCTGAATTTACTAACTTTGCATGGTATTCTATGCTAATAAGTGCCGGTATGGGAATTGGACTGATGTTTTGGAGTGTGGGAGAGCCGTTATATCATGCTAACAGTGCCCTTCCCATGACAGGAACGACCTCTACAGAGGAGGCTCTAGGAATTACATTCTACCACTGGGGATTTCATCCATGGGGTGTTTATTCCCTTATAGCCTTAGCCCTAGCTTTCTTTGCTTATAATAGGGGATTGCCACTGTCTCTTAGGTCAGTTTTTTATCCAATCCTTAAGGACAAGGTTTTTGGGTGGATAGGTGATATTATAGATATAACAGCGGTAATTTCTTGCCTATTCGGGTTGGCTACATCCCTCGGATTTGGTGCACAGCAAATAAATGCAGGACTGAACTATCTTTTTGGAGTGCCTCAAAACACCAAGATTCAGGTTGGGATAATAATTGTGATAACTTTTATTGCAACACTATCAGTTGTATCAGGGATAGGAAAAGGAGTAAGGATTCTCTCGGAATTAAATATGAGAATAGCAGCCATACTTCTACTGTTAATGCTTATTCTAGGTCCTACATTGTTTATATTAAGATCATTTAACAATGGAGTAGGATTTTATCTTAACAACTTTGTATCGATTAGTCTTTTCAGTGAAAATGGAAATGCCTGGCAGGGTTCCTGGACGATATTCTATTGGGCTTGGTGGATATCATGGTCTCCATTTGTGGGAATGTTCATAGCAAGGGTTTCCAAAGGAAGAAGCGTAAGAGAGTTTGTTACAGCTATTCTTATAGTGCCAACTATTCTAAGCTTTGTATGGATGTCAACATTTGGAGCTACTGCCATTTTTCAAGATGCAGCAATAGGAGGACAGTTATTAGAAGCTGTAAAACAAGATGTTTCCACAGCACTATTTGCGATGATACAGGGACTTGACATTCCTGGAGTTTTAAAGAATGTTTTATCTATTTTAGGAACGTTTTTAGTAATATCATTTTTTGTTACATCATCTGATTCAGGTTCTCTTGTAGTTGATAATCTTACATCTGGGGGTAAGTTGGATTCACCGGTTCCACAGAGAGTTTTCTGGGCAGTTATGGAGGGGACTATTGCAGTAGCTCTACTTATTGCAGGAGGAAGCAATGCTCTAAGTGCGCTTCAGACAGGAGTAATAATCTCTGGATTTCCATTTACAATTATCCTATTGATTATGATGTATAGTCTCCATGTTGGATTGAGAACTGATCTAAATAAGTTGAAAATATATAGAGAAGATAAATGGGCCATTAAATTTTTCAATGAAAAAATACACGGAGAATTTGAAAAAGATGAAAAAATAAAAGAAAGAATGAATAAATAGAGTCTTTCCCTAATTACGTGTAAATTAGATTCCTAGTCATTAACTGGTGCTCCTGATGGAGCACCTTTTAAATTAAATATTTATCCATTTTTTCAGGATAAATTACTACCAACATTCTAAGTATTTTTTCTCATCCCCTGATCTTTTGAGTCCATTTTTTTAACATGTTTTTAGAGGCCGGATAAAGAACCTTTTGAAGGGAGTCATCTGTTGGAAAGACAGCCTTCTAGATATACTGAAAAGATTCTACTACATACAAACTGAAGAAAAAAAAGATAACAAAGGTAAGATAAAGAAAAAACAAAGGGCTATTTTTCCAAGGTACCATCAACTGGATGTGGTAAGAAAGATAGAGAAAGATGTTCTTGAGAATGGTACAGGTCAGAAGTACCTCATACAACACAGTGCAGGAAGTGGAAAGACAAACTCTATTTCATGGCTAGCACACAGGCTGGCAGGGCTTCACAGTCAATCCAATGAGAACATCTTTGACAGCGTAATAGTAATAACTGACAGAAAGGTACTAGACAGACAGCTTCAGGATGCAATCTATCAGCTAGAGCACAAGAAAGGCGTTGTAGAAAAGATAGACGATACCAAAAGATCTGGTGATCTGGCACAGGCTATCAAAGACAGGGCAAAGATAATAATAACAACCATCCAAAAGTTCCCCTTTGCTCTAGAAAAGATAGATGAACTGGAAAAAGGTAGATATGCAGTAATAATAGATGAAGCTCATTCCAGTACAGCAGGAGAGAACATGTCTTCTCTGAAAGAAACTCTGAATGGGAAAACTTTGAAAGAATCAAAGGTAATAGAATCTGATGTTGAGGATGATGACGATAAGATAAATGAAATCCTTGAGAAAAGAACCAACACTGAGAATATCAGCTTCTTTGCATTCACTGCAACTCCTAAAAATAAGACACTTCAAATATTTGGAAGAATGGGATCAGACGGGAAACCTCATGAATTTCATCTGTACTCTATGAGACAGGCTATAGAAGAGGGGTTCATACTTGATGTGCTGAGGAACTATTCTACCTATGATGTCTACTACAAAGTTGGTAAGAAGATACAGGACAACCCTGAATTTGATAAGGGAAAGGCAAACAAAGCGGTCAATAGATTTGTATCTCTCAATGAGTACAACATTAGGCAAAAGATAGAGGTAATGGTTGAAGATTTCATGAACAATCGTTCCATGTGGCTGAAAGGCAAATCAAAGGGTATGGTAGTAACAGGAAGTCGTCTTCATGCGGTAAGATACAAACAGGCGATAGACGAATACATCAAGGAAAAGAAATACCCGATAAAATCCCTTGTAGCTTTCTCAGGAACAGTGAAAATTGATGATGAAGAATACAGTGAAGCAACTATGAACGGAATAAAAGAAACTGGTCTGACAGAGGTATTTGACAAGGATGACAACACAAAGTTCCTAATTGTAGCTGAAAAGTATCAGACAGGTTTCGATCAACCTAAGTTGTGTGCAATGTATGTAGATAAAAATCTAGACGGTGTAAAAGCTGTCCAAACGCTGTCGAGGCTCAACAGGACATACCCTGAAAAGGACAATACTTTCATTCTAGATTTCTTCAATGATACAGAGAAGATAACTGAATCCTTTGCACCGTATTTTCAGGCAACAAGTATAGAGGAAGTAACAGACCCAAATATAGTATTTGACATGTACTATCAGCTCAATGCAATACATGTGTACCTTCCTGAAGAGGTAGAAAAAGTGACAACGCTGTACCTCAAGGAGAAGAAGAGCAACAGAGATCAAGAGATCATGAACAATCTTGTGGACAAAGGTGTAGAGAGGTACTTAAAATTGTCAGAGGATGAGAAAGAAGAATACAAAACTCTTGCTGTGAAGTACACAAGGGCATACAACTTCCTCATACAGATCTATCCACTGAAAAATGTAAACTTGTACAAACTTCAAATCTACCTCATAGGATTGATAAAAAAACTACCTGTAGATCGAATAAGTTCAAAGCTAGAGCTTGATAAGATCCTGAGTCTTGACTACTACAAGCTGAAACAGATAGCAGGAGAAGGAAAGCAGGGAGCAAACATATCACTAATGGGTGATCAAATCGGAGAACCTCTGCCAGGATTCACAGCAGGGGGGGCATCTAGAAAGAAAGAAGAAGATTTGGAGCACCTTGATGATATCATAAACAAGATAAACAAAATTTTTGAAATGAACCTAACCGAAAATGACAGACTTCTATTTGACCAGGTGATAGAGGACTACAAGAATATAGAGGGCCTGAAAGATAAGGCAATGGTAAATTCCTATGAGGAATTCAAAGATAGTTTTGCTAAGAAGGACTTCATACGTGGTATTTTGAAAAGAAAATCAGCAAATGAGGACATCTTCAATAAAATCCTGAGTGAAAGTAGCTTCAAGTCTTTCATAATAGAGGAGATAGCAAGAAAGCTGTACAACGAATTCATATCGGGATGATAGATGGAACCCGAAAGTTGTATTCTAAAGAAAAAAGATGGTAAGTTTCGGGTACGAACTAGTAGTAGCACATAGGAAACCAATCCTATGTGCTTTTGGGGTGTATCCAGAATTTAATATGATCTTTTAGAAGCTAAAAAAGGAAAAATTGATATTTTTTGAACAATATTTGAAATAAAATTAAAAAAGATTTAGAAAACATTGAAGGGTGTATCTGTATGAACAAAAATAGTTTTATAGAAGCAAGAAGTTTAAAAGAAATATCAAAACACTCTCTAAGAATATTTTTTTGGAGTTTCCCATTGAGTTTTGTAGCCGTATCTCCTATTTACATGTTTCAGATAGATAATTTTGAAATTCTCGACCTATTAAAAATAAGCTCGACTGTGGGTATGAGAGCATCGTTGTTCTACATTGTTATAATCAGTATTGGGTGTCTTTTTAAATGGAAGATTAATAAATCAAAATAATCATGGAAGAAAGAATAAAAAAAAGATGGTAAGTTTCGGGAAGGAACTAGTAGTAGCACATAGGAAATCAATCCTATGTGCTTTTTTCTATTTCCTTAATACATCTTTCATCTTGTTCAGTAACCATACCTCACCTTTTCCAGTAAGCATAGGTTGATGGACTACTTTCCCCCTAATATTGTGAGTAATAACCTTGAAATACCCCATGCTAATATAATATTGATAAGGGATATTTTTCCTGTTAAGAATATGCAAAAATCTAAGTTCCTTAAATAGTTTCTTTTGACCTAATTCTAAAGTACTATATGTAGCTTTGGCAAAACCATTGATAGAGATACTAGTAGTATCCTCAATACTCTCAGCAAATGCAATAAGACCCTTAGATTCTCTGATAGCATTGATAGCTTGCAAATAAACAGTCGATCTGGAACTTTCAGGCAATTCATTCCACTTGATAAGCTGCTCAAATATGGCAGTAACTTTATCTTCCTTACTAGCACTACTTTCAACTTCAATCAAATATTGGATAACCTTCTTAGCAACATCAGAAGTTTGACCCAAGTGACAAGCGAATAGCATGATATGTTTTCGGTTAAAGAGGTTAATCTTGCTAATTCTTTTCGGTAATAAGCTACCGACAGATTTGTCGGTCACTTGCATCTTAATATCACTCTTGGATTTTTTGTAGTCACCATACATAAGAAAATCTCTTCTATTTCCTTCTAGTACTCTTTCAATAGTCCTTTCACTAACATCAAAGAAATCAGCAACCATTTCCTTTGTAGCACCTATTTCACCTATCATAGCAAGAGAGCCAACTTTAGAAATTATATCCATAGCCCTTTTTTCAGTAACACTATTCATACTATAAGTTTGTAGTTCCATGAGAATCACCTCCTAAGTTGGTATAGATAAGGTTTTCAACTATACACGACATAGTAAGTCTATGATCCCCTGAGTAATCCTTCAGTAATTTGTAAATAGATCTATCAACCATTAGGGTTAATTTGTATGGATGTGCGTCTCTCTTGAAGCTAACTAATTTTGTATTCATCTGAATACCTCCTTAATAACATTATTAATGTAATGTTATTAAGACTTGAGCAAATTCGAGTGTATTAAGGCTTGAAACCTAATACCCACGGATACGCTATGAAAAGTCAATTAAGATTGTATGAATACCCTGTTAACGTTGTTAGAAATCTGTAAATATTCCATTTTCGAAAATATATTATTTCCTTGATATAAAATTCAAAAATCAAGGAGGTAATAATGGCAGTAGAAAAAACAGTATTGAGAACGGAAGTACATTTTTCAGAAGATAGGAAACACCGATATCTATTGAGGAAGGAATGGGATAAGGCAAAACCCAGGGCATGTGTCCTGATGATCAATCCAAGTGATGCAGATGGTATAGTCATAGATATGACTACTCAACTGGTTGTAAATAATCTTTCTAAACTAGACTATGGCTCCGTAGACATATTGAATCTATATTCTATGATAGGTAGGCTATCTACTAGATCTGAAACAGAAGAAGCCAAGATAGAAAACTTGAAAGCGATAATGCAAAGTGTAGATAAAGCAACGCAAATAATCCTTGCATATGGTGCTATTGGTAAGAGTAATAAGACTGTAAAAGCAAGAATAGACGATTTGCTATCTAGCCTAGAGGCGTACAAGGATAAAGTCTACTATTTGACAGATATTGGAGGAGAGATATTGTATCATCCTCTAGTACCTTCAGTAAGGCTGAAATGGAATCTAGTACCGTATTTCAAAGAGAATAACAATAACTAAAGGCAATCCTACGGGGTTGCCTTTTTCTATTTCAAGGAGGGAAAAAATGGACGTGAAGAAATCGAAAGAGCTTGCAGAGAAAATATCAGGAGAAGAAGTAATATTTGAAGCCATAGAGGGAATATATCTTCAACCTGAGGAGATAGAGGAAGTCTTACACCAATTCTTGATAGACCAAGAAGAATATCTGACATATCTAAATCCAATAGGAGAAGACAAGGTTGTAGTTCATATTCTTGGGGAGGATGAGGAGGTACTTGTATCTTTTCTCATGCTTGAAGATGGAAGTATAGAAAAGATCTATAAGGAGGATAAATGAACCTAAGGGAATGGCATAAGGGGCTTGTATGGGAAGCAAAAGTACTGATGGATAAGCAATACTATACACATGATCAAGCAATGAATAAAGCTTGGGATATGAACTATAAAGGTATAGTAGCAGATGAAGAAGTAGAGGTATCTGAGCTAAGGGAACTCTACTGGAAAGATGGAGTTGAGCAACTAGAAAAATACACTGAGGAGATAATAGGGAGGTATAGATAGAATGGTAGAATTTGAGGAATTGGGATTCGAGGAGGAAATAGAGTTTGATGAAGCAGCAACTATTGACGAGGTAAAGGAGAAGCTGAAGATGGGCTACGGGGTGGTAGTGAGTGTAGATAGATGTAAAGGAATCTACTATTCAGAAAAATTCGCAAAGCTCTACTTGCTAGAGTGTCAGGAGGAAGAGGAAGACCTAACAACAGTGGAAAACTATGAATTGATGGGTATTGAAATAGAGATAGCGGAGGTAGATGAGCTAATAGCAGAGTATTTGAACATGTTGAAAAAGGAAGAAGATAGGAGAAAGAAATACGATGATTGGCTATCTTGAGAAAGTCGATCTCCAAAGAAAAAGGAGGAATGAAAGATGATATTATGGACACAAAGACCAAGAACACCACAAGAGATATTTTGGGATCTATTGAATAGATAGAAGGGAATATTCACTATAAGGAGGTGATACAATGTTTGGAACTGTACTTGTAGCTGTTGGTACTGCACTAACAGTAATAGGGAAATCTATAGATGATTGATAGGGGATAGTCAACAGACTATCTCTTTTTTCTTTTGCCATAGACATGATGACGTCGAAGTTGATAGAGGAGAGAATATTGGTTGATGAAATGAAAGAGATAATTGCAAATATTGGAGATATAGATCTAATTTCAAGGATACAGAAGAGTTCTAATCATGAAGATGAAAATATAATGTAGAACTAACGACTACAACGGGGTTGTTTGAGAAAACATTTTCAAAAACACAATATGTACATATATAAAAATAAAATATATCAAGATATAGTATAGGAGGGTAAATGTTTGAGAATAATAGGTACATGACACGAGGATTTCAACAAGAGATCCCACTAGAACTACAATTGACAATATTCCAGTTGATTGACGAATTGAATACAAAAGGGAATATGGACTATTTGCAGGTATTTCAGTTGGAAGCAGAGAATGAGTTCATCCAGAGACTTGAACATAGAAGTGAGTCACCTGAATACAAAAAGAAGTACAGGTTTGTATTCACAAGACCCGTAACAGCAATGGTATTCGTAATAGATGATGGAGATCATACTACTGCTATGTTGGCAGAGGAATATTGAATCTATCTAATAGGAAGGCTGAAATAGATATCAGAGAGCCAAATCTGCAAGTCGTGATAAGCTGTCATCTTAAATATGATAGAAAGGTAACGTTAAAAAATAGCATAGCCAGATAGACCTATATCGAGGTCAAGGGTGGCTACTCTAAAAAGGAGACTAAGAATGAATATTTTTGTGTCACTAGATCCAAAAGAGATACTAGATAAAATTGGAAAATTGGAAATAGAAAAGTATATTTCTAAGAATTGGGATATTGAAGATTTGGAAAATATGATATGGGAAAATCGTAATGTAGACGATCTTTGGAATTCTATAGAAAAAAGAGTGGAATCAATTGAAAAGTTTGTAGTGGAAAAAGTAACTACTACAGATCTACTAAGAGAGATTGAAGATGTGGACATAGTGTTCTACCTAAAAGATGAAACAGAGTATTTCGTTTCAGATGATACACTAGAATTGATGGATCAGGTAAATAATTCAGGCTGTATAGATGAAGTGATGGAGCTATTTTCGTTGAAATACAGTAGATAAAAAACCCGAAACTTGGGATATATAATCCTAAAACAAAATATCCTAAGTTTCGGGCATGATATTTTCTATCTAGTTTTGAAAAGGTAAAAACATATACCTAAAGGTATAATACCTTTTCAAAACTACCTATAAAAATCATAAAAATATCAGTATAAGATGATACCCGAAAGTAAGAATTGTAGATTCTAAAGAAAATAAATTCTAAGTTTTGGGTCTAGTATAACCTAGAGATGATATAATATGGATTATAAGTCAATATAGTAAATAGGAGGAAATGATTTGAGCAATACTGAATTCTCAAAAGAAAAACTTTTGAGAGAAATATTTGAAGATTTAGATTGTTGTGAGAAAGAGGAGGAAATTGACTCAATAGACGGAATAAAAATGGATACTTCGAGGTTTTCAGATGTGAAAGAACTTGTATACGCAACAGAAGACCTTGAATTTAATGAGCAACATATAAGAAAATTATCAAAGATTATAACAGATGGCGAAAGTGATGAACTAACAATAGGTCTAAATAAAATAGCTGACTATGTAATTGATCATTATTATCAGAGCTTAGCACCTTCAGAAAAAGACGAAGGAAGTATTACTTTTGCTGATTTCATAAAAAAAGGATATGGTGAGAATAAAAGCATTAATTTCATCAAAGAAAATTTAGCACAAGAAATTAAAATTACTGAAGAAGATAAAGAATATAAGAAGTATTATTACAAAATAGAAAAAAGACTTAATAAAATAAATGGTTTAACAGGAGTGGAAGGTTTATACTCCAAGAAAGAAGATTTCATTTTAAGTGAATACATAAAATGTGATTTTGAAGATGTAACAAATAAAAGCACTCCGATAGAGGAAATATATAAAGAGATATCTAAAAAATATCAAAATAATTACAGTCATAGGAAAATATCCAAAGCAGGGGAAGAGGATTTACGGTTTCTCTTGGAGGAAGTAGTTGACAATGCTGCATTAAAAAAAATTATAAGTGGAAAAAAAGTGAATGAGAAAAGTCTGTTGGAGCTGGAAGAGAAAACTAAAGAGTTTTTTAAAACGAAGAAAAACTTTAATGAAACTAGAGCTAATGCTGTTGTAAATCGGTATTTTGGGGATTATAGAAAGTTGACATCAAAAGAAGAAAAAATTAATAAGTATTTAAGTGAATTAATTGATTTAACAGAAGTTACCAACCTATTAATAGATTATACAATTGATAATTGGCCTTTAGGTAGGGAAGAAGAACTTAGAGAAAAGGAAAAATCTAGAAAAAAATTAGAAAACATAAAATCTTGTTAAAAGCAAGATTTTTTTTTGTCAAAAAGTTTCGGACGTTATTCTTTTTATAAGAGATGATACTATTTAATTGTTAACAGAAGTGGATCCACAAAATAATAGCAGGGAAATCAGATGATGGTTTCTTTGGACATTGAAAACTAAATATAAATTTTGTGGAGGTATAGTCATGGTTCATAAGTTTAAAAAATATCTTTCAGAGGATGAATCAACAAATGTGATTAAGAAGAGTATAAGCAATCATAGGAAGGTCATCGTAGAAGCTCCTACAGGGAGTGGGAAAACCTATACTTTTATTAAGATAGGTAAAGAAAGAAAAGGTAAAACTATCATTCTAGTACCAAATGTCTCCAATGTTATGCAAATTTCTAAAGAATATAAGATAGTAGGAATTCATGGAAGTGAAGTAACAGAGAACATTTGGGAAAAGGGAAATGTAATTGTAGCCACATATGATAAGGCAGTCAGCCTCTTAAAAGGCGATCTATCTGATTTATTGGTTGTGCTAGACGAGGCTCATAATTTGCAAGCACAGGCTAACTTTAGAAGTGACGCCATATTGGGAGTAAAAAAGCTTACAAAGAAAGCAAAAGAAGTTGTATATCTATCCGCAACAGTCAATCATTTACAACATGATCTTTACGGAGAAGTGGTTAGATTTAAGCAAGAAGAACCTAAAAATATCATAGGTTCATCTAAGATACTAATGTCGGGGAAAAATTCTAATAGAGCTGTCGCCTTAGATCTTATCAAGAAAAAGATTGACGAGGGAAAGAGGTGTCTTGTTAAGGTGAACAATAAAAGCACTCTTAGAAAAATGGAAGAGAGTCTTGAGGAGAATGAGGTTTCATCAACTATTTTAACTGCTGATAATAAAAATGAATCAGATGTCATGTTGAAGATAGTAAATGAAAATGAATTATCTGATAAATATAAAGTTATTTTATGTACCTCACTTTTAGACGCAGGTGTAAACCTAAAAGAAGTAGATGTCATCATAGATGTTGAAAATGGTGACCCTAATGCCATAAAGCAATTATCAGCAAGACCTCGAAAATCATTAAAAGAGCATTATGTAATTATAAATGGAGCTAAACCATTAAAAAAAGACGAAACAGCTAAGCCACCATATACATCAACACAAGTGGAAGAGGCAATTAAACGTAGAATGATGACGGCTAATAATATAATGAATGACATGAAAAATTGTATCAGAAGTGTAGGAGGGGAAACAAAGAAGTTTCTGATGTATAAGTTCAGTTTGATAGAGGATTCTCTTGATGAAGAATACTTTGTAAAAATGGATACGCAGAATAGTTTTTATGTAGATGTAGAGGCTATAAGAAATTCAGAGTATGAAAAGTACTATAAAAGTCTTCAAAGTAATCCAGAGCTATTGAAGAAAGAGCTGGAAGCTTATGAGCTGTCTCCGATAATTGAAGAATATTCAATGAAAGTTGAAGGGAATTTTATGTTTTCTAAAGGTGGGGAAGAGTCTACTGATAAAGAGATAGAACTTCTTTCAGAACACTTAAAAAAGTTACAAGGAATGGAATATCAAAAGCAAGCCCTAAAATGCTATTTAAATAAAGATCCAGAAAAGTACTATGATAACAATAAGTTCTGGAAAAATCTGAGGGTGCCTTTCGATGTTTTTAAGACTTTTGGAATGTATATAGCTTTGGGATTCAATTATAAATTAGCATATGAACTTATGCTGAAAACCTTTACTAGTAAGCCAAAGAGGAGGAAAATAAAAAACTATATTCAGGCATACGTCTATTCAGGTTTAAAAGATGACCCTAGTATAGAAAAGAGAAATAAAGGCTATAAGGCTTTTGAAATTCTCTATAATCTGTATGCAAGTGAAGAAAATAAGGTGATTACTAAAGAAGACGAAGATAAATCCTTAGACGAGTATAGTAAACTCCTAGGAAAAAAATATACAAGAAATGCCTTAACAACGAGGGGGAAAGAGTTAGTTATTCTTAGCGATAAATCCAGTAAAAAGGATGGAAAGACTACTCATTCAAAGGTAAATAAAGGTTTACGTACAGCTAAAAGCATACTAGGAGAATTTAAATTAGATGAGCCAGAGTATGTTGAAGAGTTTCAAAAGCTTTTAGATCAAAAAATTGAGTTAAAGCTTACTGAATTATATATAGATAAAATTGATGAAGCCTCAAGACCCGAAAGAATGATTGGAAATATTTTCGAAAAAGCTTATGAAGTGAAATTTTCAACACAGTTTTATTTATATGAGGTAACTCTAGAAAAGGAAGGTAAACAATATCCAATAGCATCTCCTTATTTTGAGGCGGAAAAGTTTATAAGTGACGTTGAGAAAGTTACAGGGACGAAGATAGATGTGAGTAATGATAAAAGCTCAGAAATCCACGATATAGTAGAGATAGTGCAAAAAGAAGATCAAATAAAAGAAAATAATACTCAAATACAAGATCGATATCTAGAAGTAGATGAAACACCCATTTTTGACTAGATTACAGCGGGGGTCAATTTATGGCTCCCTAAATAAAAAAATAATAGGAGGATATTAAATGATAAATATTAAAAAAATGATGAATGTTAGAATGCAAGGTAGTAATTGGATTTTTGCTGTAAAAGGGAAACTTCAAAACCTTATAGAGGATTTTGATGATGAAACTTTTTATGCATATATAGATGGGACTTATTATTCTATTCCTTTAAAACATAGAGTTTTGGTCGAAAAACTAAGTGGAACATTTGTTGAGGCAGAAATACTTATGAACAGGATTGGCTATATGGAAGTAAAAAAATTAAGCCAGGTTTCAAATCAAGGACTATGAGAGTCAGCCGTTAGGACGACCAAAATATATCGAAAATACTTAGGATTATGGGACAACGACCAACTGGAAGCGTTTATAAATAAAAAATAAGTATATATCATAATTATGATATCAAAAATTTTAATGGGGGGATAGGTAATGATATTATCAATAGGAAGAGAAAGACTATATAAAAGGAACTATGAGAGAGAGGGAATGCAGGAAGCCACAGGGAGTAGTAGTGGTGGATGTATTCACGATAGTCTTTCAAGAGTAGTTGCTCAAATGATATCTAAAGGCTAACAAATAACATAAATAGGGGATGGGCTAGAAGCTTATCCCCTGAAAAAAGAAAGTAGCATAAAAATGAACCAGAAAACAAAAGCGGTTATCTATGCAAGATTTAGCTCAGAAAATCAGAGAGATGAAAGTATAGATGCCCAAATTCGAGCAATACAAGAGTATGCAAAAAGAAATAACATTGAGATAATAGAAATTTATACAGATAGAGCAAGGAGTGCAACTTCGGACAAGAGACCTGATTTTCAGAGAATGGTCAAAGACAGTGAAAAAGAGAATTTTGACATGGTAATTGTTCATAAGCTTGATCGTTTTTCAAGAGATAAATACGACTCGGTATACTATAAGAAGAGACTTCTTAAAAATGGTGTTAAAGTCGTTAGTGTGACAGAGCAACTTGATGACAGCCCAGAGTCAGTGATCCTTGAAAGTGTACTAGAGGGCATGGCAGACTATTATTCCAAAAACCTCGCTAGAGAAGCAATGAAAGGTATGAAAGAAACAGCATATAAGTGCCAGCATACAGGAGGGACGCCACCTTTGGGTTATGATGTAGATAAGGAAACTAGAAAATATATCATTAACCCAAACGAAGCTGAAGCAGTAAAGTTGATCTTTGAAAAATATCTACAGGGGCATACTGTAATGAGTATAGTCAATGAGCTTAATGATAGGGGATATAGGACTAAAAAGGGTGTGTTGTTTGGGACAAACAGCATAAGGAGCATAATCAAAAATGAAAAATATTGTGGTACATTTGTATTTAATAAATCAGCTTCTAAAGATGCCTTTGGAAGAAGAAATGGAAGTAAGACCAAGGATGATAAGGACATCATCAGGATTAAAGGAGGGGTACCAGCTATCGTTACAGAAGATGATTATAATAGGGCCCAATCCTTGATGGAATCTAAAAGGAACGGAAGAGGAGGAAGACAAAAAGCTAAGGAAATTTATTTGCTGTCAGGTATTATAAAATGTAAATGTGGGCATGCAATGTATGGTAACAGAAGAAAACCTAAGGGGAAACCTTTATACGTGAGCTACAGATGCGGAGCAAGGCATAAAAAAGGAGTAAATAGCGATTGCAAAACGCCAGAAATTCGCAAAGAGTATATAGAGGATTATGTCCTAACAGAACTTGAGAATTTCTTAGTGAACGACGAAGTAGCCTCTAGCATTGTAGAGAATGTTAATAAGTATGTGGATCAAGAGAATAATGTTTACAGAGAGAAACTGAGCTATATAAAGAAGGAAGTAACTACCATAGATGGCCAGATTGGAAATATTATAAAGGCTGTCATGGATGGTTTCTCTTCTGAAGAATTGAAAACAAAGTTGGATGAGCTTAAAAAAGAAAAAGGAAGATTGGAGATAGAAAAAATTAAATATTCCAAAGAAGTAACAGCCCCAGAAATAGACGTAAAGACAGTTAGAGAGAAGCTTAATCATTTAAGGGAATATGTTAAGACAAGGAATTTGCCAGAATGTAGAAAGCTTATCAAGGACTTTGTCAAAGAGGTAATAGTATATGAAGACCATGTTGAGGTAAAACTCAACATGGTTTCTTTTGTTTTTGAAGGTTTGGATGAAGGAGACAAAATCAAGAAGAAAAGAGAAGATTTGTATGTAAAAAATAGCCAGGCTTGTTATCATAGATTTTTGAGAGAAAAGGGATATGAATATAGTAGGGAGGTAAGTAATTACGGAAAGGGCTAAAGAAATTTGTGTATTTAAATTAGATAAGATATAATTAAAATATACTTTATTTTGAAAGAAATAAAGATTGTTATTCTACGGAAAACGAATAAATTAAAATAAGCATGGGAGAAAGAATGAAAATAGATTTTGAAAAAATAGAAAATCTAAAAAAAGAATTAGACAAATATAGGCCTTTCAATGAGGACTTAGCAAAAATGTTAAGAGAAGATTTGAAAGTTAGGTTTACATATAATTCTAATGCAATTGAAGGAAATACCCTTACGATATATGAAACAAAAGTAATATAGGAAGATGGCATAACAGTGGGAGGAAAAAGTTTACGAGAACACTTAGAAGAATTTAATCCTAAAGAGATTATAAGTCAGCCCTGGTGTTAATAGATTCAGAATTAGAAGACAAAGTAATAGGGGGTAAGAAATGGAAATGAATGAAATAATTCAAATTATAAAAGATCATGAAAATGAAATAAAAGCGTTCGGAGTAAAAAAAATAGGTGTTTTTGGTTCTTATGCGAATGGAAACTTTTCTGAAAGTAGTGATATAGATATACTGGTTAATTTTGGCGAAGTTCCTAGAATATCAAAATCCTATTTTGGATTGAAATTTTACCTTGAAAATTTATTTAACAAAGAAGTTGATTTATGTAGAGAAAAAGATATCCGTAAAGAGATAAAAGATGAAATATTGAGGAGCGTTAGATATGTCTCGTAAGTGGAAATTAAGAGTAGAGGACGCTTTACAATCTATTTATTATATTCAGGAAGATACTAAAAATATGACTTATGAAGACTTTGAGGATAATAGATTAGTAAGGCAAGCAGTAGAGAGAAACTTAGAAATAATCGGTGAAGCCTTAAATAGGATTCCTGATGATATTCAAAATAAATATCCAAAAATACCTTGGAGAGAGATTATAGGAGTAAGAAACTTTGTAATACATCAATATTTTCAAGTATCCCAAGATATTGAATGGGATATTATAACTAATGATTTGGAAGGTTTAAAGGAGGGTTTAATAGAAATTAAAAATAATGAATTAGAAGAATAGTAATTATCATTGTATCAACTTTTCAATATAAAGTTATGCTATTTAAAGACTATGTGTATAATGGAGGAAAGTTGTTATAAGATTAGCTAAATCTTACATAAATAATATATTTATGGTAGTGATATAGGTTGGTCGTACTTCACTTCCACCAACAAATCCACGACTAAAAACATTTAGTCTTTAACATAAGTAAAGAAGAGGCCTTGAGCCTCTTCTTTTTACATAGTGACTTAGGTGAGGAATAGCTACCTCCACCAAATACTACAAAATAGTAAAATAAGGGGAAAAACTACATATAAAAATTAACTTTTGAATTACAAAATGAAGAGAAACATAATAGTGGTTATTTATAGATATAAGTAGTATACTTGAAAAACTTTAAATCTAATCTAAAAGTGTCTAAGCTTGTTTACTTTAATTTATATTAAAATAAATTAAAAGGTATATCAAAAAAAGTACTCCGAAGAGTGCTTGATCCCAATAAAAATTATACCTAATTGTATTTATAAATTTTTATATTTCATCCCTACTGCATAGGGTGCTGTCATTTTAAATCCGTATTTTTCATATAGGAATTTAGCATTTCCATCTGCAATTAATGTTAGATATCCGTCCTTTGGACCAAATTCTTTATAGTGATTCATCAACCCTTCCATAATTATTCTACCGAGACCTTGACCTTGGTGTTCTGGTAAAACAGCAACATCTGTAATACAGAATGAACATCCTCCATCTCCTATAAATCTTCCCATAGCTACTGCTTTTCCTTCATATACTATATGTACTCCAAACCATGAATTTTTAACAGCCATTTCTCCTGCTGATCTTGTTTTTTCTCCCAAGGTATTTTTTCTTATATTAAGATAATCCTCTACGCTAGGTGTTCCTTTTGCTAGTTCATATTTTTTCATAATTTCACTCCTTTTTTACAATTTATTGATAAGCTATAATAAAAATCCCTACGGTGATTAAAGAAGAGACTGTACCTAAGAGAACCGCACTAGATGTTTCAGTTTTATAGACATTATATTTTAAAGAAAACATTGTAGAGGTACTTGCAGGCGGAAGAGATGCTAATATTACAAGCCCTCCAACTATAGTTTCACCTATATTTAGTATTAAAGCTACAAATACCATTAATCCAGGGGCAATTATGTTTTTAATTAATACCTGAATTAAAATTTCTCTATTAAAAATAATTTTATTTGCCGACATAGTAAGTCCCATTGTGAATAATGATAGACCTGGAGCTATATCACCGAGATAGATTAATATGGAGTCTAACTCCTCAAAAATGGTAATATTAAATAGTGATAGGATTATCCCTAGAATTGGTCCTATAACTATGGGTGTTAAAATAGTTTTTTTTATCTTTACAAGAATACCTTTAATTGTCTTCTTGTTGTTTTTCTTTTCATCTAATAACGACAAAGTTAGTGGCATAAGGATAAAAGAAACCACTAAATTAGAAAGAATTATAAGGACAATAGATTCTTCTCCATAGAGCTTTAACAATATTATTATTCCCATAAAGCTTATGTTAGGTTGGGAAGTGGTTAAAGATGCTAGAGCACTTATTCTATTATTTTTTTTCAAAGAAAATCTATAGATGAAGTAAGTAGCCAGATATATAATAATAAGACATATAGCAAAACCTAATAATACTTGAGCATTAAATAGAACCTCTGCTTTAATCTTTGAAGTAGAAGTCAACAACAATGCCGGAAGACTTATATTCATTATAAGATCTCCTAGTTCCTTAGAAATATTTTTATTTATAAATTTCTTTTTACCTGAATAAAAGCCTATAAAAATAATTGCAAATATTGGTAATAAAATTTTAAAGATTAGAATCATAATTTCCTCCTTGTATACGAATCCGTACACTATAGACAAAAAAATAAAGACATCAGTCTAAATTTTTCCTCATATTTAAAATAACTTTTATAAAAACTTCTGCTTCTTCAGGGGTAACACCTTCATAACCTTTTGTTATAAACTCTAGAGATATTTCTTCAAATCTATCACTGTACTTTTTTCCTTCCTCAGTAAGTTTTATAAAGAGTATACGAGTACTATTATCATAGCAATTTTTTTCTATTAAACCTAAACTTTCATATTTATTAACGATATCTGAAAGAGTAGATTTCGGTTTATTCCAAAGTTCTGCAACCTCTCGATATTCTATTTCTTCCCCTAAAGTTGAAAGGATCATAAATAATCCAGCATGATTCCATTTTATTGGGATATTTTCTTTGAGAATTTGCTTCTTAATATATTTATCAAAACTGCTTCTTAAATGATAAATAATTCCAACTACTCTACTTGCTTTTGTCATAATTCACCTCTTAATTTCATATCTATATAGTATCCGAATCCGTACGTGCTGTCAAGATAATTTTTATTTCCCTATTTTCTTCTAACACTTCTCTTTGCAAGCTCTCATATTTCATTCTTTAAAAATTTACATTATAACCAAGGTCTAAGTATAATAGTCATCTTTATATTTTTCTATTTTTTGGATTAACTTAGAAACTTTACTTAAGCTATGAAGTGCAAGGGATAAGATATGTTTCTAGTCGTGGGCTAGGATAGTGATGAATCACTTCCACCAAGGAATCCACGACTGCAAAGGTTTCTAGAGCCTTTGGGGTATTGAAATAGAGAGAGTAAGAATTTAATATTCTTACTCTCTTTTGTATATTGTGGTAGTCTAAATTTGGATACTTCCAAACTTCCTTTAAAATTCGAATTTCATCTTCACTTAATCCCTTACAAATTGTAATAAGTGCTTCTTCATATAAGGTTTTCAGTTTCTTAACCAATTCATAACAACTTTCTGTAAGAATCAATAAAACAACTCTTTTATAATTCAGGTTTTTTATTAACTTTACGTAATCTTTTCTTTCTGATTTTTCTACGAGATCCTTAACAATGTTGGTTTTTTTCAACTCTTAACGATAATTTTTTTAAAATTACCTATTGTTAAGGAGTAACTAATAATCTCTAAGTTTGGTGTTTAAATGCGGATAAATTTTTCTGATAGTGTAACAGGTATCCTATAGAATTAATGGTTTTAACCTTCTAAATTCGTATATTGATTTTATGATAAAATACAAATTTTGTTTATCAATAATCAAATAGTTATTTTACTAAAATGGCATCATCGATAGACTTATTAAGAGCTTTAAAATAATCATCCATACCAGATTTTCCAAGAATGAAAGGATTGGCTTCCCCTTTTTTTCTATTCCTTGCAGTATCTAAGTTTTTAAATCCATCACCTACAAATAAATGTGCAGTAAGCTCAATAGTTGCTCCAGCCTCTTTAGATTCTTTTTCAAAATGAGTAACAGAAGTTTTATAAGTTAGTTTTTCTTTAGCATTTCTGGGAATACCTGTTCCTCCCCAAAGTACAGCAGTATGTTCCTTACCATCATTTACAATATGGAATATGAAAGAAATTCCACCAGGTGTATGTCCAGGAGTTTCTAATATTTTAACTGTTTTATCTCCCAGAGTTATTTCATCTCCGTTTTTAACATAGATATCTACAGGAGGTTTAGGAGAACGAGAAGAGTTGGGACCTGTTGTTAAAGAATACATAAATTCAGCATCAACCTTTGTCATAACTACTTTAGCTCCAAATTTATCTCTTAAATAATTAGCACCTCCGTAATGGTCACCATGTCCATGACTTATAAGAATGTATTTTATTTCTGAGGGATCTAATCCAAGGCTCTCCATTCCATTTATAATGGTTTCAGCATCATGGTCATCCCACATGGAATCAATAAGAATAATTCCATCTGAAGTTTTTAGTACCCATGCCACAACACTAACACTTCCTACACAGTATAGGTCGTCAAAAACTTTTGTAGGCTCTAACGGATTATTATTGTGAAGAAGTTTCATTATATCCGCTGGTGGTTCCGAAGCCATTGCTATCTCTGAAACATATGAAAAGATAGTGACTGCGGTAATAATACTAAATATAACTTTTTTTAAAATCTTGTACATAAAAGTCCTCCAATATTTTTTTATAATATATATCCCATTAAAAATAATAGAATTTTGAGTTCAAAACACCTAGAAGGGTCACTATAAATAGATTGATGCATAAATCTATTATAGAATTTCCTATAGTTTCAATTATGTGATCGATAAATTCCTGACTTTTACCTGATTATATTTATCTACATATCTGCAATGACAGCAAATTTCAAAGTAAAAGAGTAGCTGACATTGGACAGCTACTTTATGGTTATTGTTATATTTTAAATATCTAATGCTGCATGGTGACCTTGATAAATAGCTGTTGTAATTGTTGAAACTTTTACACAATCACCTATTTGAGAAACCATTAATGCTGAATCCCATAATTCATCAACACTTGCTCTTCTTGATTTTTGTCCTAATGCACATACAACAGTTGTTCCGGAAACAAATACTTCTTTCCCTTCTTTATTTACACAAAGAACTCCATTTTCACTAACTTTAATAGCTTTATGACTTTTAAAAATTGCTATATCGCTTTTATCTATTTCAGCTAATAAAAGAGGTCTGTGACGAATATTTGCATCAGGTGAGAACTCTTCATTCATTTCTACTAGACTAACTTTTTTACCTTCTCTAGCGAAATGGATAGCGGCCTCGCATCCTGCAAGTCCTCCTCCTAAGACAATAACTTCGTCAGTCACTCGATCTACCTTCTCATGGTAGTCATTTATTAATATAGCAGTATCTCTAGTTAATCCTTCAATAGGAGGTAAGAATGGCTCTGAACCTACTGCAATTATAATTGCATCTGCATTTTCTTTATCAGCGTATGCTTTATCTACTCTAGTATTAAGACGAATATCTACCCCTGCATCTTCAGCTAATTTACCTAGAGTAACACCCAATTGATACATTTCATGTTTAAATGGAATTGCCTGCTCACCTATTAGTATTCCGCCTACTTCTGAATTTTGCTCACATAAAACTACTTCATGTCCTCTTTTTGCTGCAGTAATTGCTGCTTTAAGTCCACCTGGACCTGCTCCAACAACTAATACTTTCTTTTTAACTGGTGCTGGATTAATTTCTAAACCATCACTTTCTCTGCCGATAATTGGATTTACAGTACAACGTCTAGTTCCTGTTTCAGCTCTTTCCGCCATACATGTGTAACAACGTAAACAGTGGATGATATGCTCATCTTTGTTTAACATTACTTTTTTAGGAAGCTCAGGATCAGCTAATAAAGCTCTTGCCATCTCAACAACATCAGCTTTTCCAGACGCTATAATTTCTTCCATCATTTCAGGATCATTTAATCCACCAATAGTTGCAACGGGAACACTTACGTGTTTTTTAATTTCTGCAGCTAAATAAACATTTGCTCCATGTGGTATAAACATAGAAGGGTGAGTTATACCAAATCCACGTTGGTATGTACCTGCAGAAACATGAAGTAAATCAATTTTACTTTCTACTAATTTAGCAATTTCTATACCATCTTCAAGAGTATATCCACCTTCAAAAAGTTCAGAACCACTCATTCTGAGTTCAATAGGGAATCCATATCCAACAGCATTACGGACACTATCTAAAACTTCTTGTAAAAAACGCACTCTATTTTCTAATGAACCACCATATATATCTGTTCTTTTATTAAAATGAGATGAAAGGAATTGATTAATTAACCATCCGTGACCGGCATGAACCATTATCATTTCAAATCCGGCTTTTTTAGCTAATGCTGCTTTTTCTCCGTAAGATTTAACAATATCATCTATTAATTCCTTTGTAAGCTCATGCACTTCTCTTCCATCAGGACGGGTTCCTGCACTTGGTCCCCATTGTCCCATACCTTGTTTTTTTTCTTTATCCACAAGATAAGTTCCTGCATATTGTCCTGAATGTGATAGCTCAACACTTGCAATTGCACCGTGACGACGGATTGCATCAGCTGTATAAGTAAAGCTTGATAAAGAATCAACAGTTTGTAGATCTAAGTGATACATGTGAGAACCTTCAGTTTCAGGGTGGACTACCAGTTCACTTACCGTAACGTTTGCTGCTCCCCCTTTTGCCCTATTTTCATAGAACGCTGTAGAAGCTGGCCCTACTGTACAATCTGCGGTTATGTCTGTCCCGCCCATTGGAGCTCCAAACATTCTATTTCTAAAATATACATTTCCTAGTTTAATCGGCTTACAAAGATTAGGATATTTTCTTTCCATTATTAAATTCCTCCATTTATAATTTATTTTCAATAGACACTGCTACGTTATTTGTACTTTTGTTTACTACACGATAAATAAAAGTTAGAATGAGGCCTGCAAAACTGAATCCCATTGCAATTAGAAAAGCAGAATTTGTCATTTTAGCTACTTTTACCATAATTGTAGGTCCAACATAACCTGCAATAGCAAATCCTATAAACATTATCCCGAAGTTCACACTATTGTTTCTAGCACCAAACTGATCGGCTGTAAATCCAGGAAAAACTCCCATAAATGATCCAAAACATATCCCTATAATTGATATCCCTATGTAGAAGGTTGTAATATCTCCTTCACCAGAAACATATAAGAATCCTGATCCGATAATTGACAAAACACAAGCTGATGCAAGGGTATTGATTCTACCTATTTTATCTGAAATAGAACCTGCAAGAACTCTACCAAATACATTAAACAAAGCTATTGTTGATACGGCAGCGGTTGCAGCAACCGGGGACATTCCTATTAATTTTTTAGCTAAGGGAGCCGCCAAAGGTATAAACATGAGTGCAGCAAACCCACCGCAAGTCAATAAAAGAAGCATTACATAAAATACAGGTGTTTGTAACATTTTTTTCCAATCTTTATCAGTTTCTATACCGCTTTTGTTATTTGATACTGGTGGTGTCCAGCCTTCAGGAACAAAACCAACCGGACATTTATCTATAAAGAAAGCACTTGTACACACAATGACAGTAAATACAGCTCCAATGATTTTAAAACCAGCTGTAGCACCAGTTTGGGAAATAATAACCGCTGCTATTGGAGGAATAATAACTGAACTTATACCAAATAAGGCAGTTGTAACTCCACCGACGAATCCACGTTTGTCTGGGAAAAATTTAATTGAATTACTGATAGTACATCCGTAAACCATTCCAAGACCTAATCCGGTGAGGAGACCATAAGACAATATCAAAGCTCCAACACTTTTGGCAAATCCTGATAAAATCATACCTCCACCAAACATAAGTCCGCCCACAAAAATTACAATTTTAGGTCCAAAAGTGTCATTGACCTTTCCTCCACCGATCATAGTAACCGGTCCGACTGAGTTAGCGATAATGAAGACAATTGATAAATTAGCAGGAGTAAGTGCTACTCCATTGAGTTGAGTCAGATGTTCTGCCATAGGGCCAGCAAACACACTCCATGCGTATAAAGAACCTATACAAAGGTTGATGAAACAACTTGCGATTAACACAAGCCACCTTTTTTTTGAATAATTCATAATAAGCCTCCTTTTAATTTTTGATTGTTATTTTAGTAACAATCATTTATACCATGACTTTGACAACATGTCAATACAGACATGTTGTCAAAGTCACAATTTGTTTGTGGTTTATACATACAAAATATGCTATAATTGCAATGAAAATCGAGATTAAAAGTCTAAATAGGGGTGATCATGAGAACTTTAAAATATGCAATTTTAGGACTTCTTAATAAAAAAGATATGACTGGTTATGATATAGCAAAAGAATTTAAATATGAATTATTCAAATTTTGGCACGCAAGACACAGCCAAATTTATCCAGAATTAAAACGTCTTGCAGAAGAGGGGTTTGTAACTTATGATATTAAAATAAGTGGAGATATCTTAGAAAAAAAACTATATTCTATAACTGAAAAGGGGCAGAAAGAACTTTTGATCTGGTTGCATAAAGATGAAAATATTTCACAAACTCCAAAAGATGTTTTTAGATTACGTATGTATTTTTCTAATAATTTAGATTTAGAGTCAAGAATTCATCTTCTTGAAAATCAAAAAGTACAACATAAAGAGAAGCTCGATATACTAAAAAAGACAGCAGAACAGTATTCTGAAATTCCTGACCATAATACTGATCGTTTCGGTGATTTTATTGTCTTGGAGGGAGCTATTATGAGGCAAGAAAGTGTCATTAAATGGCTTGATAAGTGTATTGGTTATTGCAAAAAAGCTCAAAAAGAGGAAAAGAAAAATAAATGATTTAGTAAAGGCATGACATAAATATTTTTTAAGTTAAGTATAGAATCGGTATATAATGAAAATAGTGATACTAGAAGTGTCCCTGATTAATATGTGGGTAAAGTAACGAAGGTGAGTTTATTGACCATGATTTATGTATGATATTTTAAAACTTTCACCACATTCGAAACTTATAATGAAAAATACCAGTGGCTGACTAAAAACATATTTTTTGTGATGCTAAAAGGTATCCAGACAAAGTTATAATAAATTTTTATAAACTTTAAAATAATAAGGGAAGGTGAATGTAAAATATGTTGAATTTTTTCAAAGGAAAGTTTAAATCTATTTTTGTATTAAACAAAAATAAAATTAACTTCCATATACCATTAATATTAACGTTTCTAATGGGAACATTTTTTACAATAGGATTTTATCTCAATAATATCAAGGCAGGATTAACAGCATCTCTGGCAGGATTGATACTAGTTTATTTTCCAATTTATGCAACAACCGGAGAAAGAATCATAACATTATTAGCCTGTTCATTTGCTTTTATTTTTTCATATGCTTTAGGACTTATGTTTAGTTTTAATTATATAATTTCGTCTATTGTATTTGGAATGTATTGTGGAATTATTCATTGGCTAACATCTTATTTAATGGTAAGACCTCCAAAGAGCTTTTTTTTTGTAATGATAGCTGCTACAGCAAGTTGTATTCCACACAGACCCGATAAAATAGCAGAAAGCTTAGGATTATTTGCCTTAGGATCTATAATAGTTACTTTTGTTGCTTTTGTTTATAGTATTATTGTGAACAAAAATAAACCCTCAATAAGTGGAAGAATATTTCATGTTAATTTTAAATATAATCAAGATACAGATTTATTAGAAGCAATAATATTTGGAATATTCATGTTTATTTCATTATTGGTAGGGCATCTATTAAAGGTAGTTAATCCATACTGGATTTCAGTCTCATGCGTAGCAGCATTACAGGGAGCATCTAAGGACCATGTGATTCAAAGAGTGACCCAAAGAATAGCAGGAACATTTATGGGGTTAGGTCTGTGCTGGATTACCTTAATATTTGCTAATGAAGATATCAAATTAATACTGATTTCTATAGTAATACTCCAGTTTATCCTTGAAGCTACAGTTCAAAGGAACTATGCTATTGGAATTATTTTTGCTACACCTTTAACAATACTACTTGCAGATGCTTCTACTTTATTTACAATGAGCACAACAACATTTATGAAATTAAGATTATTTAATACTCTTATTGGTTGTTTAATAGGCGCACTTGGTGGAGTGGTAATTCATCATGAAAAATTGAAATATGAACTGAAAAAGAAATTGAAGTTATTGGGGATTGGCTCACTAAATTAGAAGGTCAACATAGATATTTTTGTATTTTAAAGACTAATTACAAAAGCAAAATAGTTTAAGTATTAGATTTATTATAGTAAATAAGATTTTAATTAAGAAAAGTCAGCAAATAAAAAATTAGATCCTTTTGGAAGTCGGAATAGCTAGAACTAAGAGGATTAAAATAAAGATACCGACATTTAAATAAAAAAATTGACTTTTTAAAAAAAATGTTATAAAATTAACTTGAGAGACAGAGTGTATTGTAAACGAACTTTTTAAACAGCAATAGACGTTTAGTATGTTTTTAGAATTGAAGTATCCGAGATTTTATTAAATTATTTTTATTTAACAAACAAAAAATATAATATAGTTATACGAGATTACGAGAGTAGGAATTTAAGAAAAAATATGTTTTATATTTTTTCTTATGGTCTGCTCTTTTTTTGTTTGAAATATGATTTTTAAAAGTTGTTGTAACTTAAAAAATAAATAGTAAGGAGGAAATGTATGGAAATTTACGGTTTGGCATTTGTAGGTCTTTGCATGTTTTTAGGATCCACAATAGGAGTTACTCTAGGGAAGATTTTAGGTATCAGTGGAAATGTCGGTGGGGTAGGTTTTGCAATGCTTATTATGGTTATAGCTACTAATTACTTAGAGAAATCTGGTAATGGATTTAGCGAAAAAACTCAAAAAGGTATACTTTTATTAAGTAGTCTTTACATTCCAGTAGTGGTAGCAATGTCAAGTATTCAAAATGTAGTGGCGGCTATAAATGGAGGTGCAGTGGCCTTTTTAGCTGGTGGAATAGCGACAATAGGATCTCTGTTTTTAATACCAATTATAATGAAACTAGTAGGAGGTAAAGATGGATATACTGATAGCGTTAATGAAAAAGTATGGAATGGCAACACTTTTTTAGACAACTTTTTTAAGGTTATTCATTTTGTACTCTACTGGTGTTTGATCTTAAATGGATAGTTTGACAGTTTTCTTAAAGTCATATAAAAATCATAATATTTCAGCCAAGGTCTAAACGTAATAGCACCTAGATTTTAACCACAAAAAGGCACTCTTCGGAGTGCCTAATCTTTTGAATATTATATTAATTCATTTTGGAAAGGTATAAATTAAAAATAAACTTCTTTGTATTAACTTCCTTTTAAAAGATTGAAAAGATGGACGTTTATATATATAACTTCTCTTCCAACTTTCTCACTTTTTAAAATTCCAATTTCTTCTAACGCTCTAAGATACTTAGTCATAGTTTTTCTAGTAGCGAAACCCTGTTCAACAAGGTGAGATCCCTTAGTATAGGTCTCTGTAAAGATAAATTCTATTAACTCTTTATTATATATTTTAGGAAGTTTATTTTTTACTTCTTGGGTTGTTATGTCCATAAGACTTTTAATATTCTTGGCAAGTTCTAAGGTATCTCTGGAAGTAATTTCAATGGCTTTTAAAATATATAAGACCCATTTCTCCCAGGCTTCATTTATTGTAACTTCTTCTAGAAGTTTATAGTATAATCCTTTATTTTTGATAATATATGAACTTAGATATAGTATCGGAGATTCTAACAGTCCTTCTTTGAGAAGATAAAGAATATTAAGAATCCTTCCTGTTCTTCCGTTTCCATCATAAAAAGGGTGGATAGCCTCAAACTGATAATGAGATATAGCTAGTTTTATTAAGGGGTCGATATCAGTTTCTATATTATAATATTCTTCTAAATTTCTTAATAGCTGCCTTATAAGTTCTTCTCCTGACGGAGGAGTGTAGATTACTTCATCTGTTAGTGCATTTTTTAGAGCTGTCCCTGGAATTTTTCTGATCCCACCGCTATTATTTTCAAGAGTTTCTTGAATTTCTATAATAAGATTGGTACTAATAAACCCTTTTTCTTTTACTAATTCTACTCCTCTCCATAAGGCAGTTCTGTAGTTTAAAACTTCTTTTGTGCTTGGATCAATTTTCTTTTCATCAATAGCGATTGCTTTGTATAAACTGTCATTAGTAGTAACTATATTCTCTATTTCTGAACTGGCTTTTGCTTCCTGCAGAGCTAATGAACTTATTAGTATTTCTTTATTGGGTATTAATTCTGAATATGCTTTTAATTCTGCAAGAGCTCTACTTGATTTGTTCAGCTGCTTTAATACTGAAACAGTTTCTATATCTATTTTAGGTGGCAAAATTTTTAAATCATTATTAGGTGTCATCTTCTCCTCCAAATGGTAAAATTAATGATAAATTACCATAATCATTTAATATGAGTTAATTATACCACTATATTTTATGAAATGGTAATTTTTTTATTTTTTTACCATAATATATTTTTTATGAGTAATAAAGATTTTAATTGGAGGTTTGTGGTAGAATTTATTTTTTTTACTTAAATACACATTACTACAGTTTATTAAAAAAAAGAATAAACCTTTAAAACAAGATTTATCCTTTAATTTATTATGTTATTTAATTCAATGATATATGGTGGGTCGGTTTGTCAAACAGTTTCTCCATTTTCCTAAGCAATTTTTTTGAATGTTAAATTTGAGGTTTCATATGCTTCACTTGGAGTTAAATTTCCAGTGAGCTATGACACCTTTCATCGTTATAATATTCAATAAACCACTTTATACCACTATATAGGCTCCCTCCTCCTTTGAATTCATACAAAAATAGAAAATCATACTTTATCGTCCTCCAAAACCTTTCTATCCATATTTGTTTCTAAATTCAATAAAACTATACTTAAAAGGACACTTAATTTTTGTTGATTGATGGGATTATATCACGTGCTACACATGAAGATATAAAAAAACTGAAGTGTTTGATGTTAAAAAAAATTATAAACTAGTGTTAGTTGGCTAACACGTTGGAGGTGAAGGATGAAAAAGCATATTGTTCCTTTGATGAATAAAGTAGGTCATCTATCTTTAATAAAATCTCATGCTAAATTAGATAAACTTGGTCTATATAAAGGTCAACCACCTCTTTTTGGAATGGCAACACTTTTTCAGACAACTTTTTTAAGGTTATTCATTCTGTACTCTACTGGCGTTTGATAACCAAGAGAAGAATGGATTCTATGGTTGTTAAACCAGTTAACATAATCTAATAATTCATAATTTAATTCTTCTAAGGAATCAAAATAAATTCCATTTATAAATTCTGTCTTTATGGTTTTGAAGGTTGCTTATGCCACTGCATTATCATATGGGCACCCTTTCATGCTTAAAGAACGCTTAATATTAAAGGTTTCTAGCGTTCTTTTTATTAATTGATTATTAAATTCATTTCCACGGTCCGTATGGAAAATTTTAATTTTTTGTAGGTTTCCCTTCACTTTTGAAAAAGCTCTTGTTACTAACTGGGCATCTTTATTTTTCCCAGAGCTATAACCTATGATTTCTCTGTTAAAAAGATCTATTAAGACACAGATATAATTCCAGGCCTTACCTACCCTGACGTAGGTTAAATTGCTAACTACAATTTGTAGATGATCCTTTTTGTTAAAATTACGTTCAACTAAATTAGCTAACTTTTCTTCATTGACTTTGTCGTAATGTTGCTTAAAATTTGCAATTGTATATTTTGATATCAATCCATTTTGTTTCATAATTGAGCTTATACGTCTTCTGGAAACTTTATGTCCCAGTTTAAAAATCTCAAATTTTATTCTTCTAGTTCCATAGTTTCTTCTACTATCTTCAAAAATATCTTTTATTAGTTCTATTAGAAGAGAGATATTATTTTTAATTTTAGACTTGTAATAATATATACTTCTAGAAATTCCAAGGACTTGGCACATTGCTGATACAGAATATTTGTGAGAATTGGCTTTAATCACATCTACTTTTGTCCTAAGATCAGCGCCGCCTGCTTTAAAATATCATTCTCCATTTCAAGCTGCTCGTTTCTCTTTTTAAGAGCACGAAGTTCTTTTTCTAATGGATCAATATTATCTTCTGTTTTAAAAGAGCCAGTATTATCAAACTGCTTGATCCAGTTATTAAGAATAGAAGGAGAAAGGTCATATTCTCTGATGATTTCACATTTTCTTTTTCCGTTGAGATAAAGTTGAACAATTTGAGTTTTAAATTCTTCATTAAAGCTACGTCTCGACTTGGTTTTCTTGGTCATTAAAATACCTCCGCATAATATTTTTATTTATTTTATATGACCTTAAGAAAACTGTCCAACTTATTGTAGCCTATCCAATAACGACCTTAAAGGTTCCTCATACTATTTATACTATAGCTTACAGATTTGAATACCTTGGGGTTTCTGTGGTTGTAACCGGAGATCTAACGTATACTGATTCATTAGCTTTATTTGCAAAGAATGCGGATTTTATGGTTATAGATTCTGGTGGAATGATCATGGATAAGGGTAGAGAGAGATCAGAAGAAGTTAGAAAGAAGAGTAAGTCAAAGGTTTCATCTAGAGAACGTGCACATTTAAATTTAGATGAGTCCAGTAAAATACCTGCAGATGCAGGAGTAAAAAGTCTTGTCTATACTCACTTTACTAAAGGGGTAGTTGATGAGAAAGCTAGTTTAGAAAAAATAAATAAAAACTATAGTGGCAAAGTTATATTTGGAGAAGATTTAATGAAGTTGAAGATATCTGAATAAAAAATATATATAGAGAGCATATATTAAATTTAGTGTAAATTTAATATAATCTTCTGGAATCTAAAAAAGGAAAAACTGATATTTTTTGAACAGTACTTAAAACAAAATTAAAAAAAATTCATAAAATATAGAAAGGAGTATTTGTTTGGATAAAAATAGTTTTTTAGAAGCAAGAAGTATAAAAGAAACATCGAAACATTCTATAAGAATATTTTTGTGGAGTTTTCCATTGAGCTTTGTAGGTATATTGCCTATTTATATGTTTCGTATAGATAGCTTTGAAGTTCTTGACCTATTAAAAATGAGCTCATTTGTGGGGATGAGAGCATCTTTGTTCTATATTTCTATAATCGCTTTCGGGTATCTTTTTAAATGTAATATTAGTAAATCAAAATAAGTATAGGGGAAAGAGTTTAAAAGAGATTTTGAGGAAAACAGCTTTAAGTTTTTTATAATTAAAGGAGATATAGAGAAAGTAGTATAATGAATTTGTATCGGTATAACATATGAAAACCCGAAAGTAAGTATTTCTATTTTAGAGAAAAAGATGACAAGTTTCGTGTAAGAACTAATACAATAGCACATAGGAAAAAAATCTTATGTGTTTTTTTTTATATCCAAATTTTTTTACTCTTTTTATAAAATCAAATTTGACCTATTCCGATAAGAGGAGGCAGATAGATATAGTTGTCATTGGAGAGTCTAATAACTAAAATATTCAGAATTGATTGTGTTTTGGTATGCATATCCCAAGATTCAAAATCCCATCATACCGCATTTTTTTAAAAAGCTTGTTTTTATTTGAACCTAGAAAATACTTTTTAGATTTGATAAAATCTCCTATGGAAATAAACTTATTATTCTTATGCTATAATAAGTTATGGATTGGAGGGTTTGATTATGAAAGAAATTGTTTTTGTTACTACCAATAAAGGTAAAATAGCCTCAGCACAGGAATATCTGAATACTACTAAACTTATTCCTTATAATGCAGAACTTATAGAACCTAGGTCTGACGATATCCGAAAAATAGCAAAGGAAAAAGTAATTCAAGCGTATAATATAGTTAATGAACCGTGTATAGCATTGGATGCCGGGTTTTTTATAAAAGCCCTAAATGGTTTTCCCAGAGCCTATGTCAATCATGCTTTGGAGACCATTGGAGTAGAAGGAATCCTGAAGTTAATGGAAGATAAAACGGAACAAGAATGTGAATTTAGGTCTTGTCTTGCCTTTTATGATGGCAGCCATATGGAATTTTTTGAAAGTAAATCCTCTGGGACTTTATCTAAAAGTATCAGAGGGCAAGATTCTCATAAAAAATGGTCTGATTTATGGTATGTCTTTATTCCGAAAAATTTTGACAAAACTTTAGCTGAGTTTTCAGAAGAAGATTTTGCAAAATATCAGACATTAAAAGAGGACTCGGCCATAAATAAGTTTGCCCAGTGGTATGAAAAATAAGCATGAAAAGTTTCAATGAATTGCGGCATAAAACCAAAATTAAAACTTTGTATTCTGAATAAAAAATATTAAATTTCAGAAGAAATTAATGGTTTGCTGAAAGCTTGAAACAAACTCAGATATTATTTTATTAATAATAAATAAACAGCCGGGAATTTAATTCCCGGCTGTTTATAATTTACTATATTTTTTCCAAGGCTTGATTGAAATCACTAATAATATCTTTGATATTTTCAATTCCCACTGAAACCCTGATAAGGTCGGGGCTTACTCCTGCGGCAATTTGTTCCTCTGACGACAGCTGTCTGTGAGTCATGCTGGCTGGATGAAGGACACTTGTACGAACATCTGCAACATGGACTACAATTGCAGCTAATTCAAGACTATTCATTAATTTTTCTCCTTCTTGAGATCCACCTTTTACACCGAATGTGAGTACTCCACTACAACCCTTTAGATATTTTTTTGCACGTTGGAAGTGTTTATGACTTTCTAGTCCTGGGTACTTTACCCAGCTTATCTTAGGATGATTCTCAAGAAATTCTGCAAGTTTTTGGGCATTTTCACAATGTCTGTCCATTCTCACATGAAGGGTTTCTAGTCCTAAATTTGATAAGAAGGCGTTCATTGGGCTCAGATATGATCCTAAATCACGAATCCACTGGACTCTGGCTTTAATGATAAAGGCCTGGTTTCCAAAATCACGAGTATAGATGACACCGTGATAGCTTTTGTCAGGCTCGGTGAATTCTGGGAATTTTCCGTTACACCAGTCAAAAGTTCCACCGTCAATGATCACACCGCCTACACTTGTTGCATGTCCGTCAATATATTTGGTAGATGAATGAACAACAATATCTGCTCCAAGTTTTAAAGGCTGGCACAAGTATGGAGTTGCGAAGGTGTTGTCTACTATTAGAGGTACTCCCATTTCTTTTGCCAGTGTTGATAATTTTTCAAAATCTAGGATGTCCATTGCAGGATTAGCAATGGTTTCTGCAAAGATTGCCTTGGTATTAGGTTTGAAATATTTTTTAAGTTCTTCCAAAGGAAGCTCTGCATCAACTAAAGTCGTTTCTATTCCCATCTTTTTTAAGGTATTTGTGAATAAGGCCACAGTCCCTCCGTAGAGAGCTCCGGCTGCTATAAAATGATCACCAGATGAAGCAATATTTGTTATGGCGATTGTAGAAGCATTCTGACCGGAAGAAGTAGCCAAAGCTCCCACTCCGCCCTCCAAGGCAGCCATTTTTTTTTCGTAGGCATCACAAGTAGGATTACTTATCCTAGAATACATATGCCCCTCAGCTTCTAGATCAAAAAGTTTTGCCACGTCAGCAGCAGTGTCATATCTATAAGTTGTGCTCTGATAAATAGGAAGTACACGGGGTTCACCATTTTTCGGCTGCCATCCGCATTGAATAGTTTTGGTTTCCAGAGACCATTTTTCTTTACTCATATATTTTACCTCCATAAACGAATTTTTAAAATTTTTTATAAAAAAAAAGACCTCAAATAAGAGATCATTTTATGCAAGAGACTGCTTTATTTATCCCCCCTTATCTATTTAGCACAAACCATAAAAGTAGGTTGCTGAGGTGTCAAAGGATCAATCCCTCCCCCTCTCTAGATAAGAAAATATTTGATTATAGTGATTCTATAATTTTTAAATTTAAATGTCAAGGTAAAATTTCAGTTCCCTTTGAGAAGTGTTTTTCCATACTATGGGTTATTTATAGCTTTACTTTGTGAGCAACATAAATATTCCCAAGGGAGATAGATGCTGCGAAATAGAATATATATTAAGGGCCCCAGAGTCCCCAGGCAAGACCACTCAAGATAGCGCAGGTAATGATGCTCATACCCAAGGAAAGAGAGGGGATAACCTCTGAAGAATCAATTGCTATATTTTTCAAGTACACCGTCCTGATGAAACTCATCTGGGTGGACATTTTATCAATAACTACCATGAAATATCCTAACAACACGGGTCATTCTGTCGTTGCCAGTGCACCGGAAACATAACCTGTCGTCAATAATCCAAATAATAGGCAGACTACCACAAAAGAGATTCCGTCGGCATATAATAATTTCTTGACGCCGAACCTGTCCGGCCATCGTTCCAAGGCCGGAATAAAGAAAATCCCGATAAAGGCTCCTCCAATTGATAAAAGAGCCAAGGTGTCTGCTTTTTTCCCCAAGATTTCAATTAATACCTAGGGGCAATAAAGCCATAAACTAACATAATCTGCTTTTGGACACCGTACAAGATAACCAATATGTAATAAAGTTTATATTCTTTTCTAAATAGGCTGTTGCAAAAGTACGGTATAATTTTTAGCAACTTTGCAACACCTTATGAATTCAGTTGAAAGTATAGGGGATAAGAAAAATAATATCCTTAGTCCCTTCCATTACAGAAATCCTATTTTCTTAAGAAAATTAGGTTTTAAAGAAAAATTGGAAGAATAAAAGAAAGGACGTTCAGTTTAGTTAAACGAACGTCCTTTTAAAATTTTTATCAGCATTAATTCGCGGTAAAAATATCTTTTGACTCTACCTTTTCAGATTTTTACTATCTACTACTTACTACTTCTCTCACTAGTTTTTCATAGCTTGAATAGGAGGCGCAACTTTTCCACCTCTGTTGATTAATGTAGAGCAGTTTAATGAGTTAACCGGCATAATGTCAGCTTCACCAAGAAGTCCTCCAAATACAACTCTGTCTCCAACAGTTTTACCGGGTACAGGAATAACTCTTACAGCCGTTGTTTTGCTGTTAACCATACCTATTGCCATTTCGTCACCGATAATTCCTGAGATTACATAGTCAGGAGTTTCTCCTGGAATAGCAATCATATCAAGACCTACAGAACAAACACATGTCATTGCTTCAAGCTTTTCAAGTGTTAAATATCCTTTACTTGTAGCAGCAATCATTCCTTGATCTTCACTGACAGGGATGAATGCCCCAGTAAGTCCTCCGACTCTTGTAGCAGCCATAGCTCCTCCTTTTTTCACAGCATCATTAAGGATTGCCAGAGAAAGAGTAGTACCATAAGCTCCTACAGATTCAAGACCAAATTCTTCTAATATATTACCAACACTATCTCCAACAGCAGGAGTCGGTGCCAATGATAAGTCAACTATACCGAAATCTATTCCTAATTCTTTTGCAACTTCTTTACCTACTAATTCTCCCATTCTAGTAATTTTGAAACTTACTTTTTTAATAGTTTCAGTTATTTCATCAATAGGAGCTTTTTTATCAACTTTTGCAAGGGCCGCCCTCACAACTCCTGGTCCACTTATACCGAGGTTAAGAATGATTTCAGCTTCTCCAACACCATGGAAAGCTCCAGCCATAAATGGATTATCACTTACAGCATTTGTAAAGACTACAAATTTAGCTGCCGCTAACCCGTCAGTGTCTTTTGATAATTCAGCTAACTCTTTAACAGTTTTCCCCATCATCCCAACTGCATCTAAGTTGATTCCTGCTTTAGTCGAACCGACATTTACAGATGAACATACTCTGTCCGTTGTGCTAAGAGCTTTTGGGATAGATGCAATAAGTTTTTTATCTGCAGGAGTAAATCCTTTTTCTACAAGGGCACTAAATCCACCTATAAAGTCAATTCCAATCTCTTTTGCAGCCTTATCAAGTGCTTCAGCAAAACAAGTATAGTCCTCTGCATCTGTAGCTCCTCCGATTACAGCGATTGGAGTAACAGATACCCTTTTGTTAACAATAGGTACACCATATTTTGCAGCTACTTTATCAGCTATTTCAACTAAGTTTCTTCCATATTTTATGATTTTGTTATAGATATTTTCACATGTTACTTTGTGGTCTCTGTCTATACAGTCCAAAAGGCTGATTCCCATTGTAACTGTTCTTACATCAAGGTTTTGCATATCAACCATTTGAATAGTTTCCAATATTTCATTTGCTACTATGTGCATTACATTCCTCCTAAAAAATTAAAGTAATAATTGACAATGGAAAATTAAAACAATTTTATTTTTAAAATTATCAATTGCAGATTTTCGATTACCAATTAAATTCTGTGCATTGCTTTAAAAATATCTTCATGTTGAACATAAATTTTAACGCCTAATTTTTCTTCTAAAGGAGATAATTCTTTTTTCATCTCGTCAAAGTTTCCTTTGAATTTTTCCACATTAACAAGCATAATCATTGCAAATATCTCATTTTCAAAAATAGTTTGAGAGATATCAACAATATTGGCATCTAAATCTTGAAGTTTTTTAGTTACTCCGGCTACAATTCCAACTTTGTCATTTCCGATTACAGTTACTACAATTTTCCCTTGCATAAATACTTCCTCCTAATGATTTAATATAGATTTAAAAATTTTACATAAATCTATTTTTTTAAATTACTGATAAAATTATCTACAACTAATCACTATTTTACATATTCATTTTAACTTAAATCTTAAAAATTTACTACTTTTGATAAAAAAAAAGAACAGTTAAACAACTGTTCTTAATTGTGGAATTAAAGGATATAAAAAATTTGATTCGGAAATATTTACTGGGAAGTTAAAATGGATGGGCTTCAAAATTCAAAATGCAGAGAGTGTACCATGAAAAAGGCAATTTGTCAGAGGATTTAAAATTTTTGATGAAATAATGAATTATATAACCTAAGTTGCTACCTTTTTAATTATACGTTAAAACACTCTTAAAATAACAACTTCAGGAGAGCATAAATATGAAAAATAACCTTAAAAATATACTAGAATTTATTCAATTAATTCTTAACCTTACTGGGCACCAAGAAAGTTCTCAAACCAAAATGAAAGATGCTAAAGTTATTACAACTGCTATAGTCGCAGGAATCTATTTTAACTGCAATTTTCAAAAGACTTTGACTTTTTTTGAAGATTATCCTCATTTTGATTATATCCTTTCTAAAAGTAGATTTTCTAGAAGACTTGCAAACTTGGGATCTACCTTGAGTAAAATAATGGATTTCATTATGGAATATAATAAAAATAGATCTAAAACCAAAGAATTTATGGTTGATTCGTTCTCTATTTCTGCATGTGACAATTATAGAATTCCTAGATGTAAAATATACTTGGATCATGATCTTTACAGAGGATACATTTCAAGTAAAAGAAAATTTTTTTCGGAGCAAGACTTTATTTGATGACAAATGAGAGGGTCTTGCCTGTGGAATATAAAATATTACCTAGATCCATTGCTGATATTACTGCACTTAATGGTTTCAATTTTGATTTGCCTAAAGACTCTATTATTTATGCCGATAGAGCCTATAATGATTATGTTCTTGAAGAGGTCTTAAGTGATGTTGATATCTACCTTTCACCCATGAGACGTAAAAATTCAAAGCGTTCCAAGAATAAAAGTCAAGAATTCATAGATCATATAAAAAGAAAACTGATTGAAACTGTAGGAAGCTCTATAAATAGATTGATGCCAAAGTCTATTCACAGTGTTACTTCTAGATGTTTTGAACTTAAAATTCTATTATTTTTAATGGGTTATACATTTTTAAATATAAAGTTTTGCTACTTCAGCGGCAGTATCATATCTATAAGTTGTGCTCTGATAAATAGGAAGTACACGGGGTTCACCATTTTTCGGCTGCCATCCGCATTGAATAGTTTTGGTTTCCAGAGACCATTTTTCTTTACTCATATATTTTACCTCCATAAACGAATTTTTAAAATTTTTTATAAAAAAACGACCCCAAATATGAGGTCATTTCATGCAAGAGACTGCTTTATTTATCCACCCTTATCTATTTAGCACAAACCATAAAAGCATGTTGCTGAGGTGTCAAAGGGCCAGTCCCTCCCTCTCTCTAGATAAGAAAATATTTGATTGTAGTGATTCTACAACTTTTAAATTTAAATGCCAAGATAAAGTTTTAGTTCTGCCTTACCATATTTTTTAGATTAGAGATCGGTTATAGCTTTACTTTGTAAGCAACATAAATATTCCCAAGAGAAATAGAAGCTGCAAAATAAAATATATATTGAGGTCCCCAAACACTCCAGACAAGGCCGCTTAAAATGGCACAGGTGATAGAGACAAAGTGGTCCATACTCATACCAAGAGAAAGTGTAGGGATAATGTCTGAGGAATTAACTGCTATATTTTTCAGATAAACCGTCCTGATAAAACTCATTTGTGTGGACATCTTATCGATGATCACCATAAAATATCCTAACAGTACTGGCCATCCTATTGTTGATAATGTCCCGGTAACATAACCGGTTGTTAGTAATCCAAATAAAAAATATACCATTACAAAGGATATACCATCGGCATACAATAACTTCTTAACTCCGTATCGATCCAGCCATCGACCTAAAGCCGGGATAAAGAAAATTCCTATAAATGCCCCTGCAATTGCCAGTAAAGCCAGTGTATCTGCTTTTTTCCCTAATATTTCAATGAGTACCCACGGACCGTAAACTAACATAATCTGCTTTTGGGCACCATACAGGATAACCAATATATAATAAAGTTTGTATTCTTTTCTAAAAACAAATTTTGTTTTTTTATGATGAATCACCGGATGATGCATTGTTCGGTCCAATAAGATCAATAACCCAAGTACTATCAGTAAGAACATGCCGGCCAGTACAAACGGCCATTTAATAGCAGTTGAAAAGCTAAAAATATTCAATTTGAAACAGATAAAGACAATGGTTGAGGATACCATTAAGAATTTAACAGATGTTCCTTTAAACTGCCCCATACGCATTCCCAACTTATCCTGATCTACCAGTGAGATTCCGATACCATCAGAAAGTGGCATAAACAGATGAGTACCTAAAGAATTTATAAATAAAAAGACAAGCATTATTGAAAATTGAGGTGTGAAAAAGCCCAGCACAACAATACCGAAAATACTTAGTATCTGTGCAAACATCGATACACGTATATCGTTCAGTGCTGCTAGCAATGCAATAACCAGTACACATATCATTCCAGGTATTTCCCGTGGGAACTCGATAACTCCCCTTTCAAATGCGGTGATGTTATAAGCATCTTTAAAATAGTTGGAAAGTATTCCCTGGCTCATACCTGTGGCTAAAGCGGTAAAAATCAAGATATAAAAATATATCTTCACTTCTTTTTTCATTAGTTTAAACTCTGACCATTTCATAAAACCTCTTTTCTGGATTATGGGAGTTTACAGTCCCAGCAATATAATGTCCCTTTTAATTTTGGATCTGTAGTCAAGATTAAAATATTATTTTTGCTGCTTATTTTACTTTTAATTTTTTTGAATAAAAATTCAACTCACAAAGTATACTCTCTATCAGGTTAAATTTCAAGGACAAACAAGGTGTTGAATTTTAATTTTTACAGTTGGAATATGTTTTATTTCTATTTGAGATCTTTTAACTACATGAGTAATGATAAAAAAGGGTTTTTTAATACTGACTTGTAAATATATATTGAGATACTTAAAATTGATTTTATCTGTTTGTTTGGTTTGGTGTAGAGATTATTGTCAAATAGTTATCAGTTCGGAAATAATATTAAGGAGGGATTATAAGTAGAATTAACTCAAATGTTACTAGTCAATTGTGAGTTGCATAGAAACGGACAAAAGGTGACGACGTTTTAAAAATATATTCTAAATGAACCGGGAAAAATACCTAAGCTTTGGGAATTGTTAATTGTTTGCATAAAGAAAATAAGGTCGCCATCTAAAATATAATCTAAATATTATAGAGGTTATGTTAATAAGGAGGACTTTTTATGAAAAAATTATTAATATTATTAGCTGTCCTTTCAATACTGGCATGTGGTGATAAAAAACCTAAAGAAGAGACCGCAACAGAAAATACGCCTGTGGTTACAGAAGAAGTAAGTGAAAAAGCCACAGAAATGAAAGAAGGAGCAACAGAAATGAGTGGGGCGGTAAGTGAGAAAGCGTCTGAAATGACAGAAGAAGTAAGTGAAAAAGCCTCAGAAATGAAAGAAGGAGCAACAGAAATGACCGAGGCAGCAGGAGAGAAAGCGTCTGAAATGACAGGAGCAGTAAGTGAGAAAGCCTCAGAAATGAAAGAAGGAGCAACAGAAATGACCGGGGCGGTAAGTGAGAAAGCGTCTGAAATGACAGGAGCAGTAACCGAGAAAGCCTCAGAAATGAAAGAAGGAGCAACAGAAATGACCGGGGCAGTAAGTGAGAAAGCGTCTGAAATGACAGAAGCAGTAACCGAGAAAGCCTCAGAAATGAAAGAAGGAACAACAGAAATGACCGAGGCAGCAAGAGAGAAAGCGTCTGAAATGACAGGAGTAGTAACTGAGAAAGCCACAGAAATGAAAGAAGGAGCAACAGAAATGACCGGGGCAGTAGGAGAGAAAGCGTCTGAAATGACAGAAGCAGTAAGTGAGAAAGCCTCAGAAATGATGGGAACTAGTGAAACTGCTGCAATGGAAGAACTTCCTTCTACTTATATTGTTAAAAAAGGGGATAGTTTATTTGAAATAGGACAAAAATATAATATGTCTTGGGAAAAACTAGCTGAAGAAAATAATATAGAAAATCCAGATTATCTCCATGTTGGTCAAGAGATTAGAATTCCTGAAAACTAAATTACTGGTTACAAGAGATATCAGGTAAATCATTATGGAATACCAATAAAATAAAAAATGATATATCCTAAAAACTTAAAGAAAAGGCTAAAGGTAAATATTAAGACAGATAAAATTAATATGTGAAGATAAAAGTACATAAACCTGAAATTTAGTATTTGTATATTTTAAAGAAAATAGGTGATAAATTTCGGGTAAAAATTAGTTAGCACATAGGGTAATCCTATGTGCTTTTCTTAGTTTATTATATAGAAGGAAATAACGGATAAATATCTGATTTAAGGGATATTCTGACGGAACTTTCACCAAGGGTCAAAAGTTAATTTATATGTAATTATGGAATAGATAAAGTTTTAGATTATCCCTCTATACTCTTAAAATAATCCTCTATATTCTTCCTCATCCTTTCATTAACTTTCCTGAATATTTTTATCTCCTCTTCACTAGAACCTTTAGTTAGTAGTTTTTTTACAGTTTCAATTAGGTTTACTATTACAGGGATCATATCCTTCCCTTTTTCAGTACAGTATAGACACCAAGCTCTCTTATCTATTTCATCTTTTTTCCTGTAAAGATAGCCGTTTTCAATAAGCCTTTTTATAGACTTTGCCACTGCTGATTTTCCTACATTTCTTCTCTGAGCTATTGCCTCTTGCCATATACCCTCTTCTTTTGATACTTCATAGAGAATACCAAACTGACCATTTCCCAGTGAATACTGATCCATATGATGAGATAAAAATTTGTTTATATCTCTTGTTGTATCATTCATAATTTTATCTAAAGGTTTATCCATATGCCCTCCTTTATTAGTAGACACGTGTACTAAATTTTAACAGTATAGATGGTTTATGTCAAACATATTTTAAAAGAAAAAAATAAGATGAACTATGTAAACATATGAAAGACAATGGCAGGGAAAAGAGTTTCTAAATTTTTTATAATTCTCCATTAAAAAAGTGTTTTTTTACCCTGTTTCAATATTAGAAGGAATATTATTTACTCACTGGAACAATCTAAATAGAAGCAATAAATTAAGTAAAAGACCTCAGTGATCAGGTATTCAATGATTATATCAAGATTATTGTTAGGAGGAAAAAATATGAATGAGTTTATCGATTGCCACTGTCATATATTCAACATTGTAGATATACCTCTATACGCTACTATCCAAGGAAAACTCAATGTAAATACTATTAACCGTTTTACAAAAAGTCTAGGGATAACGCTGTTCGCTCCTTTTAATCTCATAAAAAAGGGGGACGACATTGTCGCAACGAAAGAAGATTTTATTCGTTTCTTTGAAAGAGATTTAAAAGATTCTATAATAAAATTTGAGGAACACTTATCCAAAATCCCAGAAATTGATCTCTCAAAAACACTCATAACCCCACTGATAATGGATTTTGATTGTATAAAGGAAGTAGAAGAAAATAGTTTAGGAATTTCCAATTTGGAATTCCAGACTCAAAGGCTGATTAAAGGAATAAAAGCTTCAAAAAATAAAATTAAAATATGTCCTTTTATCGGTTTTGATCTAAGGAAACTTGTGCTTGATGATAACGGACTTGATGCGGTAAAAAAACTTTGGAAAAAATATTCTGATTCTTCCAATAAAAATGCAAGTATAAATAACCTAATATCTGGGAGTATACTAGGGATAAAGATATATCCTCCAATAGGCTTTAATCCTTATCCAGTTAAGAAGAATAAAAGAAAAAAATATATAGAATTTTACAAATGGTGTATAAAAGAGGATATTCCAATAACTGTCCACTGTCAGAAGGGGTCTTACAGTGCCGAACTTTCAAGTAAAGACATAAATAGAATGACTCATCCTCAGAACTGGTTGAATCTTTTAGAAGAAAACCCCCAACTTAAAAACTTAAGAATAAATTTTGCACATTTTGGAGGTGAGGACGGAGTAGAAGATATGCTTGATCCAGGTAGAATTTTTTCTGACGGAATTGACAAAAATACCTGGACTTACACAATAATAAAATTATTACAGAGATACCCAAATACCTATTCTGATATATCTGCCTATAATTATGGAAAAAGTTTTGGTAAGATCAATGATTATTCTAAAAATTTGAAAAAAGTAATAGAGCTAGATTATCTAAAGAAATTCAAAGAAGGTAAGTACAGTGTCAGTTCGAAACTTTTATGGGGATCTGATGTTCCTATGGTTATTTCTGAAGAGTGTTATGACAGCTCATATGCCAACTATTATAAACACTTGGAAAATCTTGTTAATAAATCTAAAAAATTAAATCAAAATGATAAGAGGAAATTTATTGAAAATTTGACAGTGAACAACCCTAAAAAATTCCTGAAGATCAAATAGATAATTAAATGATAAAAAAAGCCTATTTATAAACTTTTTCACTGGTGAATTTACAATATTTATTTTCTGAACTATTTTCTATTACTGTGTGATTAATTATTTTATCTAAACATTAATTTAGACGTTCTCTTTTTTAGTAGACACGTCTACTATTTTGTGTTAAAATAGTTTCACACTTAACTTAGTAGACACGTCTACTAAGTTAAGCAGTGTGATTTGAACACGTCAGGCATATTTTAATTGATGAAAGGGAGAGAACTATGAATTATGATAATTTATTGGAGATAGCAACTAAGAGAAGATCTGTAAGAAAGTTTACCACTCAAAAAGTTTCAAGGGAAGATATTGAAAAAATTATAAAAGTCGGAATACAGTCTCCTTCTGGATTCAACTCTCAGCCCTGGGAATTTGTCGTAATAGATGATGAAAATTATAAAAATGAAGTTACTCAGTATCTTATTGATGGAATAGGTGAAGGAAAAACTTCTAAGGGGTTTGTAGATGCCCCTGTTTATATTCTGTTATACGGTGATCCTAGAGTGAGAGAACGTGGTCCTGTTTCTGTAAAAGATAACGATAATTGGTGGAATTTTACATTCTCTAGTACCCTTGCCAGTGCTTTTATGAGTATGCAGCTTGCTGCCACGAGTTTAGGTCTAGCTTCTATGTGGGTGTCAGCTTTTAGAAATCCCAAGGTAGAAATGAAAACAAAGGAGCTTTTGGGTATTCCTGAGTATTTTGAGATATTTGAGATGATGGCAGTAGGTTATACAGATATGAATATTTCTCCGAAAAATGTAAAGGATCTGTCTCAGGTAATTCACTATAATAAGGCCGATAATTATTAGTCAACTCAAGCTGATAATTGCTGGAAACTTTCATAAATTAACTTCTTTATTTAGTATTACTTTTTAGAAATTAAATATTTTAATTTGAATAAAGGCACCAACTTAGATCGATTATTCAATCTAACTGAATCAAAGGAGTAAATAGAGCACAAAATAAGTATCAAAATTAGAATTATTTCATAGGTAAAGATTCCATAGAAACTATATGACACTAGGTATTTTAAATGGTATATTATATTGACTTATTTACTTCTCTGTAGTAGTATGAATTATATTAAATTTAATAAAATCAAGTAATTGGGGAGCTGCTGAAAGCGTGCTGAGATTGAACTTTGTTAGTTCTGAACCCTTATAACCTGATGTAGGTAATGCTACCGTAGGGATTTTAGACAATTAATCGAGCACTTATGCTATTTATACTGCAAAGATTAAGTCATAAACTTATGGTTTATGACTTTTTTTTATGCTTTAGTTTATATTTTAAATAGGATTTAAATTAATTTTATAAAATATACAGGGAAAAATAGGGGGAATGACAGTTGAATTTAAAATGTGGAACAAGTGATGTTGTTGGTGCGAGAATAGGAATCTATCCTATGCAGGATAATTTTGTAGATGTGATCTTAGGGGCGATAAAAAAAACAGACTCTACAGGACTGGCTGTTATGACAGACGATCTAGGAACTACAATACAAGGAAACAGAGAGCGTGTCTTTGCTTATGTAAAAGAACTTTTTTTACGAGCATCTGATGCCGGGGGGCATGTTGTTGCCGATGTTTTATTTTCAGTAGGATGTCCTGGTGATGTGCCGGAAGATTTTGATTTTGATTCTGAGCCTAAATATGTGGATCTTCCTATGGAAGATATGCCGGTGGCCTGTGCCTGGTCTCTTTATCCTTTGGGGAGTGACCAGTATTTTCCGGTGATTGTAGAGGAGGTTGAAAAAGCCATGGCTCTTTCTAATGTAGATGTGGAAAGTTATCATTATTGTACAAGACTTGACGGAACTGCAAAATCTATCTTTAATTTACTTGAGACATCTTTTGAAGGTGTATCTAAAAGGATTCCCCATACAATTATTCATGCAACATTTTCAAAGGGAAGCCCATCAAAGGCAAAAGAAAAAATTGAGGTATAATTCATATCATTAAAGTGTAGTTTAATTATTTTTCTATTTAATAAAAGAGAAAGCAAAAATTAAAGGGGGAACAAAAAAATGACTAAAAAATTTGGTTGGACGTTAAAAGACATTATAGTTTTGTGTGTACTAGGCGTTGCCTTTGGGGCTATGTATCTAGGTGGTATCACTATCTGGGCCTTTGCCAATGCCGCATTTGGACCTATCGGACTTGATATAGTGTATGGTATTTGGTTCACAGCATCAATTACAGGGGCATACATTATCCGTAAGCCTGGGATTGCCCTTGGTGCTGAGCTTATGGCTGCTTTAGGTGAGGTTATATTAGGGACACCTTCTGGTATAATGGTATTTGTGGGTGCCGCCATTCAAGGTCTTGGTTGTGAGGCAGTTTTTGCTGCAACTGGGTGGAAAAAGTACTCAACACCTGTTTTGGTTTTAGCAGGTATGGGGGCAAGTGTAACAAGTTTTATTTATAATTATTTTGCCTATGGATATTCAAAATTTGCATTGGGGATGCTAGCAGCTATGCTAGCTGTACGTTTAGTATCAGGTGCTGTACTTTCTGGTTTACTTGGTAAATGGATCGGTGACGGACTTGCAGCTACAGGTGCATTGTCTTCATTCCCGTTAGGGCGTAAAAGAGCTGAAAAGAGAGTAAATGCATAATGGCAATAATAGATGTTCGCAACTTATCGGTTAAAATCAATGGGGAGACTGTTCTGCAAGACATCAATATAAAATTTAATACTCAAGAGCGAATTCTTATCTTAGGTGAAAGCGGCAGTGGTAAATCCACGCTGCTTTTATCTCTTATGGGGATTATTCAAAGAGATGACAATGCCGATGTAACTGGAGATATTTTAGTAGACGGTATATCAGTTAATGATATGCAGTTATCTGATACAGCACGTATTTTTGGCATAGTATTTCAAAATCCTGAAAGTCAGTTTTGCTCCCTATACCCAAAGGACGAGGTAGCTTTTGGTTTGGAAAACCAATGTATCGATCCGGATATTATGCCTGAGATAATAAATAAATCAATGGAAGACTTTGACTTTCCAAAGGAAAAGGTAAATCATCTTATTAATACCCTGTCTGGCGGTGAACTGCAAAGACTTGCACTTTCATCTATTTCGGCTATTGATTCTAAGATGCTTTTGCTAGATGAACCGACGGCAAATTTGGATCCCAAAGGTCGACGACAGGTGGTAAAGTCTTCTAAAAAGGCCGGTGACAAGGGCAAGGGGCTAATGGTGGTAGAACATAATCTGGAAAACTGGATTTCATTTCTAGACCGTCTTATTGTTATTGATAGAGGTGGCAGAATACTTTGTGACGGGGATATTCGTGAGATGTTCTATAAGCACGGTGAGCTGCTTAGGGAAAAGGGAATATGGTGTCCTCACAGTCTAAGAATCTACTGGGAGCTAAAGGATAAGGGGCATATCTTTAATGGAGTTCCCTGTAGTATAGGGGAACTAAAAAAAGAGAAGATATCTCAGACGTTATTAAAAAAAGTAATAGAAGACAACTATAAAACTCCCAATAAGACAGCAAATATTGGAAAGAGACCGATACTTGAGCTGGAAAAATTATCCGCTGGGTATACAAAAGATCGGAGGATTTTAAAAGAAATCGATCTAACTGTGAATGAAGGGGATTTTTTTGCCTTGGTCGGAGGAAATGGGAGTGGTAAATCGACACTTTCAAAGGTTATACTTAGGCTTGTGGACATATCTAGTGGCAGCCTTTCCATCTCTGGGAAAAAATTAACTGTATACAAAGAACGAGAACTTTATGACTTGATAGGTTACGTTTTTCAAAATCCTGAACACCAATTTTTAGAAGACACAGTATGGTCAGAAGTTGCATATAGCATAGATCAACTATATTTTGATGAAAAAAACAGAAATGAAAAGGTGAACAGTTTATTAAAAACTTTTCATCTGGATAACTATGCTGCTAATAATCCCTTTAGCCTTTCTGGAGGACAGAAAAGACGCCTTTCTGTTGCAACGATGCTAGTTGGAGATCGAAAAATCTTAATTTTGGACGAGCCTACTTTTGGTCAGGATGAGAAGAACACTATCATGCTAATGAAAAAACTTACTGAACTAAATCAGCAAGGAATGACTATATTTATGATCACTCATGATTTAGATTTAGTAGATTCCTATGCAAATAGAATTGCTGTCATGTCTCAGGGTGAAATTCTATACAACGGAGATACTGAAGAGCTTTGGAATGAAAATGAAATAATCAGAAAGAGTGGACTTGATCTGCCTTATAGAATGAAACTCATGAATGAGGTGAATATTTATGGACATGAGACATTTTAATCCAGCTGCAAAACTTCTTGCCAACTTCATTATTGTATTGGCATCTCTTATGGTATTTGACCCCTATACAATGGTTATGCTGTTTGGGGTGAGTTTTTTCTTTGCCCTTGTCACAAAATCATTTAATCGAAAGAATCTAAAGATGATTATACCACTTGTCTGTTTTGCCTTTGGGATGCTCTGGATGAACGCCTCACTAGCAAGGGTTGAAAATCCTGAAATTATTGCAAGCCTCGGGCCTTTGACCTTTACAGATAAAGGTCTTATTGTAGGTTTTGTCTTGTTTTTCAGGATTTTAACAATTGGAGTCACATCTATTTTATTTACCTTTAACACTGAACCAGATGCTTTAATATTGAGTCTTATCAAACAGTGCAAACTTAACCCCGGGATCGCTTATGGTATATTGACGGCCTTACGTTTCTTGCCCTCAATGGAATCAGATCTTGGATTGATAAATGCAGCCCATAGAATACGTAGTTCTAAACAGAAAAAATGGTATAAAAAGAAAAATCCCTGGTATCGAAATGCGATACCACTCTTGGCAACAAATATAAGAAAAGCAGAAAGAGTGGCTATTGCCATGGAATCTAGGGGATTTCAGACAGATATGAAACGAACATATTACCGTACAATCAACTGGTATAAAAAAGATACGCTATTTGTTTTGGGGACGGGAATAGTTGTTGTTTCGATTATTATATTTTCTTATCATATGGGTTGGCTGATTGGCTTTAAACGCTGGCAGGGATTTTAGAAAAAATTAAATATAGTTAAAACTTTACTGAAAAAAGCACATAGGAAATCAATCCCCGTGTGCTTTTTTATTGTTTTTTTCCATAAAGATATTCCTGAGAAGAAAAATTCTTTTTATCATTTTTTACTTTAAAATAAGTGCCCTTTTCATCTAATTGTCTTAACTTTATGTTATCCTTTAAGATGGAATCTATGGTCTCCATAACTTTTTTATAAGGACCGGACTTTATAACAGGGAAAAGGGTTTCTATTCTTCTGTCAAGATTTCTACTCATCCAGTCGGCACTGGAAAGAAAAAGTTCCGGGTCACCGTTGTTTTCAAAATGGTAAACACGAGTGTGTTCTAAAAATCTTCCGATAAGGCTGAAAACTTTTATATTTTCACTAATACCTTTTATACCTGTCTTTAGGCAGCAGGCTCCCCTTACAATAAGAACTATCTCCACCCCGACTCGAGAGGCATCATATAGCTTTTTAATAATTTTTTCATCTACAAGGGAGTTTATTTTTACGATTATTTTTCCCTTTTTACCGTTGGCTGTATGCTGAATCTCTCGATCAATTAACCTGTAAAATTCATTCCGCATGTCCTTGGGGGCTGTTATTAGCCTTTTCCATTTACGATTTTGAGAAAATCCTGTAAGGATGTTGAAGAGGTTGCTGACATCTGCACAAAGTTCTTCATTTGTAGTAAGAAGGGAAAGATCAGTATATAATTTTGCCGTTGAATTATTATAATTTCCCGTTCCTAAATGAAGGTATCTCTTTATACCTGAAGGTTCTCTTCTGACAATGAGAAGGCATTTGGCATGGGTCTTTAGTCCCTTTATCCCGTAAATAACATGGCATCCTGATTTTTCAAGTTCTTTAGCCCACATTATATTTCTCTCTTCGTCAAATCTAGCTTTCAGTTCTACCATCACAGTAACCTGCTTATTGGATCTAGCAGCCTTTATAAGCGAGCTTATTATAGGTGAATCACCACTGACCCTGTATAGAGTCTGTTTTATGGCAAGGACATTTTTGTCTGTGGCAGCAGCCTCTATAAGATCTGATATATGATCAAAAGAATCATAGGGATGAGAAAGTATCACGTCCTCTTTTTTAAGGGTTGTATAGATAGTATTTTTTTCAAGCTGAGCATACCTTTTTGGAGTGTATTTTTCATATTTTATATCCTTAAATCCATCGTGGTCCATAAGTTCAAAGATAAAAGTCAGATCAAGGGGGCCGTCTATCTCATAGAGATTGGAAAATTGAATTTTTAGATTTCTTGTGAGAAATTCGAGACATTTTTTGGGAATATCCTTATCGTATTCTATCCTGACAGGCTCTCCCCACTTTCTTTTTTGAAGTTCTTTTTCTATTTCGATAAGGAGATCATCTGCCTCATCTTCATCAATTATCATATCTGCATTTCTTGTTATTCTAAAAAACCCTGTGTCCAAAATGTTGCATCCAGGGAAAAGATCCTGTAGGTTAGATTTTATTATTTCCTCAATCAGAATAAATTCTATTCCAGAGTTACTGGGAAGTTCGATTATTCTGTTTATAACTCTTGGGACCTGTACAATGGACATATGTTTTTCTGATTCATGTTGAAGATGAACCACAATATTTAATGAACCTGTCAAAATATGTGGAAAGGGTCTCGAGACGTCTATACCCATCGGTGTCAGAATAGGGAAAAGAGTTTCACTATAAAATTCGTCCACATAAATTTTTTGCTTTTTATCCAGTTGAGAATACTTTTTTATTTTGAGATGATTTTTTTTATTTAATGTATTAAGGACTTCTTTGTAGGAAGTATATTGATCCTGGACAAATTTTTTAACTCTTTTATTAATTGCCTTTAGCTGATCTTCAGGAGTTAAACCAGATATATCTTTTTTTATAAGTCCCTCTTCATACTGAGCTATAAGACCTGCAACCCTGACCATAAAAAATTCGTCTAAGTTTGAAGAAGTAATGGCCAAAAATTTTAGTCTTTCCAAAAGTGGATTTATGGAATCAGATACTTCCTCTAAAACCCTCTGGTTAAACTCCAACCAACTGAGTTCTCTATTGTAAAAATGGTTATATTCATAATTATTCCCCATAAAGCCTCCTATTTATCTTCAGTACTGGATTAATACCGAAAACATCTCTAAAAAATGCTTTTTGATGATCAAAAGATATAGTCTCTATACGGTAATCTTCTAGGGTTGTTATATCTATAATTATTTCATAATCTTTTAACTCAAATTTTATATTTTTTACTTTTTGTCTTTTACTTCTGTCTAGAGCTACAGATAATTTTAGTATTGCAGCAAGCTTCATGATATCCATCTGCCTTTTTCCACTTAGATTGTCTATATTCTCTGAATACTTGGAGGCAGCGATATTATGAAAATAACAAAGGCGTCCCACAACCTTAAGGTCTTCCTCTGTAAGTCCAGGTATAAAAGAATTTTCAATTATATACTGGGAATGATTTTGATGTGAGCTAAAATTGACATACTTACCTATATCATGAAGAAAAGCAGCCAGTTCAAGGTGTCTTTTTTCGACCTCATCCATATTATGCAGAGGTTTTAGAATATCAAAAAGATTTTTTGAGACGTTTTGGACAAAAGTAGAGTGATTTTTATCAAAGCTAAATTTATTTGCTTTATCTATTACAGCCTGAATGGTAAGTTCCCACAATTCTTTTTCCATAAGATCTTTTTCTTTTGGATAAAAATGCTCATAGGCCATGAGATATTTTGTATCATAATAAAATATTTTTACTGCAGGTATTTCAAAATAAGCCGAAATATACTTCAATAAGGAGAGTCTTGCAAATGTTGTTCTGGCCTGTATAGGTGTTAAGGAATATTTTTGAGCTATATTTTTAAATGATTCTTCATTTAAGTTTTCCATCATTTCTTCAAGTTTTTCATAGGATAAGTTTGAAAATTGACCTTTTGTTTTTGTAAGAATATTTTCTGATTCTCCTAATAAAATAAGACTATTTATTTTTTTTCTTCCTACTTCTTTTTTTATCTGATTTAGATAATTTTCTATATACTCTTGAATGAAATTATTACTTTCCTTTGGGGTGAGTTCGTAGTTATTTATAATTTCTGCAAACTTATAGCCCCCTGTTGATATAAATTCATTTATCATAAGTTTTTTTCCATTGATGATAAAAAAGTCAGTTGTGGCTGATCCTATATTCAGTAGTAAGGTATTTTTTCTTGGAGGGATGATCTCATTTTTTTTAATGAGAAATTTTTTAAACAGAAGTTTTTTCTTTTCAAAGGTAGTTAAAACAGTTACTTCTAAGCCTACTTTTATCTTGATTTGATCTAAAATAAAAAGAAGGTTCTTTACAGAATTAAAACTGCTGGTAGTCAGTGTAAGGATATTTTTTACACCGTAATCTTTAGAAAGGGATCTCATTCTATTTAGGATGTTGCAAAGTTTCTTTCCTTTTCCAAATGAGATATAGTTGTTTTTTTCTGAATCTAAAAAAATGTTAAGTTCTTCCATTACATTTTCTAAAATTTTAATTTTATCCTTTGATTTTTCACAGATGATCATTTCCACAGATGTGGGTGATATTTCGATAACTGAAATAACAGGCATATACACCTCCTAAAATCTACTTACTCTTCATTAAATTATAAGATTTATATTTTCAAAAGTCAAAGTTCCAATTGAAAAGCTGTAAATAAAAATATACTGAGAAAGTATACTTTTAAATATGTATTTTATTTATTGTTTATGAGGAGATTTTAGTGATAGACAGATAAATCTTAGAGGATAATCACATAGTCTAAAGAAAAATAATATTGATTATTAAAGCTTATTATCAGGAGGGATTTGATGTATAAATTTAAATTTTTTTATCATGAGATAAAAAAGATGTCAAAAATATTAGAAGAAAACCTAGAAAAAATATCTCTAAGCAACGACCTGGAAACAATCCATAAGTGCAGGGTAAGTATTCGTAAGATAAGAGGGATACTGAAGCTTTTTAACTGCCCTAAAAAACTAGAGATTCCTATAAAAAAAATTGCTTCCATGTTAGGACCTTTAAGGGATCTAGAGGTTCAGATATATTTTCTTATGAATAGGGTAGAGGTAGACAGCTCCTTAGGAGGTATACTAGATGATTTTTTATTTAAAAGGGAGATAATGAAAAGAGAGTTGGTAAAATCTATTCCTGAATTTTCCAGAAAAAAATTTCTTTATGAGGTTACTAATTTTCTGAAAGATAAAGAAGTTTATGAGTATGAAATTTACCGTAACTTATATAAAAAAATTCAGGAAATTATAATTAATCATCCTGTGAATATAAATTCAAAAGAGCTCCATGAACTTAGAATAAAAATAAAAAAAATAAGGTATATTTTAGAGGCTTTATCTGTTGAAAGCCAAGAATATAACGAATTGATAGTTTTTTTCAAAAAATATCAAGACTGCCTTGGAGAGATACATGATATAGATGTCTGGCTAGATATTTTAAATAAAAAAATATGGGAATTGGAAAAATTGAAATTATTTTTGAGAAAAAAAAGACATAAAAAAATTATTGAATTCAAAGAAGTTCTTCATGAGGTACCACTAGTTTTGGGAAATGTTTTGAGTATAGCAGCCATAAATTCAATAACTGAGTTTGAAAACAGACAAGATATCAGATCTATGAGATATTCACAGAGTGAAAAAATTTCCATGGCTGAAAAACTTGCTGTAGAATTATCACCGGATCCCCATCATATAAAGAGGGTAAGGGAAAAATCAGTAAAAATATTTCGTGAGATAAGAGAGGTCATGAATCTAAATAAAGAAGATATTTTTTTCTTAGAGGCCGGAGCCCTTCTTCACGATATCGGTTATTCCATCTCAGAAAAAAAGCATAACGATCACTCCTATGAGATTATAGCTTCTAGTGATTACCTGCCCTTTTCCCTAGAGGAAAGAGTAGTGACATCTATGATTGCAAAAAATCATAGGGGTAAATTCAGTCTGGTAAAGGGATTAGACAGAGTCCTTCCATCTAAGGAGGTAAGTAGGATAAACAAGCTGTCTGGGATAGTAAAGGCTGCTGACGGGATGGAGTTTGAAAGTTTGGAGTATGTTGAAAACTTTGATATAAAAGTCTGTGACGGAGAACTTGTATTTGAGTTAGGAGATATTTCTGAGGCTCTCACCGAGAGGTTTTCTAAAAAATCCGATCTTTTAAAAGAAAATTTTAAAAAGGATTTTAAGAAGATAAAGATAAAGTAGCACGTAACTCAAATTGCGACTTGAAAGCAATCCTGATAAATTACTGAATTTATAAGAATATTAGAGTCAAAAGATTTTGTCACGAATGAAAATCTTATAAAAGATAAAAAAAATTAGCACGAATAAAGATAAAACCTTTTGACCACAGAGGGCACAGAGAAAAATAGAGAGTTTCACAGAGTTAAGACGAAAACTAGATACGAGTTCTTTTGCGAGAAGTTTTCGATCTTTTTTCTTTTGCCATTGACAAAATAAGCGTTAAGAATAACCGCAGTGAAATCCTTAGAAAAAATCGACTGTCTGAGCGTAGCGAGTTTCGAGTTTTTCTTGGATTTTCAAGGTTATTTAGCTGATTTTTCACAGGCTTGAACTTTTGGTTACTTTTCTTTCAAGAGAAAAGTAACGAATACCGATAAATTCAATACTTTAATTTGAAATAAAAGATTAGTTTAGCTTGCATGGACATAGGTATAAGGCAAAAAAAAATAGGGAAGAAAGCTTGATTTTTAACTTGTGAGATGATTGCTAAAGTAATTAGGATCTCCTCAAAAAAATAGAGTAATAGCTGTTTAGAGCCATTACTCTTATATATAGAAGTATGATATTAAGCTGCTTAGTTAAAAAGTCTAGATTTTAAATTTTATATTCGGATCTAAATAACTATAAATTTTTATTGGCTTTTAAACTGTGATATATTTATTATTTTTCATCCAACTATTGGAGAGATAAAATATAATGGCGATTACTCCTATTGAGTTTGTTGCTATGGCCGTAGAATACCAAAGAGATTTTTCTCCTATAAATACAGCTAAAATAAATATTAACGGAATTCTTATTATCCATAACCTTATAAGGGTAATATACATAGATATCTTTGTGTAGCCTGCCCCCTGATAAATTCCAGAGATAGCCTGGTAAATACCCCACATAAATACAGTGGGGAAAGTAACCCTAAGAAATTCTGTTGTTGTTTTTATGACTTCTGGATCATTTGAGAAAAGACCGACTATTTCCTTAGAAAAAAGCAGGACAACAGATAAGCCCAGTGTTCCAAGAAAAAATATGAGCATTAACATTTTTTTGAAGGCTTCTTTTATTCTTTCGGGAGTTTTATTTCCAAGGTTCTGTCCTGTTATGGTTGTCATTGCAGTACAGAGGGTGCTGTTTAGACTAAAGACTATAGAATTTATCTTATTTCCCAATCCGACAGATGCTATAAGAGCTGGTCCGTAGGACAAGGCCTGGGAATTAATAAGCATATTTCCCAAGGGAGAAGCTATCTTGGTTATTATAGCCGGCAACCCCAGGGCAACCATTCTTTTAAATTCCTCTTTGTTTATAGTAAGGTGTTTTTTTTCAATCTTTAATCCACTTCCCTTAAAAGTGTCCCAGATTCCATAGATGGATAAAAGACATTTAGACAGAACTGTGGCAAGGGCAGCACCTATTATCCCAAGATTCATCTGGAAGATAAATATAGGATTAAGGAGTATATTCAGCATAAGAGCTGTCACATTCATATAGAGGGGCTTCATAGAATCTCCTTCAGCCTGCTTTATAGATATATAACAGGTATTTATAAAGGTGAAAATTGTTCCTAAAAGCACTACTTTCAGATAATCTGAAGACAGTGATAAAAGCCTTCCCTCAAGGTTTAAAAGTTTCAGAATTGCAGTGGAAAAAAGTAATCCAGATACCCCTATAATTAATGACGTTATAAAAGCGACATATATGAGATTACCTATGCTTTTTTTTGCTGTGTCGTACTTTTGAGCCCCTATACTCTGTGATACTGTGGCAATCATAGGTACGGATAAGCCTAGTCCCATATTTAATATCGCAGTAATAATAGGATCGACAAAGGTAATTGCAGCCACCTGCAGACTTCCCAACCTTCCCAAAAAATACATATCTGTGAGAGTATACGCTCTCTGCACAAGGGTGCTTACCATAAGAGGCAAGGCAATGGAAAAGATGACCCGGTAAAGGTTTCCCTCTGTGATTAATTTTCTATTTTTTTTATATTTCATAGTTACTCCTGTTTCTATAGATGTAATAAAGGACATTATATCACGCTTTTTAATCTGGTACAAGAACAGAGAAACAGGTATGAAATCTTTAGCTTCTTTTGAAATAATTTAAAAAGATGATATAATGTTATACATCTACCAAGTATATAGATATTATAAGGTTATATTTAATGGGATTTCAGATAAATGATTTCTCGTGTAAAAATATCAAAATTTTTATAAAAAAAGGAGAGATTATTATGAAAAACGAAGAAATATTAAAAAAAAATCGTTTTGATATAAGTGATTGTAAAGAGACTATGAAAGCAGTTGTTACAACTGGAAACGGAGGCTATGAAAAGCTTGATTACCGTGACGTTCCTGTTCCAACACTCGGGCCTGGTGAAGTTCTTATACAAGTTCTTGCTGCCGGGGTCAATAATACTGAGATAAATACACGTCTTGGTTGGTATTCGTCAAAAGTTACAACCAGCACCACATCGCTTGATTCTGAAGAAAAAGAAAAAAAGGCTGCAGAAGAAAGTGCAGATGGTGGATGGAATAAAGCTACTCCTTTCCCATTTATACAGGGAACAGATTGCTGCGGCCGTGTGGTGGCTGCTTTTTCAGAAAATGATAAAAAATTAATAAATAAAAGGGTTTTGGTCCGTCCTTGTATGCGTAGTCAAGGCTGGGATTCCCTAGAAAACATCTGGATGGCTTCTGATTTTGACGGAGCCTTTGCCCAGTTTGTAAAGGTTCCTGCAGAGGAAGTTTTTCCTGTTGACTGTGACTGGAGTGATTCAGAGTTAGGGACTATTCCCTGTGCCTATGGTACAGCGGAGAATATGATTCATAGAGCAAAGGTAAAAAAAGGTGACCGTGTGTTGATAGCCGGAGCTTCAGGCGGTGTCGGCTCTGCTGCAGTTCAGTTGGCAAAGCGTCGAGGAGCAACTGTAATAGCCATCGCCGGGAAGACGAAACTTGAAAAATTACTTGAGATAGGTGCAGATAAAGTTATATCAAGGGATGATGATGTTTTGGAAATCTTGGGTGAAAAATCTGTAAATGTTGTAGTGGATAATGTTGCCGGAGCAAATTTCCCCAGAATGATAAAGGCACTGAAAAGAGGCGGAAAATTTGTATCCTCTGGAGCTATTGCCGGTCCACTTGTGGAGCTTGATATGCGTGACTTTTACTTAAAGGACCTGACTTTAATCGGGTGCACTGCATGGGATGAACCTGTTTTTCCAAATCTTATTTCGTATATTGAAAAAGGCGAAATCAAACCTCTTTTGGCAAAAACATTCACGTTGGAAAACATTGTAGAAGCCCAGAAAGAATTTGCTCTGAAAAAGCACGTTGGAAAATTTGTTTTAGTTCCTGATCATCAATAGTTTGTGTAGCAATGTGTATGGTAACGGGATATAAGGTTAATAAGATTTATTGTATCAGATAAAATACTGTATAGGGGCTTTGCATGAAAAACTATCATTAACTTTTAGTTGTCATGTAAGGCTCCTTAGTTATGAGTAATATAAGAAGGAGAATTTAGATGGATTTAAAAGACTTATTTGGTAGAGTTAAAACAATACCGAATACAGAACTCAATAAAGATAATTGGTTTGAAAAGCAGCCTGTAAAAAAGATAAAAATAGGAGCTATAGAATTTTATTTAAACCAGCCTAGTTCCACATTTTGGGTATATTTTTTAGGAATAATAGTGACGCTGGCCGGTGTGAAATTTTTACAGATACAAGGAAAAGAAATATCAAGATATTGGTGGGGAATCTCACTTATTTTATGGGGAGTGGGAGCTGTAATAGCCGGTACGAGCTACCAGGCTTTTGGATATGAACTAAAATGTGCAAGGAAAGAAGTATGTCAATGGACTAGCTGGTGGGAAGTAATATACCTTATTTTTCAGCAGGTTAGTATGAATGCAATGACAGTTGCAATAGCTTATTCATGTACGACAGGGGTTTTTAGAGAAGTACTTATCTGGTATTCGATTATACTTTCTGTTTTATATACTGTTGTTACTTTCGTTGGGGCATTTATACCTAAAAAGTCTCTTATCACCTTTGAATTTATGATGTTAGCATCTTTACCTAGCTTTATACTGTTCTGTGTATTAAATGTAGTCAGATACTTTCAATTTGGATATACAATGGACTTGGTTTTGATTGGATCATGGGTACTTATTTATGCATCCTGGTGGGGGTATGATAAGTACTATAAAGCTGGAATTACTGAAAAACTATGGGCAAAAGGCAAGTGGTTCTCTGAGAACGATGTACTGCACGTTATATTGATTGTGTGGGGCTTCTATGTTCTGTTTTTGATGCCAGAGTATATCAGAGATTATACTTATTTTCTGAAATAAGTATAAAAAAAAGTTTATCAGAATATTTTAAAAAACAGAAATATCGATTTTGAAAAGTAATATCATCGCATCTTTAGAGATTACGTTTGTTTAAATAGCCGCCTGACAGAATAAGTTTAAAATACTTTGAGTCAAAGTATAGAATATTTTTTGCCTCAAGGCGGCTATAAAACCTGTTTTACGGGAATTATTATTTCTATGACCTCCCCTATACCACCTTCTAGCTGTATTTTTTCCTCACTTGATATCTCCAGTGAATTTCCGATTATTTTATAAGAATTATCCTCTATAAAATCCATCAACTTTTTATAACTGTTTTTTAAATTTTCAAATGAATCCTTGTGGGTGATGGTCGCACATTTTTTTTCTTCTACATTGATTGCTGCACTATGCTCTAATTCATCAGGAATAACAGAACCCACGAACTTCAGAGGATAAACATTCAATTTTTTAAGATTTTTCATGCCCACAATGGCAACATGCTTTTTCTCTTTTAATTGTAGATTTTTTTCTATCTGAGACAGTTCTTTAAATGCCTTTTCTGTCTGGACATATCCATAAGGTTTTTTTACATCAATAATAATCATCTTAAAGTTTATATCAGTTACGATGCCAGGTTTTAGACCTTCGGAAGATTTTACTTTTTCCAGTTGATCATACTTTATCTTAACAATTTCTATTGATTTTTCCAGATTTTTTATCTTTTCTTTCATTGCCTCAATCTTACTCTCCAGGAATTCCTGACTCTCCTCTATACTCTTGAAGTTAGTATATTTTTTTATTTCATTCAATGAAAATCCCGAATTTTTTAAGGCGATTATAAACCTCAGTACATAGGTCTGATGCTCTGAATAATACCTATAACCATTCTCCTCATCTATATAGTAGGGCTTGAATAAGTCTATCTCATCATAATAGATCAATGTCCTCCGGGATATATTGAAAATTTTTGCTATTTCACTTATTTTATAACTTTCTCTCATTTTTTTTATCAACTCCTTGACTGTTACGTATACGTTATAGTTTATAATACTTTATATATAAAGATATTACAATCATTTCAGGAGGAATAATATGGATATTGCAGTGGCAGGACAGGGATTTGGATTGGGGCTCAGCTTGATTGCAGCTATAGGGGCTCAAAATAGTTATGTTCTAAAAAAAGGGATATTAAAAAATAATGTATTTGCAGTTGCCGTAACCTGCACTTTAATAGATGCTGTGCTTATATGCTTGGGGACACTGGGATTAGGAAGAATTATAGAGGGGAATAAGGTATTTATGCTCTCTGCCACAGCCTTTGGAGTTCTTTTTTTAAGCTACTATGGGATCTCGTCAATAGTTAGGGCGATAAAAAAAAGTGAAGTTATGGAGCTTGAGGAAAACAGGGAGAATGAGTCAGTAAAAAAAACTCTATTAACACTTGTGGCCTTAAGCCTCTTAAATCCTCATTTATACTTGGATACTGTTATTCTCATAGGAAGTGTAGGTTCAAAATTTCCCATACATCAGAGACCGGATTTTGTAATAGGTAGTTGCCTGGCATCTTTTGTCTGGTTTTTCGGATTGGCTTATGGAGCAAGAATTCTTATTCCCATATTCAAAAAAGAAGTTACGTGGAAAATTTTAGATATTATAATCGGTATAACTATGCTTTCTATTTCATTGGGACTGATACAGTTTGCCATGAAAAATTATTTTTAGATTAGAAAAGAAGACCCCTGTTGAGAGGTCTTCTTATTTTTGTCCACTCTGTTTAATTTGGTTTTTTTAGATGTTTTCCCCTATAAATATAATTCTTAAGTAAAACTGCTTCCATTTTTATGTCCCGGTGAACAACTGATTTCACATCAAAATCAAACAATCTGAATACCCCTTGCATGAAACTCCCTGTGAAGGATGCTACCATAACAGTTCCAATACCGGCATATCCTCCTAAAAGATATCCAGTCACCAAAACACCTACCTCCATAACACTTCTTATGCTTCTCACTGAAAAGTTGGTTTTTTTGGTGAGAGCCACCATGAGGGCATCTCTAGGACCACATCCAAGGCCTGTGGATATATAGAGATAACAGCCTATACTAAATATAAATAATCCCAAAAACATCATCGGTATCCCCATAAGAATATTAGTACTCAGAGGAATTATATCTAGATAAAGAATTCCATCCATGAATATTCCCATAGACAGTGTGTTGAGTATTGTTCCGCTGCCTATTTTTTCTCCTAAAAAAAGATCTAGGGTCACAACAGTACTTCCCACAAGAATGGCAGCCTGGCCTATAGTTATCCCTCCAACCTTTGATATTCCCTGATGAAGTACGTCCCAGGGTGAGAATCCCAAGTTGGATTTTATTATTATAACCACACCTAGAGAGCAGCAAAAGAATCCTAAAATTAATTTTAAATATCTGAAGATCTCTTTTTTCAAAATTTTCCCCCTTTAGAGACTTTACACATATCACTATTAATAGAAAAGTCAGCAATAAATATTCTATGTAGAATACTCCAAATAAAGAAAAATGTAAATATATTTATTGCAGTAAAATAATTTTTATAAAAAGAATAAGATTGCTATTTTTAAAATTTTAAATCCATTTTTTGAACTTTAGTATGACAAGGGTTATAATTATAGACAAAATCATGATAATTACAGAAAAAGGATAACCTAGGTTCCATCCCAATTCAGGCATAATATCAAAGTTCATTCCGTAAATACCGGCTATCAAGCTTGGCGGTGCGATACACACTGTGACTACGGTAAAAATTTTAATTATATGATTTTGCTCTAATTCGATCTTGCTGGAAATATTATCTTTGAGGTCATTAAGCCTGTCAAAGTTATAATTTATATGTCCGTTTATTACTGATAAATCTTTACTCTCAGAAATTAAGAGTTCTTGACTTCTTTCGTTCATGGCAGGACTTCTTCTCAGTTGTAATATGATCCTTTGGAGTTCTATAAGGCATTCTTTAAGTTGAATATTATCAAGTTTTATTTTTGTTAGATTATCAAGTTCTTCTACCGAAATATTTTTCAGATCTAGAACTTCTTTGAAATATCTTTTTACCTTCTTTGAAACCAACTCAATGAGGTCAGCATAATAATCTGTGAGAGAGCTCAGAAAAAGAAGGGGGAGTTCCTGGTCAGAATTTATATTGCTTGTATAGAAAATTCTGTTTTTTAAAATCTGTATGAGTGAAATATCAGAGACTCCGTTTAAATTTAATATAAGAATGTCCTTTAAGATTATTACATGGATGAAGGCTTCTTCGATTGTTTGATCTTTGGTCAAATTTGGGAAGGTTAAATTTAAAAATATTTGTGAGTCGATTTCCACGTATCTAGAGCTTATCTCTATCTCACTTCTTTTATCTAAGGGCTGTATAATAAAATCAAAATGTTTGGCCAATGTGGTAATCTCTTTTTCACTGGCTTCCATCAGCTGAATACTTAGTATTTTAGATCTGTCCACATCAAGCTCATCTATACTTAAAACTTTTTTGATCTCTCCATTTTCTAATAAAACCTCAATCATGTTTTCCTCCCGTTGACGATATTGACATATGTTATCATACAAAAATATATTCTTAAAAATTATTTATAACCTCTTTTATTGTTTTTAATTCGTGGAAAAATCTTTTGACTCTAATCATAGAAGAAATTTTTTCCATGCCAGTAAAAAGATGTATAAAAAGCAGTTGAATATAAAAAATAATAAAGAAGAGGGCTCCAGGTGAAGGCCCTCTTTCATGCTGAAAATTTAAATTGCATCTAATTTTTGTAAGAGATCAAAATCATCGTATTTATCAATTCCTATTACATCAGATATTTTTCCATAGTCGGTTGTGATAATCTCATTGAATACCGTTACGAGGGTAGGGTCAAACTGCTTTCCCGAGCAGACATGAATTTCTTCAAGAGCTTCCTCTACAGATTTATAGTTCTGATACGACCTTCCTTGAATCATAACATCAAAAGAATCAATTATACTTATGATACGGGCAATTAAAGGGATTTTTTCACCTTTTAATCCTGCGGGGTATCCCTTTCCGTCCCATCTTTCGTGGTGTGCTAGGATACCCTGTTCAACATGTGGGAGAGTAAAGAGACCGTTTACAATACGGCTTCCGATCTCAGGATGACGTTTTATAACCTGCCATTCGTGTTCATCGAGTTTTGAAGGTTTTAAAATTATACTTTCTGGAATTGCTATTTTTCCAATGTCATGCAGGGAGGTTGCCAACTCCAATGCGTCTAGAAATTCCCTGCTGGTTTTCATAAACTCACCAAATATTTTGACTATAGAGATCATTCGGTTTACATGGGCACTGGTTTCATAACTTTTCTCTTCGAGGGTTTTCTTGAGGCATTCTATATAGCTGCCTCCTATGGATTTGCGATTTATAAGTTTATCTAGATACATTCGATCGTCAGCAAGTCTAAGAAATTTTTCAAAATTATCCTTAGGATTTTCTATTAATGCGTGGCCAATTGATAAAGAAATGGGGATTTCCATAAAGCTTGTTTTTTCACAAGTATCAGCAATATATTTGGTGAGATCAGACAGTGTTTTCTGAGATGATTTAGGCGATATAATTAGAAATTCATCACCACCTAACCTGATTAGTGTATCCGAAGCGGGGTTCATGCAGTTCTTCAATAGAAGCACAGACTCTTTAATCAGATAATCCCCTGTATCGTGACCAAATGAATCGTTGATGAATTTTAAACCATTAAAGTCCATAATGAGAAGACCTAAAGGATAAGAGTCCTGAGATTGTATCTGCTCCAAAATTTTTGGAAGATATTGACGGCTGTAAGTATCGGTCAGAGAATCGTATTTTGCCAAATACTCTAATTTTTCTGATGATTCCTGCTTTTTTTTGGTCATAATATATAGTCCAGAAACAAAAATTAATAATCCCACCAAAAAGGAGATGTCGTCAAAGTTGTTTCCTAAAAAACCTGGCAATTGGAAATAAGCTTCAAACTCATCTAGAAAATCCAAAATAAAGCTTAAAAAGATTATGCTAAATCCTATTATGGGAATGGACATATTTAGATTGATGAAAAAGTATAGTCCCAAGAATCCAACCAGTATGTAGCCTATTTCCAACGAGGCATTAAATAAGTCGTTATTTAGTGTTTTCTCCATAATGAAAAATAGGAAGTAAGCCAAGATTAATTCAGCTATAATTATTTTTTTTGAAACATACTTAAATGGGTTCATACTTTTTCATCTCCTTTTACCTTATATTGAGAATATAAATAATAGTTTTTTTGAAAATTCAATAAATATAAAGTTCTGAAAAATTTATTATGTAAATTATCTACATATTAATTTAAAATATCCTTTAAATTATCTAGTAAGTGTTTTAATATTTTTAAATAGAATTCATGGAACCTTTTATTTATAAGGATTATTTTATTAAGATATAATATTTTTTATTGAAAGAGTGTAATTTTAAAAGATGATTTGATTGTGCGATTTAAGTATCGATAAGATGAAATTAGAGTTTTCAACTGGGATTTTATTATTTATTTCAGATGTTGTATTTCATTTGTTAATATGCCAAACTAAAAAGAGCTCAGGATAACCTCCCGAGCTCTTTTTCCTATACTTCAGTATTTAAAGAAATGTCCAAATTTTCAGAGTAGCTTATTATCTTTTTGATGTTTTCTTTGAAAAAATCTGTACTTCCGTGTTTGTCAACAGCTTCTTGATCACGCCATTTTTCAACAAATGTAAGGATATTTGGATCTTCGTTATTTTCATAGAGGGCATACTCTATACATCCGTCTTCTGATCTGGTATTTTTTATAAGTTTGGCAGCGGTATTTTTGAACTCATCTAACTTATCTTTTTTCACAGTGGCCTTTGCAATAATTAATATCATGACAACAACTCCCTTTTAGTATATTTTTGATTTAATATTCAAAAATTAAATTTTTTCAAATAAAACTTTTTTCAGAGTTTTAATTGTATTATTCAAATATTATCATCAACTCATAACCTTGGCAAGTGTGCACTTTTTTGATAGATACTATACATATAGATAGAGTGTTAAGAAAGTATTGGTAAGATGAAATTAAAGACTTTATAAAATATAGAGGTATTTTTCCATAATTTATTTCTATAAATAACTGCCAGAATCAAGATATAGATGAAATAATATTATATTTGTGTCACATTAATGACACAAATAAAACATAAAATTCTAATATTTTTATGTTTTAGGGGGAAGGATGAAGAGTAATTTTAGAAAAACTAGATGTGAAATGCAAAGTTCGTCTATAGCTGTTAATAATAACAAAAACTGTGAAAATTGTAGTTTCTGTGAGAGAAAGTGTCCAACTGCAATCAAAATTTTTAAGGCCCAGTCTCAGTGTATAACTTGCTGTGCAAACAAATCTAAGATTTCATATACTTTAAGTCTAAAATCAAAAGATATAAAAAATAATGTGATTTATACAGTTGTTGCAATAGGAATTTATTTGATATTTAGATATTGATATGAACTTAAAATTTATAAGTAGTTTTTGATCTTGGGAGCCAAATGAAATTTTGGCTCTTTTTTTATGTCGGGATTTTTGACTTTGATTTTGAATGTAAAAACAGAGATCACAAAGTCTTAAGAACAAGAATGGCTTTCGGAGGAATGACCTTTAATGAAGCTGGTCCAAAGATAACTGAAAAATGTATTGAATGCGGAAAGTGCTATAAAAAATGCAGTTTTAAAGCCATAGAAAAAGGGACTCCCTACCGTGTAAGACCTGAAAGGTGTGACGACTGCGGTGACTGTATTACAGTATGTCCGGTAGATGCTATTGAAATTTCTTCTACATTTTAATGAAGTACTCCCGTATACTGATCGAAAATTTATTTTCAAATATAAAGAGCTTAGGTGTGAATCCTAAGCTCTTTGTTTTTAACAAATTATCTTAAAATTAATTACAATAAATTTTACTTGGTATTTTTAGAAAAATTTTACAATATCCTCTATAGGTCTTCTAGTCTTAGGAAACTCCTGAGGTCTTTTTTCGTATCCAAAGGCAACCATATATGCTAAATCAAATTTATCTGTGTCTACTCCAAACTTTTCAGCTAATATTTCGGTTGTCTTTTCCTTGTGGAAACCTTCTACTGGGCATGAGTTGATACCAATGAATGCTGCTGCAGTGAGCATGTTACCTAGAGCGATATAGCTTTGCTTGGCGGCCCAGTCAGAAAGGGCTCTGTGGTTTTCTAATAAATTAAAGTCCTCTTCCTGGAAATCCCTGTAGAACTTTGTTTTCATCTCAATAACTTCTTCTGGAAGCTTTTGAATATTTTTCATGAACTTGTTTAAATATTCAGAGTCATGTCTCATATCACCTTTTCTTGTAAGAACTACCATAAAATGGCTAGCACCTGTGGCTCTGTCTCTTCCACCCCAAGAATGCTCTGTGACCTCTAACTTTTTTTCTGGAGTAGTTACAACTAAAAACTGCCAAGGCTCAAATCCAAATGAACTTGGAGAAAGTCTTCCAGCCTCTAATATAAAGTCAAAGTCCTCTTTACTGATCTTTTTATTGACATCAAATTCTTTGCAGGCATATCTTTCCTTCATTGCTTTTAAAAATGCTTCTTTCAAAATTACTACCTCCGATTAAAATATTTTCACTTGAAAATTTAACAAGAAATTTTTATTTGATATAATATTAGCACTTTACTTTTCTTTAGTGAAGTACTTACTTTTTGGAAAGTAAGGGAAAATTTATAATATGATGGCTATGTAATTTTCAATGATGGTGATGTGAATCTTCAATTAATTTATGTAAAGATTCTATAAAATGTATATAGTCTGCATAGGCTTCAGTATATTTTCGTCCAATTTCTACATCTAAGTTTGCATTTTTTTTTAATTCCCAAGCCTTTTCAAACTTATTCTTTATTTTTATTTTAATCTCCTTAGACAATATTTCTGCAAGATCACCTATTTTTCCGCTGTCAATAGACAGGTCACCTTTCTTTATAATTGGATCAATGGGAAATCCTGAAGGCTTTAAACCATTATAGGGAGCACCTTCTCCTTTTCTGTGGACTCTTACCACTGTTTCTATAAAATACAGGTCCAACAATTCTTTCTGTTCCGAGTTTTCTTTAGAAAAAGATGAAACTTTTTTGAACATATTCTTTACTTCTTCTTCATCACTTTTTTTTATCCATTTTAAAACCGGCATTATATTTTTAGATTTTAGAGATTTTTTTATATCTGCTACTAGGGGGCCGTCCATGGTGTCACAATGTGCGAGAATAAAGGGAGTTAAAAGAGGAATGATAAATATTTGACTTTTATGTGTAATTGCAAGAGCTGCAAATACTCCTAGACCCAAAAAAATAATTAATTTCTTTTTCATATGATATCCTCCTTTAAATATTTTTAACTGTATACATCCTCTATACTTAAATATTCTTAATCGTTAAAACTTATCCTCCACAAAATAAATAAAGGGAATTCTAATTTCCAAAACTATGAAAAAATGCCTTGAATTTTAAAATATCAGAAAAACACTTATATCACAAAGATCAAAATAAAATTATATTTTGATCTTGTTAAAGACTTATTTTATATTTTTTTAGTATGTATAGTTCACAAAGTGGCAATAAAATTCTATTTGAACACTTTTTATTTTTTCTGTAAATTTATAAAAAATTACTTATTTAACTTTTGTTGACATTTATTTGAATAAAGGTTAATTTATTTGGACAATAACGAAATAAAGGAGTTTTTTATGGCCGATATATTAAAAGAATCTGAAAGGTGTCTAATGTGTAAAAATCCCCGTTGTGTAGCAGCATGTCCTGCTTCAACTGAAATTCCGAGGATTATAAAATTATTTAAAGAAAATCGAATTATGGAAGCCGGAGAGATATTATTTGAAAATAATCCACTTTCTTCTGTCTGTGGTCTTATCTGTTCTCATGAAACCCAGTGCAAAGGGAACTGCATTCTGGGAATAAAAGGTGATGGCCTGAATTTCGGGGATATAGAAAATTATATATCTTCATTTTATCTAGATAGGATGAAGCTTGTGAAACCAAAAAAGAGAAATCAGAGTATCGCCATTATAGGTGGTGGTCCCGCAGGGATAACTCTGGCATTTATACTTATCCAAAAAGGATTTGATATAACGATTTTTGAATCCCATGACAAGATCGGAGGAGTGCTGAGGTATGGAATACCTGAGTTCAGACTTCCTAGAACACTGCTGGATAAGCTAGAAGAAAAACTGGTTGAGGCTGGAGTAAAAATAAGACCTAATATCTCCATAGGTTCTACCATAACTGTAGAAGATCTTTTTTTAGACGGATATGAGGCTATCTTTATAGGAACAGGTACATGGAAACCAAAAAGGTTACGTATCAAGGGAGAGTCTTTGGGACATACACATTTTGCTGTGAATTATCTTAAAAATCCAGATGTTTACAGACTTGGGAAGGAGATCGCCATTATAGGGGCGGGGAATGTTGCCATGGATGCAGCAAGGACAGCTATAAGGCATGGAGTTGAAAAGGCTACCATCTTATTTAGGGATGCCGAAGAATTTATAGAGGCTAGAGAACACGAAGTAAAATATGCAAAAATTGACGGAGTGGAATTCATGTACCGTGTTGGACCTACGGAAATCACCGACGATGGAGTAAAAATTGTGGATATGAAGAAAGCTATTTCTGATGATGAATATCCTGTATTCACTCCTTTAGAGGGATCAGAGAGGCTTTTTAAAAGTGATTCTGTTATTATTGCTGTAAGTCAAGGTCCGAAATCTCGAATAGTTTCGAATGTAAACACTATCAAAGTAAATAAAAACGGGCTAATTATTACTGACAAGGACGGCCATACAACCATGTCAGGTGTATTTTCCGGAGGAGACGTAGTTACGGGAGCCAAAACAGTGGTAGAAGCCGTAAATATATCTAGAAATATAGCCGAGAAGATGGAAGAGTATTTAGATCAAAAAGTAAAAAACAATTAAAATTAATATATACATCAGATAGTGGAATAAAATCTTTTTTATTACTCTTAGAAAAAGAAAGTCTTTATTTTATACTTTGAACTTCTCAGTAGATTTGTATGCATACATTATGAACTTATCATTTACAAAACTAAAAAGAACTGTTAGACTTGCCTAAAGTCATATTCTAGAAGGTGAAACAATGATATTAAACGGTGTGCTTGCAAACTCTGCAGCAGTTGGTTTGGGGTCTTTGCTGGGAGTTTTCTTCAAAAACAGATTCAATAAAAAAATAATAGATACTGTCATGAACGGCATGGGCCTATGTGTGCTCTATGTGGGAATATCAGGCTCTTTAAAAGGAAAAAACATACTGGTAGTTATAGCTGCAATAGCCATCGGAGGAATCATTGGAGAGATAATTGATATAGACGACAAGCTCAGAAAACTAGGTGTTACAATAGAGGCAAAATTCAGTTCAGGTAAGGATAAAAAGGAGTCTTTGGTAGACGGATTTCTAAATTCTACCATGGTAGTCTGTGTGGGAGCAATGGCAATAGTTGGATCTCTTCAGAGTGGACTTATAGGGGATCATGAGGTGCTTTATGCAAAAGCATTTATAGATCTCTTTGTGGTTCTTGCAATGTCTGCAACCATGGGAATAGGTGTGTTTTTCTCAGCATTTATGATTTTATTTTATGAGGGAGCCATAGTACTCTTTGCAGGAACTATTTCACCTTTCTTATCAGCAGTAGTTATAGATGAGATAACATGTGCAGGATCTCTTGTGATTATGGCCATCGGGCTCAACATTTTGGGAATCACAAAAATAAAAGTTGCCAATTTAAGTCTGGCTCCATTTATACCGATATTGATATATTTATTTATATAGTATCTGATTAAAAATTATATCCAAGATCACTAATTTAAAATTTATTTAGACAGACAGGGTTAATCCTCTGTCTGTTTTTTGATTTTAGATTAAAAATAAATTAACAACAATTTTTTTATAGAGTGAAAGTACCATTTTTTTGTGACAAGAAATACAAAAAGGTACATATGTTTAATATCAGGACTTCAAAACGAATTTAATACATTTTTTTCTTTAAAAATAATTAAATATGTGTTAAAATTTAATTCTGAAATAAAATAAATATATTAAAGAAGTAGGTATTCAACTTATAACAGATTTAAAAATATTTTTAAAACCTATTTTTATCAAAGAAAAAAATTGTGTAATTATAATGGAGGATAAGATGAAAAATTTATTTAACAAATGGAATCAATTGAGTTTGGTTAAAAGAATTATAGCAGGTTTAGTGGTTGGAACACTGTTGGCAATTACAGTTCCTGATCTGGCCCAACCGGTATCAATATTTGGATCATTATTTGTAGGAGCCTTAAAATCAGTTGCACCGATTTTAGTATTTTTTCTTGTTATGTCGGCAATATCCCAGCATGAAAAAGGTCAAAAGACAAATATGAAGTCTGTTGTCACTTTATATCTTGTGGGAACATTTGCAGCAGGACTTGTTGCTGTTGTTGGAAGTTTTATGTTTCCCGTTGCTATTAAATTGGGTGCTGGTGCCGGAAACAGTGTAACACCTCCTGCTGGTGTTGTAGAAGTTTTAAAATCACTGCTTCTAAATGTCGTAGACAATCCAATACATGCTTTAGCTAGTGCAAACTATATAGGTATTTTATCATGGGCAGTATTACTAGGAGTTGCACTTAAAAATGCTCCTTTAACAACTAAAACAATGATTTCTAATTTTTCAGATGCCTTGTCACAGGTTGTAAAATGGGTTATTAACTTAGCACCTCTTGGAATTATGGGACTGGTATTTTCTACAGTTTCGGAAAATGGAATAGGTTCTATGGTAGACTATGGACGTCTTTTAGGGCTGCTTCTTGGATGTATGTTCTTTATGGCTCTTGTTGTAAATCCTCTGATTGCATTCTTTATGATTCGTCAGAATCCTTACCCACTTGTTATAAAATGTCTGAAACAAAGTGGAATTACAGCTTTTTTTACTAGAAGTTCAGCTGCAAATATTCCTGTAAATATGGAATTGTGTGAAGAGCTGGGACTAGAAAAAGATATCTATTCTGTTTCCATTCCTTTGGGAGCTACTATTAATATGGCTGGAGCTGCCATTACAATATCGGTACTGACTCTAGCTGCAGTTAATACACTTGGTATACAGGTGGATATGGGTACAGCGTTGATCCTCAGTATACTTTCAGCTGTAAGTGCTTGTGGAGCATCTGGTGTAGCAGGTGGATCACTGCTTCTTATCCCATTAGCATGTAGTTTATTTGGAATTCAAAATGAAGTTGCAATGCAGGTGGTGGCTGTAGGTTTTGTTATAGGGGTTATCCAGGATTCAGTTGAAACAGGTCTGAACTCATCTACAGATGTACTTTTCACAGCTGTGGCTGAGATGTCAGAATGGAGAAAACAAGGAAAAAAAATCGCTATTAAAAAAGCATAAAATAGTCAAATAAAAATCCCCCGAAAAACTCGGGGGATTTTTATTTATGGTGAATTTCGCATATAACTATAGTTTTATGAATTTAGAAAAATCTAATTTATATTAATTTTATTATTTCACGGTTTAATATTTCATACCCCTTTGGGGAAAGGTGGATTCCGTCTATAGAGTATTCGCTCTTTAAATTGAGTTTTTCATCACAAAATAAATAATGTAAATCGATAAAATTAAAATTATTTATTTTAGCATTTTCTTCGATAATTCTATTTAACTTTCTTACCTTCATATTTATTTTTGACCTATCTTCTATGGGAAGTATTGACAGAACAATAATTTTTTTAAAGTGCTGCCTTAAAGTATGGAATATTTTTCCATAATATTCGGAACTCTTTTTCAAAGAAAATCCCTTTAGTATATCGTTAATCCCCACTTTAAGTATTACTTTTTTACAATTAAATTCAGATATTCCGTTTATTCTAGAGGTAATATCCATTGTGGTGTTTCCATAGACTCCTAGGTTGATAACTTTGTCATGTTTGAAAGGGTTTAGCTCTGTTATGCTGTCTCCCAATAAAATTGTAGTTTTCAACTTCTTCTCCTTAAATGATCCTTGTTTATTTTTAAATTTCGGATTATAAAAAATTATAATCTGTTACTATAGGCTCTCTTCCTGTTGTCTTATCGTTAAAATATTCGTAGAATGATATTCCCATAAATCCCCCAGAGATATTGAATACATTATTAAAGCCTAGATTTTGAAGGGCTAAAACTGCATTATATGATCTCTGACCAGATCTACAATGCAGATAAACAGGTTGATCTTTTGGTATCTCATCTACTCTTTTTCTTAACTCAGACAGAGGTATATTTTTTACACTCTTTATATGACTTGTATCATACTCTTTCTTTTCTCTCACATCGATTATATATTTTTTAGTTTCAACAAGTTCTCTAACCTTTTGAGCGGGCACCTGTCTGAAAGAACCGTGAAGTAGGTTAGAAGCCACATATCCGGCAAAGTTTACAACATCTTTGGCCGTACCAAAAGGTGGAGCATAACAAAGTTCAAGGTCCCTTAGATTTTCAATGGTAGCCCCAAACTTTATTGCAGTAGCTATAACATCTATCCTTTTATCTACGTTTCCTCTACCGATTGCTTGGGCACCTAATATTTTTCCTGTTGGTTTTTCAAATAAGAGTTTAAAGTGAACTTCTTCAGAATCAGGCATAAGTCCAACTTTGTCCTTAGGAATTATTTTTACAGAATCATATTCAATCTTCATATCTTTTAATAGATGTTCATTTAATCCTGTTGCTGCAGCGCCGTAATTAAAGACTTTTATTACAGAAGACCCTATATATCCTGTATTGTTGATACATCTGCTATGAATGTGGTCTGCCACTGAACGTGCCTGTTTTTGGGCAGGACCAGCAAGAGGGAGTTTAAAATAGTCCTGCATAAGTGGATTGTAGACCTCTATAGCATCCCCTACAGCATAGATATCAGGATCGATTGTCATAAAGTTTGGATCCACCTTCATAGCTCCGGTCTTTCCTATCTCAAGTCCTGAATTTACAGCTAGGTCTGTTTCAGGATTTACCCCTATAGCCAGCACAACCACTTCTGAATCCAGTTTTTTCCCAGACTCCAGTATTACCTTGTTTTCATCAAAAGAACTTACCCTGTCCCCTACGATTAGATCTATTCCGTGATCCACGATCTCCTTATTCAAAATCTGAACCATATCATAATCAAACTGCTTTAATATCTGAGGCATAGCCTCTACAAGAGAGACATTATAACCTGCTTCCACAAGGTTTTCAGCACACTCAACCCCTATAAATCCTCCACCGATTACGGTTATTCTAGTAGGGTTTACATCGTTGATAAAAAGATTTAATTTTTTTATATCCACAACATTTCTAATGGTAAAAGTATTTACTTTTTCTATCCCAGGTATAGATGGCACGATGGGCTTGGCACCTGGGGATAATATTAGCTTATCATATGACTCCCTATATGTCTTTCCACTCGTAATATCTAAAACTTCCACCTCTTTATTTGCCCGGTCTATCTTTAAAACTTCGTTATTGACTCTCGCCTCGATATTATACTGGGATGCAAATTTTTGAGGCGACATTAGGATCAGAGATTCGGCCTGTTTTACAGTTCCGCTCAGATGATATGGAAGGCAGCAATTTGAAAAAGACACATTGGGTCCCTTTTCAAATATGATTATCTGGCTTTCTTCATTCAATCTTCTCAGTCTAGCAGCAGCTGAGGCACCTCCTGCCACTCCACCGACAACTAAATATTTTTTGCCCATTAAAAACCACTCCTTAAATTTAGTAATGTAATTTTATCTTTCTATCCCGTCTCTGGCCATGACTCCCTGCTCATAATAGTGTTTAATCTCTTTCATTTCTGTTACGAGATCAGCCTGCTCTATTACCTTTTCAGGTGCGTACCTTCCAGTAAGAACCAGTTCTGTTTCTAAGGGTTTAACTTTCATAAGATGAAGAATCTCTTCCTCTGTTATGAGATTAAAATACGTAGATACACATATTTCGTCGAGTATCACAAGATCATACTTTTTACTGAGGATGATCTCTAAAACCCTTTTATAACCTTCTTTTGCTTTTTTAATATCTAGTTCACTTACATCGTCACGGGACATGAGGCATTCTTCAGTCCCAAATCGTTCCACTAAAACACCAAGTTTTTCTAGGGTGTTTAGTTCACCATATCTCTGACCCTTCATAAACTGACCCACATAGACTTTTAGGTCGTTTCCCAACGCCCTCAGAATAAGGCCGAGACTGGCAGTCGTTTTACCCTTGCCGTTTCCAGTATAGACTTGTATATAACCTCTCATTTATACCTCCCATATAGATTTTCATAAATCATGAGCTTTATTTCAACTTCACTTTTCCAGATATACTATGATTTCCTCTATAATTTCTTCGGTGGGGAGTCTAGAACTTTCTAAAGCTTCTCTAAGATTAACCTTTTCAGAAAAAAAACACTCATTGCAGTGCATTCCATGTTTTTTTAATATTTCGATAAGAGATGGATATTTTTTTAAAATCTCCTGAATATTCATTTCTAAAATTATTTTTTTATTTAACATAGCCATCACACCTATTCACTTTTAAGTTTTTCTATGAATTCAAAAAAACCAAGTTTTTCAAAGAAATCTTTTTCTGCAACAGAAGGTATTCTTTTCTGAGTTATAGCTTCTACCACTTTCTTTTGAAAAGGAATCTTTAAGGCCACATCAATTCCCATCTCTTCACAATATTTTTCTATTTTTTTTGAATGAGATATAGAGAGGTCATACTTATTAATAACCACGTATATTTTCAATCGGAATTTTTTTGTAAGCTCATAGACCCTTTTTAGATCGTGTATTCCAGAAGAAGTTGCCTCGGTAACTATAATCACTTTTTTAGCCCCTGTTATTGAGCTTATGACATTGCACGCAATTCCTGGTGACCCGTCGATTAAGATAGTTTTTTTATTAGTTTCTTCAGCTATTTTCTTTGCAGTTTTTCTCACTTCGGCTACAAGTTTTCCAGACGCATCTTCTCCTGGTATTAGTTTTGCATGTACCATGTCTCCAAAGGAGGTTTCTGAAACAGATAACTTACCTATCACTGTATCTTTCATTGTAATTGCAGATGCAGGGCATATATATTCGCAGAGTCCGCAGCCCTCACATTTTCCGGCATTTATATCAATATTAGATGAGATAGAGCTATACTTGCATAACTCATAGCATTTTTTACACATAATGCACTTACTCTTATCCAAAAAAGCCTTCTGCAGACCGACAAAGTTCTTTTGAGATTTTTCATTACTTTCAAAAAGTATATTTAGATCCGGTGCATCTACATCACAGTCTGCTATCACAGTATCTTCAAAATAAGGGATAAGAGATGCAGTAAGAGTAGTCTTGCCTGTACCACCTTTTCCTGAAATTACTACTATTTCATTTATCATTGCCCTCCCTCCTGAACGGGTTCCAATATTGTTTTTATATTTTCAAATAAGTTTATAAAGAGTTCTTTATAACTTTGCATATTTTTACTAAAAACAACTCCGTGGGCATAAAATTCAGCGATTTCTCTGCTATAAGGTATATTTTCAAGAACTTTTATATTTTCATCGTTACAGTACTCGTAGATTTCATTATTTCCAAGTCCGGCTTTGTTTACAACCACACCAAAGGGGATTTTCATCTCTTTTAGCATCTCAACAACCATTTTCATATCACTAACACCAAAGGGCGTAGGCTCTGATACGATAACTGCATAATCTACATCTTCCACAGCTGCTACCGTGGCACACGAAGTCCCAGGAGGAGAATCTATAAAAACTATGGGATCATTTTCTACAGATTTTTTTAACTTTTCTATTATTCTTACTCCTGACATCTCCCCAATATTTAGTTCTCCGTATTTCATATGAATAGAGGAGTCAGAGTTGTTTCTATATATTTTACCAATCTCTCTTTTTTCATACTGTATCGCATTTGTAGGACATACGATCTCACAACCTCCGCAGTTATGGCATATCTCTTTGAAAATAAGTACTTTGTCTTTTGCAGGAAGAATAGCGTTATATCTGCAAAAATCCCCACATTTTCCACAGAGATTGCATTTTTCCATATCAACTATTGGATATTCTGTTTTAATGCTGTATTCCTGATTAAATTTAAAATTAAAGAAGATATGTAAGTTTGGTTCTTCTACATCAGTATCTATTAAAGTGCAACCCGGGATATTAACAGCTAGATTTGAGGTTACAGTAGTTTTTCCTGTTCCACCTTTTCCGCTAAGTACAGCTATTTTCATTGTTATGCCCTTCTTAGTCCAGAATGTTCTCTTACAGAGGCAGATTCAAACTCTATTAATTTTCCCTCTTTATAAGCTTTTACTGCCTCTTCCACTGTTTTAAGGCTGTCTTTTTTATATGCTTTTATTTTGAAGGCTTCCACTGCTGTCACTGCTTTTGGTCCAAGCTCAGGAGCTACAATTATTTCTACTCCCTCATTTGAAAGTAATTTTACAGCCTTTCCACCTGCACCATTAGATTCATTTTTTGCAGTATTTTCTATGCTTTTCACCTCTGTATTTTCTGAATCCACTATTACAAAATATTCTGCTCTTCCAAACATGTTGTCGATTTCTGCTTTTAAACCTTCACCCTTAGACGCTACGGCTATTTTCATTATATATTCCTCCTTTGGAATCATTTTTAATTTAATTTTTAATAAATAAATTTAAAGTCATGGTAGACTAATCTAGCTCAGATATGAGATTTTCCAGATCTTCTAATCTATTTTTAAAGTATTCTTTTTTATCTTCTAAAAATTCTCTTCTGTCCTTTCTGCTTCTTGCAGAATATCCAAATCCTTCTCTGCAGAAAAATCTGTCTTCTCTGTTTCTGACACATCTTCCAAATTGATTTTCATTTTCTAAAGAGCTAAGCTTGCTAAAACCTCTGTTAAATCTTGATCTTCTTCCAAACATAATAAACCTCCTATTTGCAAATAATATTATTTGATTATCCAATATTATCATTATAATAAAAACCGGAAATCCGGTTTTTATTAATTAGTGACTACAGCTGTGTTCCTCATCGTGGTCATGGCTGCAAGCAGAACCCTTTGAATACAGTTCTCCTCCAGTAAATTCTTTTAAGTTATTATCAATTTTTCCAGATGCCCCGAGAATGACATCTATATTTTGAGCTGTGAAAAGGTCTATGGCCCTTTGTCCCATTCCTCCTGTTATTATAGTGTTAATATTGAGCTCACCAAGGAATTTTGGAAGTAGTCCAGGCTCGTGTGGAGGTGCATCTACAAATTCTTTGGTTAGAATTTCTTCTCCTTTTACAGTATAAATTGCAAATTGTTTACAGTGTCCAAAATGAGACTCTACAGTTTCACCGTCGTTTGTAGGAAAAGCTATTTTCAGATTATTCATAATTTTTTCCTCTCCTTTTGTTTTATTTATAATATCTGTTATTACCGAATTAAGAGCACTAAAGGCCACACCCTCTCTTTGGGAGAAAATATAAGGTTTTCCCTGATCTCCAGCTTCTACCATTTCAGCAGTCATAGGTATCTTACCTAAGAAGTTGACATTCATCTCATTAGCTGCCTTTTCTCCTCCACCGTTTTTAAAGATGTCTATTCTTTGGTTGCAGTGAGGACATACAAAACCACTCATATTTTCGATTATTCCCAGTACAGGCATATTTACCATTTCTGAAAACTTTACAGATTTTCTCGAGTCTAAGATGGCGACATCCTGAGGAGTTGTGACAATTACACTTCCGTCAACTTTTCCAAGGCTCTGAGCTATAGTAAGTGGTTCGTCCCCTGTACCAGGCGGAAGATCCACTACGAGGTAATCAAGGTCTCCCCAGTCTACATCTCCCAAAAGCTGTTTGATAGCACCTATTTTGGCCGGTCCTCTCCAAACAATTGGGTTGTTGGAGTTTTCCAAATAAAAACTAAGGGAAACCACCTTTAAATTTTCACTTAACTCTAAAGGTTTCTCCAAAGAGGGGAGTTTTGTTCCTTCTACCCATAGCATAAGAGGTATGTTGGGACCGTGAAGGTCTGCATCCAAAATCCCTACTTTATTTCCAGCTAAAGAGAGACCATAGGCTATATTGGTTGACATAGTTGATTTTCCTACCCCACCCTTACCACTCATTACAACTATTTTATGTTTGATCCGATCCATGTTATCCTTTATTCTTATTTCTTGTTCATCTAGATTGCTGCTTTGACAACTCATAATTAAACTTCCTCCTCATTTTCAGTATCAATATAATTATTTTTAATATTTATTGCCTTATTATTTAACAATGCATCGACGATTTTTTTTCTCCCTGACTGGAGAAGCCTCTGGACAGTGGCTCTTGAGACACCCATAATTTCACTGGCCTCTATCTGGTTTTTGTTCTCGTAGTCACATATCCGAATAGCCTCAAATTCATCTAGATTGATGTTTACTATCTCTAATTCTCTCATTTTAATTCCGTTAGGTTTAAAGGTTTTTTCTCCATCTAGTATTCGGCAGCATCTCTTTTTTCTAAAACGTGGCATAAAACCTCCTCCTAAATTCATTTTGTGCATATGCACATTTAAAATCTACTCCTTTTTTTTTATTTTGTCAACAAAAAGATTATTTTAAATTTCAGAATAAAAAAAATCCCTCATCAAAGAAGGATTTATTGAGATATATAAAGGGTGCCGATACTCACAAATAATTTTTTGTTGAGGGAGTGATATATTTGATTTTTTTTAAACTGTGAACTTGTACCCGATTCCCCAGGCAGTTTTAAGATATTTTGGTTTCTGAGGGTTATCTTCGATTTTTTTTCTCAGATTGAGGATGTAAACTCTGACAGAATTATTGTCGATAAAAACGTCGTTCCAGATCTTTTCATAGAGCTGGTCCTTGGTGAATATTATATTTGGATTTTCCATAAAAAATTTCATGATTTTAATCTCTTTTGCAGATAGAAAAATTTCTTTACCATTTTTAAAAAGCTGGTAAGTATCAAGGTTTAAAATAAAAGGTTCTTTCACCAGTTTTTTTGAAGACAGTTGGAGTTCTTTTACACGATCTCCCCTTCTAAGGTGTGCCTTGACACGGGCAATTAAAACAGAGACACTAAATGGTTTTGTGATATAATCATCAGCAC